>CAZWKI010000055.1:0-1978 GCA_964634645.1 uncultured Gammaproteobacteria bacterium | reverse complement strand
TGCTAAGAGTCCTTATTGCGTACTAATGCCACCTCCAAATGTAACTGGAATCCTCCACTTAGGTCACGCGCTAGAAAATTCAATACTGGACACTGAAATAAGATTTAGAAGAATGTGTGGATACAAGGCACTATTATTACCGGGCACTGACCATGCTGCGGTTGCGACTCAAGCAAGAGTAGAAAAAGAATTACAAAAAACGGGAATTAAAAATCCTCGTGAAGAATTGGGTCGTGACAAACTACTTGAAAAAATTAAAGAATATTCTGAAAATTCTAAATCAACAATTTTAAATCAAATTAGAAAAATGGGGACTAGTTGCGATTGGTCTAGACTTGCATACACTTTTGATGAAAAAAGATCACTTGCAGTAAATACGTTATTTAAAAAAATGTATGATGATGGATTGATTTATCGTGGATATCGCGTTGTTAATTGGTCAGTTAAGGGACAATCAACTTGTTCTGATGATGAATTAATTTATGAGGAACAATCTGTTACAATTTATACTTTCAAGTATTCAAAAGATTTCCCTATTCCAATTGCAACCACTCGACCGGAGACAAAACTTGGTGATTGTGCGGTTGCAGTTAATCCAACTGACAAAAGATATAATAAATTTATTGGTCAAAAATTTACAGTTGATGTTGGAGCACTCAATCCCCTTACTATTACAATAATTGCCAGTGATGAGGTTGATATGAATTATGGAACTGGAGCAGTCGGAGTTACTCCTGCTCATAGTATGATTGACTTTGAAATGTATGAAAAAAATAAAGACATGGGAATAATCCCAGTTATTGGAATTGATGGAAAAATGAATGAAAATGCTGGAGCAAATTATCAAGGACTTGATATAAATGAGGCAAGAAAAAAATTTGTAAACTGGCTAAAAGAAAACAATTTACTAATAAAACAAGAAGAAACAACTCATAGTGTTGGTAAATCTGACAGATTTTCTGATATTGTAGAGGCGCTTCCAATGAGACAGTGGTTTATTGATGTAAACAAAATTATTCCGGGTAAAAATAAATCGTTAAAACAATTAATGAAAGATGTGTTTACTGTAGGTCACAATGGAAATAAAAAGAAAATTATTAAAATTACTCCAGATAGATTTTTAAATTCATATAATCAGTGGATTGATAATTTACGTGATTGGTGTATATCAAGACAAATCTGGTGGGGACATAGAATTCCTGTTTGGTATAAAGAAGAAGAAATTCTAGTACCAAAAACAATAACAGAATTGTTTATTATGAGACACGGGAAAACAGATTGGAATAAAGAAGGAAAAATTCAAGGAACAACAGATGTTCCACTTGATGAAAGTAGCATAAATGAAATTGAAAAACTTATTCCAGGTCTAAAAAATGAAAATTTCGATCTCATAATAAGCTCTCCCCTAAAAAGAGCAAAACAAACCGCAGAAATAATAAACAAAAAATTAAATATTTCTCTTATTACAAATGATTGGTTAATAGAAAGAGATTACGGTGAATTTGAGGGTGAAAATATAAAAAAAATACACAAAGAAAATCCTGATTATCAAAAAAACAAAATAAAATTTGATATTCCTGGGCACGAAGAGACTTATAATGAAATAAAAATACGTGTAGAAAAATTTTTGGATTATATAAACAAAAATCATGATAATAAAAAAATACTTATAATAACTCACAATGCTATTACAAGAACTTTTAATATGCTAATAAACGAATTAACTGATACTGAAGCATCTCAATACAAGCTCGAACATCATGACATAGAAAAATATCAAATTCTTGATGGAAAATATAAATTAAAAAATTGGATTCAGGATCCAGATACTCTTGATACGTGGTTTTCATCTGGTGCTTGGACATTTTCAACGCTTGGTTGGCCAAACAAAACTAGTGATCTAAAGACATATCACCCAACTTCATGGATGCAAATGGGTTATGAAATATTATTTTTCTGGATGGCTAGAATGATAATG
>CAZWKI010000054.1:0-2365 GCA_964634645.1 uncultured Gammaproteobacteria bacterium | reverse complement strand
TATTTAAGGGCTATTCCGCTTGAATATTTGAACTTTTTAGGATCAAGGGTAATAATTTTACTCCAATCATATCCCATTTTATTGAAAGTCTGTTCATTTGCAATTGATCTTTTTTTGCCATTTTCTATTAAATAAACAGTTGCTTTGTTTGAAAATTTTATAAGAGTTCCATTTGGATGTTTTTTGGAATTATTTATTTCTCCGGTTTCTTTGTATTTGTACAAAATTTCATCAGAAAAAACTTGTATCCAGTTCCACTTAAAACCCAAATCAAGAAAAGTCTTTTCGTCTCTTATCCAATATTTATTGTTGCCATCAATTACATAAACTTTTGAATTTGAGCCCTTTACTAAAGACCCTGTTTTTATTGACTCTGAAATGCTTTTTGTAAAAAAAGTCATTTCTTGAGTTTCTTTGCTTTTATTATATAAAGAATCATATGCTTTTATTTTGAAATAATAAGTAGTATTTGGCTCTAAATCATATAAAAATGCTACATGAAAATTGCCACCATTTGGATAAGTGTAAACTTTTTTACTTAATTTTCCAGATTTTGTTCCATAAGTCACAAGACCTTTTGAAATCCAATTTGTATTCCATTGTATCTGTGCATTTCTAAATGAAACCAAATTATCGCCTGTGCCTTGTGGTTTTATATTTGTAATTACAAGATCATGACTCGTATTACTAGAATTCGTTGTAAAATGAAAAACCCTTCCATAATCTCTGTTTCCTTTTTTATCAATAGATATTATTTGTAAATAATATCCAGTGTTTGGTTTAAGACTATAAATGTTAAGTTCGTGTTCTGTGCTATATTTTGAAGAATTTGCTTTTTTATTTAAATTATCAGATGTGTTGCCATATCTAATTTCTGCTTTTGTTTCTTCATTTGTAAACCAACTTAGAGATACTGCGTCTTTTGTAATTTGTAAAATTTCTTCTTTCAAAATTTCTGGATTTATCGTGTCATCCATATTTGTCACCTTAAAACTTCTTATATAACTTTCTGATAAGTTCCCCGATTGATTTCTTGCAATTATTTTGTAGTAATAAGTATTATTTTTTTTGAGTCCATACAAAACACTCTCGTGGAAATAATCATAAAGACTAAACCCCATATATCTATTTAAATTGTCTTTATCTTCTCCATAATAAATATCTCCTTTTGTGGGTTCACTTGTAGTCCATTTTATTTTTGCTGTCCCATTTACAAAATCATATACTATAATGTCATTAAAACTTATAGCAAAAACACTTTGTGCTGTAAATAAGCAAAAAAATGACAAAAACAAAACCATGAATAATATACTTTTTTTCATATTTTGAACAATACTTAAGATATAATCTTCATTTAATTATCTAAATTATCACATATTAGGAAATAAATCAAGTCCACTATTGACATGTTTTAGTCTTATCACTATTATAATAAAATATTATTTATAAATTAACAAATCCATAAAAACATCATAAATATAGTAAAAACAAAATAAATCTGATAAAATTAACACATTAAGAACACACAATAATGTATTTAAACATAAATCTTAAATTAAATATAAAAAGAGTAATATTTCTTATAGGAGATATATTTTGTTTATTTTTTGCCCTTTTTTTAACGCTTTTAATTAGATTTGGCAGCTCTTTTTCAAAGGAAGTATTTATAACACACATTTATGCATTTTTAATTTTATTTATTATCTGGATTATAATGATTTTTAGCTTAAGATTTTATGAAACGCATAAACCAATAAAAAATAGATATGTTCTTATAACAAATATTATTGGATTTTCTATTGTTAATTTTTTCATAAGTGTTTTGTATTTTTATATAAATCCCCAAAAACTGATAACCCCAAAAACTATTTTATTGTTAGATATTTTAATTTTTGCAATTTTGTTTCTAATTTGGAGAATTGTTTCAAATAAATTTTTGTATAGATATAAATCTCAAGAAAATTGTCTTGTCATAAGTAATAATCCAGATTTAATAAAAAATATACACTCAAAACCAGAATTTGAATTAAACATAAAAGCATATATTAATCCCGACAACAATATAAATCATGATACTATAGAAAAAACAGATATGAGTAATCTAGAAAATATTTTAAAAAATAACCAAATCAAAAGTATAGTTATAGACGATAATTTGCTTTTTGATGAAAATATATCTGAAAAATTAATGAAATGTATTGATCTGAAAATAGAAGTAATAAAAACAACAGAATTTTATGAACAATTTTTAGGAAAAGTCGTTTTGAAAAATATAAATCATGTTTGGTTTATTAGTAATTTAAATGAAAATAAAAAATTTGTTTTTGATTTTATAAAAGATATTTTTGATAAAATCTTTGCTGTA
>CAZWKI010000053.1:0-2800 GCA_964634645.1 uncultured Gammaproteobacteria bacterium | reverse complement strand
ACCTCCAAAACCTCATTCATAATTCCAGTTGCACACAATTTTATTTTATCCCCCCTCTTAAAAGAACCAGAAAAAACTTTTACATAACTTATTATTCCCCTATATTCATCATAAACTGAATCAAAAATTAATGCCTGATTTTCATCAAATGTCTTTATTGGTTCTGGAATTTTTTCTACTATAACATCCAATAATTTATCAACATTTTGTCCTGTTTTTGCAGATATTGGAATAATGTCTTCTTTTTTACAGCTGAGTAATGCAATAATTTCTTCTGTAACTTTAGAAACATCAGACGTTGGTAAATCGATTTTATTTATAACTGGAATAATTATTAAATTATGTTCTTGTGCAAATCTCAAATTTACAAGCGTCTGAGCCTGCACTCCTTGCGTTGCATCAACTATCAAAACCGCTCCCTCAACACAAGCAATAGAACGAGATACCTCATATGCAAAATCCATATGACCTGGCGTATCAATAAGATTTAAAATATAATTTTCCTCTTTTCCATTTACAATTCTGCTGTGCTTCATTCTTATCGGCTGAAGTTTTATTGTAATTCCTTTTTCACGTTCCAAATCCATTGAATCCAAAACCTGCTCTTTCATCTCACGATTTGAAATGGTTTTTGTAAGTTCAATCAGGCGGTCAGCTAGCGTTGACTTGCCATGATCAATATGTGCTATAATACAAAAATTTCTTATATTCATTTTTTTATTAAACTTTTCTTCTTAAAACTCCAAGTAAATATTTTTCAAAATTTTTATAATATCTTGAAACAATATCAACTTCCGAGACCCTTATTATTACACTTGAAATAAAATATACAATAAATCCAAAAATTATTGATATTGATAATTGCAAAAATACCCCTATAAACTTTCTCATATTGACACCAAGCGATAATAAATACTTACAAAAATAAACACAGACTCCCATTATCAAAGAATTTATAAGCACCCTAAAAATAAATTTCCAAAATTTTTCAGTACTTTTAAATTTATATTTAATAACTAAAATAATTAAGAGTAATAATAAATTAATTGCACTTGAAATTGTAAATGCAATTGCTATTCCCTCGATTCCCATCCATTTGCTCATAAAATAAGCGAGCGTCACATTAATTATTAGACTAACTATGCTAATAATAACTGGCGTTTTTGTATTTTCTAGGGCATAAAATGCCCGAGAAACAACTGGTATCAAACATTGAAATACAAGTGATACTGCACAAAATCCCAAAACCTGAGCTGTATAATAAGTATCCTGCCAATCAAAACTACCGGATCCAAGTATAATTCTTACAATTTGTGCACGAAGCAAAATGATCATTACAGAAATAGGCACTACTATAAAAATAATTTTTTTGATATTTCTTATTAAATATTCTTGCAAATGAATTTTGTCATCCTTATCTGCCAAATCACTTAATATTGGAAACATTGCGATTGAAATTGATACTCCAAAAATTCCAACAACAAAAGACTGTAAATTCAATCCAAAAGTAAAAATAGCAATGGATCCTACAGCAAGAGTTGATGCAATCATTGTAACAATTACTTGATTTATTTGATTTGCCGCAAGCCCAAAGGTTCTTGGAATCATAAGGGCGAAAACTCTTTTCACATAAAAATCTTTCAAATTAATCAAAAATTTATATTTCCATCCATGCTTCAGTACTGCTATAAACTGTAAGAAAAAATGCAAAAATGCGCCCACTACAACACCCCAAGCAAGTGCATCATAACCATAAAATTTGCTCATTATAATTCCAATTATTATTCCGATATTATAAAGAAGTGGAGCAAGAGAATAAACAAAATAACTTTTATAAGAATTGAGCAAACTGCTCATGACATTGCTTATACCAAAAATAACAACGCTTATTAACATTATTTTTGTAAGTTGTGTTGTGAGAGCTATTTGAAACTCATTAAATCCAGGAACCAAGATTCTTACAAAAAAATCTATTTTAAAATAAATTACCAAAGACAAAATTGTCAAAACAACAATAATACTGTTTAATATTGAATTTGATGCGTTTATTGCTCTTTCTTTATCATTTTTATGAAGTTTTACAAACACTGGCACAAAAGCACTCGCAAGCGCACCAAGAATAAGTGTATTGAAAATAAGATCTGGAATACGAAATGAAGCAAAATAAGAATCTAATATTTCTCCTGCTCCAAATCTATGAGCAAGCATTCTGTCTCTAAGAAGTCCCAATAATTTAGACAAAACAGAAAAAACGCTAATTAGTATAGCGCCACCAAGTGCTGTTGTATTTAATTTCTTGAGTAATAATTTAAACATAATTTACTAGTATTATAGCAGAAATAATTGAAAAAAAACAGATAACTGACCCTCGGGGTCGACCCCGAAGGTCTAATTTAAAAAGCCCTCTATTTAGAGGTAGAGGGCTTTTTTTATTTAAAAACTAATTTATTTCTGGTGGAGTTGGCGTCATCATTGGAGCTTCTGGATGAGAATTCGTAATAATTGGATCTGCACCAAAATTAGCTTCTTTTAATTTTCTATAAATATAAGTATCTGCGAGATAAGTAATTGGAATTGTTACAAACAACCCAACAAAAAGAGCTACAATACCAAGAAAATTAAGCAAAGCTAAAACAATATAAAAAACAAAAATTGGCCAAACCATATCCTTTGTAATCTTGCGACTATTTTTTAATGAATCAACAACTCCAGATCCTTCAACTATAAAATAATTATAAAAACTCAATCTAATAGAATAAATAATCATAAATATAAGCGCCCCCATTCCTACAAGTGCTAA
>CAZWKI010000052.1:0-2851 GCA_964634645.1 uncultured Gammaproteobacteria bacterium | reverse complement strand
AAAAAATTTCTCTTTTTTTAAAACCACAAAATTAATTGCATATCTTATTACAAAAGAAATAATTATTGATATTGGTAAAAATACTGCAAAAATTATAATACCAATCAAAAATCTAAGTTGTGTTCCTGCCGTAGCAACAACAAGCAGTATTGGAATTATGACCAAAAATATAAAAATGCTAACCAAAATTTCTGAAACAATGTTTAAACCAAAGACCTTAAAAAAGTATGGTTGGGCTTCTTTAAATGATTTGCCAAACTTGATATCTTTTTTATTAGAAGCATCATGGGTTGATTTTATAATTGCTGTTTGTGATGTAGTAACAATCCAAACGATCAGAATAAAAATAATCATTTCTATTAATATTATAAGAATCCAGATAAGAATACTTGTAAGATCTCCAGCGTTTTTTATAAAATCAATAAGCAAAACACTGTTCAAAATTTCTGGCACCTTTGAAGCGCTTAAATCCTGAACAGCATAAAGTGTTCTAAAAAATATTTGCATTTCTCCGCCGTTTCCTAGCCAAAGTGCAAATATTCCAAAAAACCATAAAAATTTATACTTCTTTGTAATTTCCCAAGCCTTTTTTAAAATAATTCTGTAAAGTGGTTGCATAAGATTATTTTTTAATTTTTATTTTCAATTTTTTATTTAATTTGGTTATTGATTATTGGTTATTGGAATTTATTTGATTATTGCTTATTGGTCATTTGTACTTAACTTAATTATACTAAAAAATAAGAAAATAATAAACACAGTCATTGTAAATACAAAACAAAAAGGCGAGAATTGGTCTCGCCTTTTAAAATTGTTTAAAACTCTTGTTGTTCTATTCCCCAATCAAGAAGAGTTTGTTCCTTACCAATCCAAACTGGCGTATCTTTTTCAACTAAAGAAAAAAGTTCTTCTACGTCACTATTTATCATTCTTACACAACCATGAGAAATGTTTTTTCCAATAGAGTAAGGACTTGCATTTCCATGAATTCCATAAATATATCCACCACCACGAGAAAGTCCAACCCATCTGAGTCCAAGTGGATTTTTCTTGGATCCACCACGAACTGGTTTTGCATATCCTCCGCCACCCCACCAAGGATTTATAAGTTTATTAACAACGCTAAATTTTCCTTCTGGTGTTTTATTGGAATAACTACCTATGGCAATTGGATATTTTTTGATAACATTTGATGCAACATATAGAGTGAGAATTCTTTTGGATAGATTCAGTACTATCCAATTATTTTTTGTAGGAGGATTTTCTACTTTATCCCTGTATTGAAAATCTTTTGCATTTAATCTTTTTACAAGTGTTTCCCTTGTTATTGGTCCATAAATTCCATCGACCACAATGTTATGATCAGCTTGGAAACGAATCAGAGCATTTCTAAGATTTAATTTTTCACTCAAATACTCGTATCCATTATAATAACCGAGTTTTTCCAAATTCAATTTAAGATTTTCAATATTACACTGTTTCGTGTTTTGAATTTCTTTGCCGTTTGCAAATAAGTTAAAATTCAAACAAAAAAACAATATAAATATTGTGTTTTTGTACAAAACACTCCCTTTCACATTTTCCTCCTTTTATATAAAAACTTATTTTCTCGGCTTAACTAAATTTACTTCATTAATTCTTCAAATTCTTGTTTTTCAATTGTTTCTTTTTCTAGTAATGTATTTGCGATTTTATCTAATTTTTCTTTATTTTCATCTATAACATCTTTTGCTTTTTTGTAACATTTGTCAATAAGTTCTTTTACTTCATTGTCAATTTTTTCTGCAATCTTTTCACTATAATCTCTATTTTCATGAATTTCTTTTCCCAAGAATACCATTTCGCTACTTTGACCAAACACACGAAGCCCCAGATCTTCATTCATACCATATTTTGTAATCATTTTCTTTGCGAGTTCTGTAACTCCAGTCAAATCAGAACTAGAACCATTTGATGTTTCTTCAAATATAATTTTTTCTGCAACAAGACCACCAAGCATCATTGATATCTCGTCAAGATATTCTGATTTCGTGCTCAAATGTTTATCTTTTTCTGGCATATTCATAGTGTATCCAGCCGCACGACCACGGGATATAATAGAAACCTTATGAATTGGGTCACAATTTGGCAAGATGTGACCGATAAGAGCGTGTCCTGCTTCATGATATGCGGTAATTTTCTTTTCTTTTTCTGACAAAATATGACTCTTTCTCTCAGGACCAAGTATTACCTTTTCAATGCTAGACAAAATATCGGTTTGAGAAATTTTTGTTTTGCTATTTCTTGCAGCAAGTATTGCTGATTCATTTAAAACATTTTTCAAATCTGCACCAGAAAATCCTGGAGTACGTTGTGCAACAACTTCCAAATCAACATCTTTTGCCATTGGCTTATTTCTGGCATGAATATCAAGTATGGCGTGTCTGTCTTTTATATCTGGTTTATCAAGAATAACTTGTCTATCAAATCTTCCTGGACGAAGAAGCGCTGGATCTAAAACGTCTGGCCTATTTGTTGCTGCAATTACAATTATATTTGTCTTATTATCAAAACCATCCATTTCAACAAGAATTTGATTCAGGGTTTGTTCTCTTTCATCATGACTTCCTCCAAGGCCTGTTCCACGTTGACGACCCACAGCATCTATTTCATCTATAAATACTATACATGGAGACTCTTTTTTTGCTTTCTTGAATAAATCTCTTACGCGCGATGCACCAACACCTACAAACATTTCTACAAATTCAGATCCAGACATATGAAAAAAGGCAACATCTGCTTCTCCAGCTACAGCACGAGCAAGCATTGTTTTTCCAGTCCCTGGGGCACCAAGAAGAAGAACTCCTTTTGG
>CAZWKI010000051.1:0-3543 GCA_964634645.1 uncultured Gammaproteobacteria bacterium | reverse complement strand
TAATTTTTATTCCTTTTATAATAATCGGCATAAAAATTGAATCCCGCGGACCAATATTTTTCACACAAATGAGATCTGGAAAAAATGGCAAAATTTTCAAAGTTATAAAATTTCGAACAATGAAAATTGATGCAGAAAAAAATGGTCCTCAATGGGCATCATCAAATGACCCAAGAACTACAAAATTCGGAAAATTTTTGAGAAAGGTGAGATTGGATGAAATACCGCAATTTATAAATATTATTCGTGGTGATATGTCTCTTATCGGTCCTCGTCCTGAGAGACCAGAATTTATAGAAAAACTTGAAAAAGAAATTCCACACTACAATCAAAGATTACTTGTAAAACCAGGACTTTCTGGTTGGGCACAAATCAACTATCCATATGGAGCGTCAGTTGAAGATGCAATAGAAAAATTAGAATATGATCTGTATTATATAAAAAATCGAAGCTTTGCGCTCGATATTTCTATTATTTTGAAAACTATTAATTCTGTTATAAGAGGAAGCGGTTTGTAATATTTTCAATTTTGCAATTTATTATTTTCAATTTATCCCACCAAAACGGGATTTATTATTTTTTATAAAAATTGTTTTATTTTATTTAAAATTCTTCTAACTATAAAAAATTTTGGAGTTTTTAAATTATTTATTTTCCAAGACAAATTTAACTCCTTCCAACCCAAAAATCTATTTTCCAAATTTTTAGCACTAGATCCCCCTGCTCTCATCTTTACCAAAATTTCTGGGATATAAAAAACTTTGATTTTTTTTATTTTCAATAATCTAAGCATTAATTCATAGTCAGCTGCCAAAGATAATTTTGTATCAAATATTTTGTCTAGACTTTTATAAACACTGTTTCTTAAAAAAAATGTTGGATGAGGAATAACCCAACCATTATTCAATTTATTTTCACTGTATTCTCCGCTTTTCCAATATCTTGTTTCTTTCTTAATATTTGTTTTATCAACATAAACTAAATCCCCGTAAACAGCCGAAATATCTAGCCTAGATTCAAAAATAGAATTAACTTTAGATAAAACATTTTTATCACTATAAAAGTCATCAGAATTAATTATGGCAACGATATCTCCTGAAGCTAGGGCAACTCCCTTATTCATTGCATAATAAATTCCATTATCTGGCTCAGAAATAATTTTTGTAATTTTATTTTTATATTTATCAAGTATATCCAAAGTCCCATCGCTTGACCCACCATCAATAATAATGTATTCAACATCAGAATGACTCTGAGATATTACACTTTCTAGTGTATTTACTATTGTCCTTTCACTATTATATGTTGGAGTAATTATTGATATTTTCATTTATTTAATTGATAATAATTTTTGATATTTTTGCAAACATATTCAATTTCTTTTTTTTGTAAAAAGGGATGGATCGGTAACGATAAAATAGATTTAACGCTGTCTTCTAAGACCGGAAGTTCGATATCATTAAATTCTTTAAAACATTTTTGTTTATGAACTGGAATTGGATAATGAATTAAAGTGGGTATTCCTTTTGTTTTTAAATATGCTGACAAACCATCACGGTCTTTAGCTTTGATAACAAATAAATGAAATACTGGTAAACAATTTTTTCTTATTTTTGGTAAGTTAATTTCTTTTATGTCTTTGAAATTTTTATAGTATATGTTTGCTATTTTTCTTCTTTTTTTATTATTATTTTCTAAATATTTAAGCTGAATAGATAATATAGAGGCTTGAATTTCATCTAAACGACTATTAAGACCAACGACTTCATGTTCATAACGATTTTTTTGACCATAATTTCTTAACATTATTATTTTTTCATATAATTTTTTATCGTCTGTAATGATAGCGCCTCCATCTCCAAAGGCACCCAAATTTTTTGTTGGATAAAAGCTAAAGCAATTAATAATTCCAAATGAACCAACTTTTTTATTTTTATAAGTTGCTCCATGAGCTTGAGCACAATCCTCAATTAAATGAATTTTATATTTTTTGCAAATATTTAAGATTTTACCAATGTCAACACTTTGACCATAGAGATGGACTGGTACAATAGCTTTAGTTTTTTTATTAATTTTTTCTTCTATTTTCTTAGCATCAATACAAAAATATTCATCAATATCAACGAAAACGGGCTGGGCTCCAGATAATTTTATAGCTAGAACTGTTGCAACAGCCGTATGGCTAGTTGTTATAACTTCATCTCCTGGCCCAATATTCAAAGCAAGTAAAGCAATTTGTATAGCTTCCATACCATTGGCGACTCCAATACAATAATTACAACCGATATATTCGGCAAAACTTTTTTCAAAATTACTGACTTTATTTCCTAGAATATACCAACCAGAATCTAAAACATCTTTTATTGCTATATTAAATTCTTTTTTATGAAAACTATATTGTTTTTTGAAATCATTAAATTTTATTTCCATATTATTTTTTTGTCTTTTTTAAATATTTTATAAAATCCTCATAATTTCTTAAATAGTCGCTCTCTTTATAATAATCATCTGCTAAAACCAAAATGACGCAGTCTGAAGAAAACTTTTCCATAGTGTGCCAAAGAAGAGCACCTAATCTAACTCCATAACAAGGATCATTTAATAAAATTTTTTGTTTATTCTTTCCATCGTCTAGATTTAAAACAAAACTACCATTAATACAAAATATTATTTGTTCTAATTTTTTATGTGCATGGTGACCGCGAACAGCTTTTTTATTAAATAAATTATTTATATAATAAACTCGTTTGATATCAAATGGTACGCTTTTTTTTGATTCTCCAATTACTAAATTTCCATCTGGAAAATCATTAAAAAATTGTAATTTAATAATTCCAGAATTCTTAACTTTTATTTTTTTTACCATACTTAATTTAGTTATTTTATAAAAATCAAAACTTTTTTTTGGAAAAATATATCAAAACCAAGAACTTTTTTATTTTTTCTTTGATCAAGCTTAATATGCCCTCATTTTTAGTATATCCATAATTAAAATTTAAATCAACGTTTTTTAACATGCGTATACTATTTTTGATTTCCTTAACATAGGGAAAATAAATCAAACGATCTATTTGCTTGTCAAAAGAATAAAACGATGAATAAAATTGAAACTTATCTCCATTAATTATTTTAAAAGTATGAAAATGATAAAAAATCAAAATTTGATTATCAATTAAAACTTGATTGTTTTTTTCTGTAATTTCATATTGACCCAGATTCCATGGAGCCACATCTCCACCTTTATGATTTAGTATATGCACACCATGATACTCTTGGGGCCAAGAATCTAAATATTTTTGATCCCCGAATTTACCGTCTTCATTACGGTTGTAACACCAATCTATACACTGATCTTTCCATTTTGTTAAACATTGTTTGGCAATATTATCATTTTTGAAAATTATCATTGCCACATTATAAATACCCTTTTTTTGTAAATATTTTAAACTAGACACATAATTATGTTTTATAATCAAAATTGAATCATCACCCATTTCATCATAAATTACTTGTGGTGAAGAATAAAAATATAAATCACTGTCC
>CAZWKI010000050.1:0-3593 GCA_964634645.1 uncultured Gammaproteobacteria bacterium | reverse complement strand
AAGTAGACACAATGGTCTTGGGGTACTAAAAGCAGTAAATAATATTAATATACAAATTGATTCAATGCTTTCTAAAATGAGCATAGAAGATCCAAGTACCCTAGATCAGAAGATGATAGAATTAGATGCTACAGAAAACAAATCAAATCTTGGCGCAAATGCGATTTTATCAGTTTCTCTTGGGATAAATAGGGCTTGTGCAGATACAAATAATTTGCCACTTTATAAATTTATAAATCAATATTATAAGTTTTCAATTTCACCGTCACTTCCAACACCAATAGTAAATATTATAAATGGAGGAAAACACGGGAACAATAATTTGGATTTTCAAGAGTTTTGGGTAGTCCCGGAAACTTATTTAAGTTTTAGAGAAAATATCAAAATTTGTTCAGAGGTTTTTCAAAATTTAGGAAAAACTTTGAAAGAAAATAATTATGAAATTAATAAGAGTAGTGAAGGAGCTTATTCTCCAAATCTTAAGAATACAGAGGATGCATTTATTTTTATATTAAAATCAATAAATGAATCCAAATATAGGGATAAAATTTATTTAGGATTTGATGCGGGAGCTACAAATTTTTTCAATTCAAATTCTAGAAAATATAATATTATATTAGATAAAAAATTATTATCAAGTACAGAACTCATAAATTATTATCTAGATTTATTAAATAAATTTCCAATTAAATATTTTGAAGATCCATTTGCAGAAGAGGAGTGGTCTTCTTGGAAAGAGTTTTATAATATTTTAAAAAAAGTTCAAGGAGATGCAATGCTTATTGGAGATGATTTATTTACTACAAATAAAAATAGATTACAAAAAGGAATAGATCTCAATTGTGCAAATGCACTTTTGATAAAACCAAATCAAATAGGAACAGTAAGCGAAACAATAGATTGTATCAAACTAGCTCAATCAAATAATTTTAGTTATATAATTTCAGAAAGAAGCGGAGAAACTATGGACGACTTTATATCTGATTTAGCGGTGGGTACATCTGCTCCTTATATAAAAATAGGATCAATGTCTAGGGGCGAGAGAATGGCAAAATACAATAGATTATTAGAAATAGAAAAAGAATTGTTATAATCCAAATTAAAAATTTTAAATATTTAAATATATGGATAATAAAACAAAAAAAATCATTTTACTTATTTTAGATGGTTGGGGAATAGCGCCGGCTTCTAAGGGCAATGCAATAACTTTGGCAAAAACTCCGACATATAATATGTTGCTAAAAAAGTATCCCAATACACAGTTATTAGCACACGGATTAAGTGTTGGTTTGCCAAAAAATGAATCTGGAAATTCAGAGGCCGGACATATGAATATCGGAGCTGGTAGAATTGTTTTACAAGACAGTGTTTATATTACAGAATCAATTAAAAATGGAACATTTTCCAAAAATCCAGCATTTTTAGAAGCAATTAATAATGTTTATAAACACAAATCAAATATTCATTTAATGGGTCTTTTGAGCGGTGATCAAAGTGCTCATGTAAATTCAGAACATGTAAATGCACTTCTTGAATTATTAAGAAAAAAGGGAATAAAAAATATTTATTTACATTTATTTACAGATGGTAGAGATTCTTCTCCACGTGCCAGTATGAGATATTTGAAAAAATTAAAAAGTAATTTCAAAAATGGAGAGCGTATTGCAACTATATCAGGTAGGTTTTATGCAATGGATAGAAATAAAGATTGGAATAAAACAGAAAAAGCCTATAAGGCAATGGTATATGGCGAAGGCATTAAAGTCGATTCGGCGGAAGAAGCAATTATTCAAGCATACAATAGAGGAGAAAGCGATGAATTTATATTACCAAGTGTAGTTACTTCAAACGGAAAACCAATTGTAAAGATAAAGAACAATGATTCAATAATATTTTTTAATCTTCGCTCGGATAGGACAAGACAGCTATCTAAACTATTTGTCCAAAAAAATGTGTGTGATATGAATGACGGTTGCAAAATTAATGTATTAAAGTTCAAAAATATTAAATTTGTTGCAATGACTGATTTCGGACCAGATTTAGATAAAATTTTATCAGCATTTCCCTCAAGAGATATTAAAGAAACTCTACCAATGCAACTTCAAAATATTAAACAACTCTATTTAGCAGAAAGTGAAAAATATGCACACGTAACATATTTTTTTAATGGAGGATATAAAGATCCAGTTGATGGAGAAAAAAGAGAAATGATTCCATCTCCAAAGATTGATTCTTATGCAAAAAAACCAGAAATGAGCGTTTTCGAAATTTGTCAAATATTGATAAACTCTATAAATAAAAATGAATATGATTTTTATACTGTAAACTTTGCAAATCCTGATATGGTGGGTCATACAGGAGATTTGAAATCAGGAATTAAAGCTGTAGAATTCGTAGATAAATGTTTGTCAGACATCATAAAGATATTTGAATCAAGGTCTGATATTTGCATATTGATTACAGCAGATCATGGAAATATTGAAGAAATGCTAAATTTAAAAACGGGAGAAATGGACACAAAGCATTCTACAAATCCAGTCCCGTTCATTTTGGTTGATAAAGAGCTAAGAAACAAAAAACTAAGAAAAGGGGTTTTGGCAGATATTGCGCCTACAATATTGGATTTATTTGCTATTCCAATTCCCGCTCTGATGACGGGTAAAAGTTTAATAATAAAAGGTCAAAAGAATGGAAAATAAAAGATTCAAACCGACTTGTCTCTTGTTGATTGATGGATTACACATAGATTTTTTGTCAGATCAAGACAATTTAGATCTTAATATTGCAAAATTAAAAGACACTTTTCCACTTTTATTATTGAAGTCTAATGATAGAAACATAGAAATCCCATATAATGCATATACAGAAATAGGAACAGGCATTTCTGAAATTGACGCTATAAAGAAAACAACCCCAACATCTCTTTCAAGGGTAATTAGTTTTGCAGGACTAAAACAATTACACATATCAACTACAGAAAACTATTCTAACATGACTTATTTTTTTAATGGGAGAAATAAAGAAAGACACAATAGAGAAGATTGGTTTTTGATTTCTTCTGAAAAAACAGATAATTATATTAATAAATTAGACTCAATAAGTGTAAAAATTACTTCAAAAATAATAAAAGAAATAGAAAATCAGAATTATGATTTTATGGTTTTTAATTATCCAAATTTATTAACTGAAGAGATTGATAAATCAAAAGCACTTAAAATTATAGACAAAAATTTAGAAAAGATTATAGATCATATTTTGGCTTATAACGGAGCATTAATAATAAGTTCTCCTACAAGTTTTATAAAAAATAATAATATAGTTCCGATTTTTTTTATAAGTAAAGAATGGAAAGATAAAAGTCACATTTTTTATGATTACAGTAAAAGAGTTAACGAACAGATTCCAAGCGCTTATATATATGATATAGCCCCCACAATAATAAAAATAATGGGAATATCAAAACCTCAACAGATGCCAGGAACAGCACTTATTTAATTTGATCAAAATAAAAATGAACAAATATATTGTTCATTTTGTGTTTTTATTTTTATAAAATATAAAGTATGTAAGAAATTATAAAACCAGTAAGTATT
>CAZWKI010000049.1:0-3608 GCA_964634645.1 uncultured Gammaproteobacteria bacterium | reverse complement strand
ATCCATTTCGCTATGAAGATTTTTCAAATATAAAAAAAATAAACGAGCTTTCTGATGAAGAAACTGCAACAATAAAAGGAAAAATAATACTAATAAACAACAAAAGGTCTCCTCGCAAAAAAATGAATCTCACAGAAGCCCTTGTCGAAGACGATTCAGGACAAATTCAAATAGTGTGGTTCAACCAACCATTTATAAAAAATAATTTGAGCGTTGGAGATCAAATATTTTTGTCAGGTCAAATAAAAAAATCTCTTCTTGGATTATCTATTGTAAATCCAATGTATGAAAAAGCGACTTCAAGAGAAACAACTCACACTGCAAGAATAATTCCTATTTATGCAAGCACGGAAAGGCTTACCCAAAAACAACTTCGATATATTACAAAGCAATGTATCCCTGCTTCGTATTTACTTGAAGATTATTTGCCAGAGGAAATTATAAAAAAGGAAAATTTTATAGAGCTTGATGAAGCAATAAGACAAATTCATTTTCCGAGTAGTGAAGATGCTCTTCAAAAAGCCAGAGAAAGGCTCTCCTTTGATGAAATATTTAATCTCACATGTCTTTCAAGAAGTATAAAAAACGAAAATCAAAAAAATAATTCCCCAAAAATAGAATTCAAAGAAAAAGAAATACAAAAATTTGTAAAAAACTTACCATTTGAACTCACGAAAGCACAAAAAATTTCTGCGTGGGAAATATTTCAATCTCTACAAAAAAACGTTCCTATGAATAGATTGCTTGAAGGCGATGTTGGAAGCGGAAAAACAATTGTAGCCATAATGGCTTCTTACAATACAATATTAAATTCATATCAATCCATATTTATGGCTCCTACTCAAATTCTTGCCAAACAACATTTCAATTCAATTATAAAATATTTTGAAAATGATAATATTAACATTGCCTTATTTACAAACAAAGATAGATATATTTTCAATGGAAAGAAAAAAATTGCAAAACAGTTAAGCAAAAAAATTATTCTCGAGGAAATAAAAAATGGTGAAATAAATTTTTTGATAGGAACTCATTCAATTATTCAAAAAGATGTCCAGTTTCATAAACTTGGTCTTGTAACAATAGATGAGCAACATAGATTTGGAGTAAACCAAAGACATGAATTACTCAAAAAATCATTTAATAATTCTCCGCATTTTCTTTCAATGACAGCGACTCCAATTCCAAGAAGCTTGGCTCTTACAATTTATGGTGATCTTGATATTTCTATAATAAATGAAAAGCCCGAAGGCAGAAAAAAAATTATCACAAAATTAGTTTCCAATAAAAATAGAGGCAAAGCCTATGAATTTATATTCAATCAAATAAAATCTGGAAGACAGGCATTTGTCATTTGTCCTCTTATAAATGAGTCTGACAAACTTGGAGTAAAATCAGTTCTAAGCGAATATGAAAAATTGAACAATGAAATTTTTCCAAATTTACAAATTGAATATTTACACGGCAAAATGAAAGACGAAGAAAGACAAAAGGTTTTGAATAATTTTGCAAAAAATGAAACAAAAATCTTAATCGCAACTTCTGTAATTGAAGTTGGAATAGATTATCCAAACGCAACAATTATGATGATAGAGGGTGCTGATAGATTTGGACTTGCATCCTTACATCAGTTTAGGGGTCGTGTTGGTCGTGGAGAACATCAATCATTTTGCTTTTTATTCACTGATAATTATTCTGAAAAAACAATAAATCGTCTTGAAATATTATCAAAAACCGAAGACGGTTTTAAACTATCAGAATATGATCTAAAAACTCGTGGATCTGGAGATTTATACGGAACAATGCAATCTGGTTTCTTTAGTCAAATAAAAATTGCTGATCTATCAAATATTGAATTAATAAAAAAGGCCCAGAATTGGACCAATGAAATATTTGATAAAGACAAAGAATTAAATAATTACCCAATGCTCAAAAACAAAATAAATCAGATAATAAAAAACGTACACCTGGAATAATTTATTATTTGCCATTTTCAATTTAGCAATTGATTTAATATTTTGATATTTACAATTGAAAATAAATAAATTAAAAATCAATTGCCTGCCTGCCGGTAGGCAGGAAAATAGAAAATATTAAATTAAAAATTTTTTGAGTTCTTTTATATCTTTTATACAATTTAACTTTGCGCCTTTTATCTCAACTTCTTTATCAAAACTTGGGATAATTGCATTTTTAAATCCAAGTGAAATTATTTCTTTTATTCTTTCTTTTGTCTTTGGAACTGACCTTACTTCTCCACTAAGGCCAACTTCACCAAAAACAATTGTATTCTCCTGGACTTTCTTATCATAATAAGCTGACATTATAGCCATACAAACCGCGAGATCAAGTGATCTATCACTTGCGCTAAATCCACCCGTCAAGTTTATATAAACATCATACGTTCCAAGCTTCAAATTTGTTTTGCTAGATAATACTGCAAGAAGAAGCTCTAATCTTTTCTGGTCATATCCCGAAGTAGCTCTCTTTGGATAACCAAAATTTGTCTTTGTTACAAGTGCTTGTAATTCCAACATCAAAACTTGATTTCCTTCCATTATAGATGTAATTGCGGTTCCTTTGGCGTCTTTGTTTATTGATGATAAATAAATCTTTGATGCGTTTATAACTTCTTTGAATCCGAGTTTTGTCATTTCTAATATTGAGGTTTCATCAGTCGATCCAAATCTATTTTTTACAGCTCGAAGTATTCTAAATCTATTTAGTCTATCTCCCTCCAAATAAACCACGCAATCAACAAGATGTTCCATTGTCTTTGGACCTGCGAGGTCTCCTGACTTATTTACGTGACTTATAATAAGTGTTGCAATATTAAATTTTCTTGAAATTTCCATTAATTTTACTGTGCAAGCTCTTACTTGTGATATTCCTCCTGGATCACCCTCTACATCATTACCGTAAAGTGTTTGAATAGAGTCAATTATAAGAAATTGTGGTTTTGTTTTCAAAATGGCGCCCAATATTATTTCTATATTATTTTCTGAAACAAACTTTAAGTTATTAATTCTTATGTTCAATCTATCAAAACGTGATTTCACTGAATTAGAATTTTCTTCACCAGAAATATAAAGGGTATTTAATTTTTCATTTACAAGCTGAGAAATAATTGTTGATTTTCCAATTCCAGGTTCACCTCCTAATAAAATTAAAGAAGAAGGAACTAGTCCCCCGCCTATTACTTTATCAAAACAGGAAAATCCTGTTTTTATTTTTCTTACTTCTTCATTTTTTATTTTTGATAAATCAACAAAGTCAACTTTGATATCTTTTAATTCTTCATGTTTTTTTTCTTTTTCATTTTCTATAATTGTTTCTTTTTCTAATGTTCCCCAGGCACCACATTCAAGACACTTTCCAGACCATTTTGGAGCCTGAGCACCACATTTTGAACATGAATATATTGTTTTCATATTGATAAAAATTATTACTTAAAAAGTAATACCTACCTTTTGCGATACTTAATACGTCCAATTTTTGTATTTACATAATCATTAAAATCATAGAGACCAATAGAATTTTTTGTCCTAGGATTTGCGTGTCCAATACCATGAGAATCAAACAATTTATTATTTCCCAAATATATTAAA
>CAZWKI010000048.1:0-3852 GCA_964634645.1 uncultured Gammaproteobacteria bacterium | reverse complement strand
TTTTGGAATTTCTGCACCAAGTTTTATAAATTTTTTTGGATCTTTCAAAAATTCAACTATTTCAAGAAGTTCTTCTTTTGCCTCGACACATCCTGCAACATCAGAAAACATAACTTTTTGTTTTTTGTTGTCAGCTTTTTGAGCACTTGATTCTCCAAAGCTCATTGCACGATTATTCGCACCCTGAACTCTACTAAACATAAACCAAAGAAATATTCCTATGAATATAAGTGGAATCAAAAATGGTAATACAGTAGTAAGCCAAAAAGAGGCACCTGTTTCATCCTTTATATTTATGCTTAATTTTTCTATTTTTTCATTTGAAACACCAAGCGTTGAAAGTGTTTGTATCAAAGATTCTTCATTTTCTTTTCTAGATTTTTTGGATTCTCCATTTTTAAATTCTACTACTAATTTATCGCCAGATACATCAATTTTAGAAACCTCTTCATTTTTTATATTATTGCTAAGTTCAATAAGAGAAATTTCAGTCTTTTTTGCAAGTGGCTTTTCATTATAAAAACTAAAAACTGCTGCAATAGCAATTATTACCAGAAAAAAAATTATAAAATTTTTTGCTACATTCTTCATATTTTTATATTTATAAATTTAATAAAATAATTTAATTAAAAACTTTCTATATTCTAAATTCTATCTAATAACTAAATTAAGTATACTACAAATTACTATAAATTTTTAGCAAAACGAGCGGATATCCTCCACTCGAATTACAAAAAATTTTCAGAAAATTTATTTGCTATTTTCTTTTGCTGATTTCTTTGATTTTTTTACTTCTTTTCCTTCTTCAACTTTTTCTATTTCTACTTCTTCTGATTTTTCTTCTACATCCTCATTTGACTTTTTTGCTTTTGGAGATTTGAGTGATAATCCCAATCTATGCTGATTTGGTTCAAGGTTTATTATTGTAAAATTATAGGTTTCTCCAATTTTTACAATATCTTCTGGTGTGTTTATCATTTTGTCGCTAAGCTCTGAAATATGAGCAAGCCCATGAATATCTTTATCAAGTTCTACAAAAGCTCCAAATGCATTTATTTTCAAAACCTTGCCTTTTATTTTACTTCCTACGCTATATTTTTCAGCTATATTGTGCCATGGATCTTTTATAAGTTTCTTCATACTAAGAGAAATTCTACCATCATCAACAGAAATTATTTCTGCTTTTACCTTATCCCCTACTTTTATAAAATCAGATGGATTTTCAATTCTTTGCCAAGCAAGTTCAGAAATATGAACAAGTCCTTCAAGATTATCACCAAACTCTACAAATGCCCCAAAATCAGCAACTCCAGTTACTTTTCCCTCTATTACCTTGCCAACCCTGTATTCTGAGAGAGTATTTTTTTGTTCTTCTGCCCAAGCTGATTTTTGTGAAACAATTAATTTATTTTCTTTTTCATCTACATCGATTATTACGGTATTAAATGCTTTTCCAATAAATCCTCTTAAATGACCCAGTATTTTGCCCTTGTCACCACCCTCAACTCTTGGATAATACTTTGTTGTAAGTTGAGATACCGGCAAAAATCCCATAACATTTCCTACTTTTACCATTAAGCCGCCCTTATTTGCATCAATAACTTTTGCTTCAACGATTTTTTCTTCTTTCATTGATTTTTCAAGCTCTTCCCATGCCTGTTGATGTGATGCATAACGGAAAGATAATTCCATTATTCCTTTTTCATTATCAAGCTCCATTACTGTTGCTTTTACAACGTCTCCTATTTTGAGTTTTTCGCTTGAACCTGATTCGTCTTGAATCTCTTTACCTCTTACAAGACCGGAACATATTCCCTTATAATCAAGTATTACTTCGTTTTTTCCAATAGAAACAACTGTGCATTCAATAAGATCACTTAGTTTTGGTAGCTTTATTTCATCATGTGTTTCTAGTATTTTTGAAAAAGCTGTTTCTTTTTTTTCTTTTGTAATTTTTGTAGACATATATTTATTTACTATTTTCAATTTTCAATTTTGTAATTGATTTACTATTTAGCTATTTTCAATTGTTAAATAATAGAATAATAAATCAATTGAAAATGATAAATAACTAAATTGAAAATAAAAAAAGACCTCATTTAATTATTAAATATCCTTACTTTGGCGGTCTTTGTGCCAAAATATTGATATGACATTATATTACCACAAATAAGAAAAAAAGCAAGGGCATTCATGAAATACTTATTTTGTTTATTTTTAATAAAATTGTGATAAAATATACCTATATGCATAGTCAAAAAATAGATAAAATAATAGATAGGACAAATGAAAGTTATAAAAAGAGAAGAGCAAAATACCTTAAATTTTTTGTTTCATTTCTCGATAAATTAGGATTTACCCCAAACTCATTGGGCTTTCTTCGTGCAATATCTGGCTTTGTGTTTTTCTTACTTGTAAATATAAATTTTGTAATTGCCTTTATAATTTTAATACTTGGTGGTTTGACAGACTTTTTGGATGGAGTTTTGGCAAGATTTCAAAAAAAAGACAGTGATAGGGGAAAATTTATAGACATGCTTTGTGATAATATTATCTTCTCATTTTTTTTGTTAGGACTTATAAAAATTAATTTTGCAAATATTTTAAGTATAGCTTATTTTATTTTCATAATTCCTGCACTGTATTTAATCATTATAGTGAATAAAAATGAATATCAAAAAAATGACTGGATTATAAAACCATATTCAAGAATAAGTTATTACAAAATTATATTTGAGGTAGTATTTTTAGCAACGATAATATTTAGTCTAAATAAATCCTATATAAACTCAACACTTCTGTTGTTGAATGTTGTAATGAGCGTGCATTTTTCATATCACTTTTATTTATTTTTGGAGAAGAAACAAAAATGATATTTTTTTTAAAAATAATCTGGCTGTATCTTCCTGGAGCTTTGGCAAATATGGCTCCAATTGTTTTTAATAAAATAAATTTTTTAAATACCCCAATAAGCTTGAAACTATTTGGCTCACACAAAACATATCGTGGATTTTTCTTTGGAATAATGCTTTCAATAATTGTTACTCTTACTCAAAAAATTTTAAGCCCACTAACAACGCCAATAAACTTACTAGATTACTCTGAAATTAATATATTTTTCTTTGGTTTTATGATGGGATTGTGCGCGCTTTTAGGAGATCTCATCAAAAGTTTTATAAAAAGAAAATTCAATATTGCGCCCGGAAAAAAATTTATTCCATTTGATCAAATTGATTGGGTAATAGGCGCTAATATTTTTTTGATTTTCTTTACAAAAATAAAAGTTGACACAATAATATATTCTATATTAATATTGGGTATTCTACATGTAGTTGTAAACATAGTTTCATATAAATTAAAATTGAGAGAAAAAATTTTATAAATGTTCTATGAAAAAACCTGAGCTTTTAATTCCAGCTGGTGATTTAGAAAAACTTGAAACAGCATATTTATATGGTGCTGATGCTTGTTATATGGGAATAAAAGGATTTTCCCTGCGAACAGAGAAATCCGAAATAGATTTTTCTGAAATTAAATATGCTATTGATTTAGCCAAAAAATATAAAAAGAAAATTTATTTTGCTCTCAACTCTTTTATATATGACGATGAAGCAAGTAAGCTAAAACAAATCATAAAAAAATTAAATATTCTAAAACCACATGCAATAATATTTGCCGATCCTGGAGTGCTTCAAATTTGTAAAGAATTAAAAAACAAAATTCCACTTCACTTATCAACTCAGGCAAATACACTAAATTCAAATAGTATAAAATTCTGGCGACAGAATGGTGTAAAAAGAATAATTCTTGCAAGAGAGTTGTCTTTCAAGCAATTGCAAAAAATTACAAAAA
>CAZWKI010000047.1:0-4808 GCA_964634645.1 uncultured Gammaproteobacteria bacterium | reverse complement strand
AAACATGAAGCCCCCCTGCATCTCTTACTTTTTTTGCACTTGCTTCATCATATGGATTTCCACCAAGAATAATATCAACTCCACGACCGGCCATATTTGTAGCAACAGTTACAGCTCCTGCTCGTCCAGCTTGGGCAATAATAGTTGCTTCTTTTTCGTGTTGTTTTGCATTTAATAACTCAAACTTTATACCTTCTTTTGTAAGTAAATCAGCAAGAATTTCATTTCTTTCAATAGATATTGTACCTATCAAAACCGGTTGTCCTTTTTTTGTTCTTTCTTTCACGTCAGATACAATTGCATTAAATTTTGCAATTTCTGTTTTATAGATTTTATCATTTGAATCAACGCGTATAACTGGCTTGTTTGTTGGAATCACATTTACTTCCAAATTATAAATTTTTGCAAACTCTTCTGCTTCGGTAAGTGCTGTTCCCGTCATACCACTCAATTTTTCATACATTCTGAAAAAATTCTGAAATGTAACGGTTGCAAGCGTCAAACTTTCTCTCTGAACTTTTACATTTTCTTTTGCTTCAATTGCCTGATGAATTCCTTCTGAATAGCGACGACCAGGCATAAGACGTCCTGTAAACTCGTCTACAATAAGTATTTCATTGTCTTTTACAATATAATCTTTGTCGCGTTTAAATAATAACTTTGCCTTAAGTGCTGCTTCAAGATGAAAAACTGTTGTGAAATCTGCTTTTGCCCAAGGATCATCTTGTAATTTGTCTGCTATTAAATTTTGTCCTTCTTCTGTAAAAGTAACAGATCTCATTTTTTCATCAATGTTATAATCTCTATTTTCCACTAAATTATCTACAACGCGAGAAAATTTTTGATATTTATCAGTTGATTCAACATCTGGAGAAGAAATAATAAGCGGTGTACGAGCCTCATCTATCAAAACACTATCAACTTCATCAATAATACAATAATAAAAATCTCTCTGACATATTTCATCAATTGATCCCTGCATATTATCTCGCAAATAATCAAAACCAAATTCATTGTTTGTTCCATAAATAATATCTGCTTTATAAGCCTCTTTTCTTGTAACTGGCCGAAGATAATCCTCTACGACTTTTATACTTCTATCTCCATCTTCTTTACTTGAAGCAAAATTTTCATCATAAATATAAGATGCTTCGTGTTCAATAGCCGAAACTGTAAGACCCAAATAATCATAAATTTGACCCATCCAAACACAGTCTCTTTTTGAAAGATAATCATTTACTGTAACAAGTGATACTCCACGACAAGTAAGCGCATTTAAATAAAGTGGCAATGTAGAAGAAAGGGTTTTTCCTTCTCCTGTTTTCATTTCAGCAATTCTTCCACGATGAAGCACTACTCCACTTATAAGTTGAACATCGTAATGACGTTGTTTCAAGGTTCTCTTTGCTGCTTCGCGAACCATAGCAAAGGCATATGGCAATATTTCATCTAATGTAATTTTGTTTTCCTTTAATCTCTCTTTAAACTCATGGGTCTTTGCGCGAAGCTCTTCTTTGCTTAATTTTTCTATCTCAGCTTCCAATGAATTAATTTCTGATACTATGGGAAGAATTAAATCAATATATTTTTTATTTGGATCTCCAAATATCTTTGTGATTAAGGACATTCTATTGGTTTTTATTGTTTAGTATTTAGTGTTTAGTGTTTAAAATTTAGGGTTTGGTCTGATTGAAACTAAAACTCGAAATCTAAAAACTATTTTTTCATTTTGCTTATTTGTCTATGTAATTTATCTTTTACAAGATCAATTGCTTCCATTATATTTTCTCCTGTCGCCTCTGCTCTAAATATTTTTTTTGTTTTTGTTGATTTTGTATTTACTTCAAATCTATAGATACAACCCTTTTGATGGTGAGTGTCTTTTGAAATATCAACTTGTGCCTCTAATAATCCTGAATCATATTTTACCAGTCCAGCAATTTTATCATTGACATAATCTTTTATCTGTTGTGTTAAATCCACATTTTTTGCGTAAAATTGAATATTCATTTTGTTTTTTGTCCCGCCATAACGAGATAAATTACTTATTAACTTATTTTATCTTATCAATAAAAAAAGCTTTTGACAAATAACAAAATATTGATTTTTTTCTCAAAATAAGTTAATATAAATATATAAAAAGATCCATGGAGGATATTATGATATTACGTAAATACTTACTCTTCTTATAGAGGAACAAATCTCCGCCACTTTCTGATTTTCAATCTAAAATCAAAATAATAAAAACATAGGAGAAAAAAATGAAACACTTATAGAAAAAAATCAGAAAGTCAACTCAACTCATTATAAAAAACTGGCAAATCATATTTGATTGCCAAATCAAAGCAAGTCTTTTAGAAAGACTTAAACTTCAAAGAAAAAAGCTGTGCTAGTAATAGCACAAAATCATAAAAATGGACTCTTCGGAGTCCTTTTTTCATTATAAATTAGAAATATTAAATAAATTTCTAAATAAAAAATAGTAAATCAATTAAAAATTACAAAATAGTAAATATTAAATACTCTGTACCTCTTCTTCTAATTCTATTTTATATTTTTTCTTAACTTGCTTTTTTATATATTCTGATAGTTTTAAAACATCTTTCGCTTTCGCATTGCCTTTATTTATTAAAAAATTTCCATGAATCTCTGAAACGCAAGCATCTTTTATGCAATGCCCCTTCAACTTCACGCTATCTATCAAAAACCCAGCTGGTATTTTTCCACTTTGTTCAAATTTAGAAATATCTAATTTATTCAATTTTTTTCTTATATCATCATTTAATTCAATATTTTTGAAAAAAGATCCTGCGCTAAAATTTTTTGGTTGTTTTTCTAGTTTTTCTTTTATTCTATCCTCTATTAATCTTTTAGATTTTTCTATATCACCTTTTTCTAATTTTATTTTTGCACTAAAAATTATAAAATTATTTTTTTTAAACACGCTATCCCTATAATCAAAATCGCAATCTTTTTTTTCCAAAATTTTTATATTACAATTATTATCAATAATTTCAACTGATTCTACGATATTTGAAATATCTTTCCCATAACCACCAGCATTTCCGTAAATGGCTCCACCAATTGTGCCTGGAATTCCTGCCAAAAACTCATGTCCTATGAACTCTTTTTCTATTGCAAATTCAATAAATTTTCTAAGCATAATTCCTGCACCAATATGAAAAATTCCATCGCTAAAATTTATATTTTTGTTAATTATTTTCAAAATTAATCCATCAAATCCATCATCCCCTACAAGCAAATTACTTCCCCAACCGATGACCTTAAATTTTATATTATTTTCATTGCAAAATTTAATAACATTTCTTATTTCATCAATATCATCGCTTGTAAGAAAGTATCTTGCATTTCCACCTATTTTAAAAGTTGTAAATTCTTTCAAACTTATATTTTCTTGAATGTTTTGAAATCTCTCTGTAAATTCATTCATATTTTTAGTATTTAAAATTTAGGATTTAGTGTTTATTTTCAAGTAGTGTCTCCCAAAATTATCTATGTCTCCTGCTCCTACTACTAGTATAACAGAATTTTTGTATTTTCTTAATTGTTTTTCAATAAATTCATAAGTTTTACAATAATAAATATTCTGATCTGATTTCAAATAATTTTTTTTAATTTGTTTATACATTTCATATGTGTCTTTTTTTGTCTTAGTTCTACGACCAGAAACTTTGTATGTTGGATACAAGATTATTTCATCTGCAAGTTCAAAACTTTTTAAAAATTCTTCAAATAGTTTTTCTGTCCTATCTTCTTGATGTGGTTGAAAAACTATAATTATTTTTTTATTCCTATAAAATCCATGCACACCAGAAAGTACGGCTTTTATGGCTGTCGGATGATGTGCGTAATCTGAAAATATCAAATTTGTATTAAAATTTCCCAAATATTCAAATCTTCTCCACAAGCCATTGAAATTTTCTATCGTACTTGAAATAACGTTATTTTTAATACCCAATTTCAATGCAATTGCAGTTGCTATTAAAATATTATAAACATTATAAAGTCCTGGCAACATCGTAGAAATTTTACAAAGCTTTTTATTTTTATTATTTTCATTTATATATATATCAAAAAACTGCTTATTTTTTATTTTTTTTGCATTTTTTACATAAATATTTGACTCATCGCTAAGTCCTATTGAAAAAGCTTTTTTTGAAATTTTTAAATCTTTTATATTTATATCATCTGCGTTATATATTAAATTAGAATTGTTTTCTAGCTTGTCTATAAATTTCTGAAAATGATTTTTTATATCGGACAAATTTTTATAATAATCTAAATGATCCCTGTCAATTGATACAAGTCCTATCATATAAGGATTTAAATGCAACATATTTGCATTGTATTCACATCCTTCGACAACAAGATAATTATCTTTTCCAAAATGAAAATTTGAATCCAGTGAAAAAATTTTACTTCCGACAAAAATCATTGGGTCAAGCCCAGCGTTTAACATCATAAGTGATAATAATGTTGTTGTGGTTGATTTTCCGTGAGTTCCACTTATAACTATTGTTTTATAATTTTTTGATAACTCTCCTAAAAATTCAAAATAAGTAAAATTATCTATTTTTCTTGATTTAATTTCTAATAATTCTGGATTTGATTTAGGTATTGCATCAGTATAAATAACAATAGAGTCATTTTTGTCCAAATCCACTTTATCAATATTAATTTTATTGTGTTTATAAAAAATTTTTATGCCCCTTTTTTCTAAATCTTTTGTAATATCACTATCACACACATCTGAACCATAAACCTCTTTTCCTAAATGAAACATCATC
>CAZWKI010000046.1:0-5769 GCA_964634645.1 uncultured Gammaproteobacteria bacterium | reverse complement strand
TTTCAAAGCATCACGACTTTCATTGTTTCTTATAAAAGTGAAACAAGAAAGCATTGCAATTCTTTTTGTCCAAAGATGATTTGATTTTGCAAAATCATACAAAATTTTTCTATTTTTATTTAATAAATAAGCCCCAACTATATTTGGAGCTGAAAGATCTACTAAATCCCAACTATTTATGTATTTTTTATTTTTTATATAAAGCTTAAATATTTTTTCTCGACTTGTTTCATCTTTTGCAATTTCATATTTTTTTACAAGAATTAACAATGCCACCAATCTATGTTCATGGATTTTATCTCTTAAAAGTTTTTCTGTATCTAATAGCGAAATATTGTAAAACTCTTTTACAACTTTTCTCTGATCTGGCACAACAACCCCTATAAAAATATCGCCTTCTCCATATTGACCAAGCCCTGTTTTAAAAAATCTCTGCAAAATTTTTGCCTTATCTTTATTTGAAAATTGTTTTAATCTCAATTTTAATTTTTCTAATTCAAGCATTATGTTCTGATGTTTTTAAAAAATATATAAGTTCCCAGAACCACTATAACATAAGGCCATAAATTCCTAAAATTAATCCAACGTATATAAAATATTACTGGCAAATATTGATTTATTATAAAAAGAATTCCAATTAGAATCATTAGAAGTCCTAGTGCACTTCTCACATTTAATGATTTTTTTATTCTTACTTCATTTACGAAATCTTTTATTTCTTCTTTTTCTGTTTTATTATCAATACCCGGTTTAAGAGGAATTAAAAATATTAAAATAATATAAAAAATAAGGCCAATGCCTTCTGCAAAAATAATTAAAATAAAAAGTACTCTTATTATTGTTGAATCTATATTAAAATATTCTGCTATTCCACCACAAACACCAAAAAAACCCTATTGTCTCTTGATCTGTATAATTTTTTCATATTTAATTCTTTCATTTCTTCCATAAATTTATTTCCTTTCTTCGTTATTTTTTGAAAAACGATTGGCAACAAATATCACAATAAGGGTTATAAATATTGCATAAATGATTTTTGCAATAGCCCCATCTTTACTAAATGGAAAAATGGAATCTATTATTCCTTTTATTGCATCGTTCCACGCAAGACCAGCGACAAATCCAATTGCGCCTAAAATAGAAGCTGCCATTTGATTTTTGAATTGTTTTCTTATATTTGCATCTTTAGATTTTTTTTCTAAATCCTCTTTTATTTCTTTTATATCCATACCTTTATTTTAAAAAAATTAATTATGATAATTACTTTAATAATTCTATTGCTTTGTTTAATTGTAAGTCAATATTTGAATTATTTTCATTTATAATTTCTATATTTGGAATAATTCCTATTTTATCAATTATTCTTCCTTTTGGCGTAAGCCAATTTGCGATTGTAATCTTTATAGATGATCCATCACTAAACGTGCTAAAATCTTGTACGCTACCTTTTCCAAAGGTTTTTTCACCAATAAGGGTTGCTAGTCCATAATCTTGTAGGGCTCCCGCTAAAATTTCAGAAGCTGAAGCTGAGCCCCCATCTATCAAAATAATAGTTTTTGTATTTTTTAATTTTGCAATTCCTTTTGAAAAAAGATTCGTGGGTTCACTCTTATTACTAGATTTTTCAATAACAACAACATTATTTTCTATCCAATTGGAGGCTACTTTTATTGACGTTTCTAAATATCCACCAGGATTTCCACGTAAATCCAAAATGATTCCTTTTATATTTTTTGACAATAATTCAAAAATAGCTTCATCCACCAAATCTGATGTATCGCTATTAAAAGATCTAATTTTTATGTATCCTATGTTATTATGCTTAATCTCCCAATTTACACTATCGTAGTGAATTGAATCTCTTATAACATTTATATATTTATATTGTCCATTTCTTAAAATTGTTAAAATAACTTCCGTTCCACTTTTCCCTCGTATTAATTTACTTGCCTCATCAGTTGTCATATTGCTTGTATTTTTTCCATCGATAAACAAAATAGAGTCTCCTGCAAAAAGTCCTGCTTTTTGAGCTGGAGTATTTTCTAAAACAGAAACTATGCTAATAATATTATTTTTCACATTTATTTCAACTCCTATTCCTTCAAAATTTCCTTCAAGCTCTTCTAGAAAATTATCTGAAGATGTGGCCGAAAAAAATGTCGTATATTCATCTCCAAGCGATTTAAGCATTCCATCTATTGCAGCAAGCATTGCTTTGTCATAATCAATAGGGCCTGAATATTTTTGTTTAACAAGAGTCCATACATCTACAAATCTTTTGAGTTGTGGATCTAATACATTGCTTTGATCTAAATCAATAGTAATGGTGGGAATATTTTCTTGATTTTGTGATGAATTTTTTTCTTCTATTAAATATAAATCTTTATTTTTCACACCAATAAATATTTTTTTTAACACACTTATCAAATCTTTTCTTATAAGCTCATGTTTTTTGCTACTTAAATCAACATACCAATATCTTTCTCCTTGTTTTTGAAATAATATTTTTCCTCTAAATTTATCTAAATTATCACTTAATTCTTTTTCACTAATTCCTTTTGCAATAATTCTGAAAGTTTCAAACGCGTCTAATTGTTTAATTTCATAACGTAAATTATCGTCTGGATTTACATACCAAATTCTTCCACTATCCTCTACTTGAAGTAAAAATCTACCCTTTAGATTGTCTACGCTTTCAGCGTTTGCAAAACTAAAAGATAATAATAAAATTAGCGTTAATAAACTAAACAGTATCTTTTTTATAGTCGTATTTATAGTCATATATTTATTTTTATTCTACCGAAGCATGATAAATTAATTAATTGTCGTATATCAATTTTAGCAAATTTTGAGCCAAACAAAAAGTCGAGCTTAGCTCGACTATAATAATATAAACTTATTTTTTGTTATCTCTGTTTTTGCGATGAAACCGGCGCTGCTTTGCACTCCTTGAACAGTCACAATGTCTATGATTTTGGGGTAAATTTTCAAGTTCTTTTTTGTTGCCATGCACGGGTGGATCGTTAACGTTTGGTTTGCTCATTTTCTGAGCTTCAAGTATGTGGGGTAAAATCGGTTCTACCATTCCAGCTATTACGGTCTGAGCAAGAACTTCTTCTTGTCCTAATGCCTTACTGTGTTTCTTTGACATTTTTTCCTCCCTAAATTTGATTCATTACAATACATTACTAGTAAAAATATGAATTGTCAATATTAAAAGAACTAAATAATCTTCGCTCTTTTTTATTATTTATACTACCCCCTTTTTATCAAAAACAAAATATATAAAATATAAATTCCAATAAAAACAAAACCTTGCCATTTCTGAAGCGTATGTTTTTTTCCTAAAAACATAAATAAGAATAACAATAATGTTGCTATTAAAAGCATTATCAAATCAAAATTAACATTTGCGGGAATAGCAAATGGAAAAACAAGTGCAGTAATACCAAGTATCCAAAAAACATTAAAAATATTACTTCCAACAACATTTCCAATAACAATATCTCCACTCTTTTTCAGGGATGCAATTATAGCAGTAACAAGTTCTGGCAAAGAAGTTCCAATTGCAATAATTGTAAGACCAATGAAATATTCGCTTAGTCCAAATAATTTTGCTATTTTTACAGCTCCATCAACGGTCCATTTTCCACCAAGATATAGTGCCACAAGACCCAACATAATAAGTAAAAATATTTTTCCTGAAGAATGTTTTTTTACCGTAATTTCATTTTTATCAATATTTGCACTTTTCTTTTTTGAAAGTTCAAAAACATAATAAAGAAATATGCAAAAAAATAAAAGCAAAATTATTCCTTCAAATCTTTTTATATAACTAATTTCTAAATTATCAAGAAAAGCGGTATTTGCAAAAACCATAAGAACTATTACTGCCAAAAGTGAAAAAGGAACTTCTTTCCATGTTGTTGATTTTTGAACTTTTATATCTGAAATTATTGCTGAAATTCCTAAAATAAGAAAAATGTTAGCAATGTTGCTTCCTACAACATTACCAAATGCAATTCCACCTGTTTTCTTCAGAGCTGAAATTATATTTACTACAAGCTCGGGCATTGAAGTTCCAAAAGCGACTATTGTAAGACCAATCACAATTGTTGGAACCCCTAATTTTTTTGCCAAAGATGATGATCCATCGACAAGCCAATCAGCTCCTTTTATAAGCAGAATTATTCCTATCGCAAATAAAATATAAGTTAACATAATTTTTACGAATAATTATATTATAATTATAACAAAATAATTTTAATAATGAAAATTCATTTCTTTAATTTATATATCATTGACTTTTTTTATATTTTATTTTAATATCAAATATTAACAAAAAATGGGAGGAAAAATGAAAAAGAACTTGTATTTAATACTCATATATATAATTTTTTTTATAATTTTCGGATGTGAAAAAAATACAATAACAGAGGTTGTTACACCAATAAATTTTCAGTTGGGAATCAATATGGACAGAAAATACTGGGGCAATTATTATGAAACTCAGTCCATAGAAAACATGAAACAAAGAATGAGTATTTTCGCTTCATCTGGAGTAAAATGGGTAACGATATATCAGGTTTTATATATGAATGGAATTAATGATTCTTATTTTTACAATCAATTTCCATTAGAAAATCCTGGTTGGAAAAACTATAGCCAAGAAGAGCAAGCGGAACTCATAACTCATGCCCATGAACTAGGACTAAAAATTCAGTTTGCCATTGAGGTGTGTCCACTTGTTCCTGGAAATGGATGGTATCCAGGATACATTGAAGAGTGGCGCGGTGAAGTATGTCCCACTAATCCTCAACTATTTTTTAGCAATATGACTAAAGAGTTTGTAAAAACTGCAAGACTCTGCCAAAAAAATAACGTTGAAATGTTAAATCTTGGTCAAGAACTAATAAAAATTACAACTCCTCAATTTGATAATTATTGGACTTTGGCAATTGATTCTGTTAGAACTTATTATGATCAAAGGCTTAGTTACTGTCTTAATGGTGGAAATTATTCAAAAATAGAGCAGAGATTTATCAATTCTGAATATTACAGCGCCTCTTCAGGGTTCTGTTCTTTATTTGATATTTTAGGTATTACAATGTACCCAAACATATCAGATGAAGCTATTCCTACAATTAATTCGTTAAGGTTGGCTCTTGTTCCAATAAGAAATTTTCTTGAGTCGATTCATGATGAAACCGGAAAGAAAGTTATAATTGGAGAGACCTCCTGCCCAAGCGTAGAATTTCCACTTACACAAAATTACGTCCTGTGGGCATGGAATACAAATGTTTTAGCTGAAAAAATCACAAGTGAAAAAGCACAAGCAAATTATTTGGAAGCGCTCAAAACAACATTTAATCAATCGTGGATTGAAGCTGTGTTCTGGCATAATTCTTATTACAATCTAGATAATCCTAGTAATGAGATTATGCTAAGCAAAGGACCGTCGCCATTAAATTCAAATTTATTTCCAAAGCTAATGCTTATGGAATAAAAAAATCCCCGTAGAAAAACTGCGGGGCTTTTTATTTGTTATTTTATTCACTTTATTTTTCTTCCTATATTCCATTAGACAACAGATGCCTAATATGATCCAAATTACGGCTATTATAATAGCAGCTATGTCATATATTGACTGCCAAACAGCCGATGTGAAAGTTGTAACATTCAGAGTAACTACCAAAGTAATAAGTATTCCTGTCACAGAGATGAAATTCGAAGCTGAATTATAGAAATTGCATTTATCTTTTAAGACCT
>CAZWKI010000045.1:0-6636 GCA_964634645.1 uncultured Gammaproteobacteria bacterium | reverse complement strand
AAGTGCCGATATTGATGTAGCAGCGTTGGCAATAGAAATTTTATTGCAAGATAAGCATGATTTAATTCACAAGGCCGTTGGTTGGATGCTCAGAGAGATTGGAAAAAGAGTGGGGGAAGATATTGAAGAAGAGTTTTTGAAAAAATATTATAAAAAAATGCCACGCACAATGCTTCGTTATGCAATTGAAAAATTTAGTGAGAAAAAAAGACGATATTATTTAAAGTCTTGATCTGTTTTTGATTTGTTTCTTATAAAAAATATCAATTAAATAAGGCTTTTTTGTATTTTTAATTTTGGGTTGTCTAAATCATTATATTGATATAATATAGAATATATGAGTCAAATTACAGAAGATATAAAATCAAGATTGGACATAGTTGACATTGTCTCAGAATATTTACCCCTAAATCAGGCTGGGTCTAATTTTCGTGCGCTTTGTCCATTTCATAAGGAGAAAACCCCATCTTTTATGGTGTCTTCTGATAAGCAAATTTTTCATTGTTTTGGCTGTGGTGTAAGTGGAGACATTTTTGAGTTTATTATGAAAATGGAAGGAATTGAATTTCCAGAGGCTCTTAGAATGTTGGCCGATAAAGCAAATGTAAAAATAGATTATAATTATAATCCAGACTTATCAAACAAAAAAACGAAAGTACTGGATATTTTGAAAGAATCAGAAAATTATTATCACGAACTTCTTTTGCAAAGCGATAACGCACAAATCGCACGTGAGTATTTAGAAAATCGTGGTATTACAAAGGAAGCCATTGATACTTTTAATTTGGGATATTCAAATGAATCTTGGGATGATTTATATAATTACTTGAAGAACAAAAAATTTACAGATTCAGATGTCGAGTCAGCAGGTATGATTATAAAATCTGACAAAGGGTATAAATTTTATGATAGATTTAGAAATAGATTGATGTTTCCTATAAACAATTCATATGGACAAATAGTTGGTTTTACTGCAAGAATTTTGAAAAGTGATGAGAATCAGGCAAAATATATAAATACTCCACAGACAGCGGTCTATGACAAAAGCAGTGTTTTGTTTAATCTTGATCTGGCAAAACAAGAAATAAAAAGAAAAAATTACACAATACTAGTAGAGGGAAATATTGATGTAATTTCGTCCTATATGGCTGGAGTAAAAAATGTTGTTGCGTCATCTGGTACAGCTCTTACACTAAACCACGTGAAACTACTCAAAAGATATTCTGAAAATTTGATAATTGCATATGACGGAGATAGCGCAGGACTCAAAGCGACTTTTAGAATTATTGATAATGCACTACTTGAAAATATGAATATAAAAATTATTTCTCTTCCAAAAGAAGTTGATCCAGACAATCTTATAAAGCAAGACCCAAATAAATGGATCCTTGCCATAAAAAGTGCTGAGCCAATAATGGATTTTGTATTTAGAAAAATTTTGTCGTCAGTTGACCTTACAAATGTTTTTAGCAAAAAACAAGTTACAAAAAAACTATTAATTTTTATGTCTAAATTTAGAGATGAGATAGAAAGAGAAACTTATATTAATAAATTATCTGACGCAATAAATATCGATAGAGAATTACTCAAGAAGAAATTATCTGAGTTTATGTCAAAAAAAATTGTCGTAGAAGAAAAGGAGGGTAATTACTCTTTTAAACCAATACATAAAAACAAAAAAGAAGAATTTTTGAAGAAGATTATTGCCTTGGGAGTCAGTTTTTCTAGTATATTAGAATATCTATCATCAAATTTAGAGCTCGAATTTGTGGGTGATGGAGCCATAGAAAAGCTTTACAAAAGTACGATAATTTATTATACTAAAAATAATTCTTTTGAACTTGAATCGCTTAGATTAGAGCTAGACAATGAGCAAAATGAATTACTCAACGCCATTTTGTTTGTTTTGGAAAATGAGTTTGGAGAGTTAGATAAAAATCAGGCATATTTAGAAGTGCAATCATTGGTTTTGTCATATAAAAAATTATCAAAGGACGAAGAAGCAAAAAGAAAAGAATATGAACTTAAACAAGCAGAGCGAGACGGAGATAGCGAGAAAGCAAATGAAATTTTAGAAGAATTAAACAAAATAAAAAAATATTTAAATAATTTAAAATAACAATAACCATGAAAAAGAAGCAAGCTTCTACTCATACTTCTAAAAAAGATAAAATTAAGAAAAAATCAAAAAAAGCAGGACTCAAAAAAAATAATAAAAAAAGAATTATCAAAAGTAAATCTACTATTAAATCTAAAAGTAAAAAATCCACAAATAAAAATAAAATTAAAAAAGCCAAAAGTAAAATTAGAAATAAAAAGCCCATAAAAAAGAAAATTGCCAAAAGGCCAAAAAAAATTATCAGAAAATCAAAAAAAATAAAAAAACAAAAAAAAGTTTTAAAGAAAAAAACATTAAAGAAAGTCAAAAAGCAAAAAATCAGTAAAAAAGCTGTTTACAAGAAAAAATCTGCTCGAAATGCTCTTGTCCGAAATGCTTCGCATAAAGAAGTGAGTGGGTCACATAGTCATGCAGGCGGGGGGAAAAAATCTACAGAACAGATTATAAGGCAAGATGTTATCTATCCATCCAAAGAGGTGTTATCAAATCTTATAAATAGCGGAAGAAACAGGGGATTTATTACTGAAACAGAATTATTATACGCATTTTCAGAATTAGAAGAATATACAGAAGAGTATGATAAATTTCTTGAGGATTTAGAAAGAAATAGTGTTGAAATAGTTGCAAGCGATTCTGGAATACTTGATGTGAAAACAATGGCTGAAGAAAGAGCAAACCCAACAAATTTGAAAATAGATTTGAGTGGTTCAATGTTTGATCTTGGAAAAATTTCTTCAGACTCAATTCAAATGTATTTAAGAGAAATTGGAAAAGTATCGCTTCTTTCATCAGCCGAAGAAATTGCACTTGCAAAAAGAAAGGAAAGAGGAGATGTAAGCGCAAAAATGATGCTTATAAAGGCAAATCTCCGTCTTGTTGTAAGTATTGCAAAAAAATATACAGGACATTCATTGTCACTTCTTGATTTAATACAAGAAGGAAATATTGGACTTTTTCGTGCTGTTGAAAAATTTGAATACAGAAAAGGATATAAATTTTCTACATATGCAACTTGGTGGATTAGACAAGCTATTACTCGTGCACTCGCTGATCAATCAAGAACAATTAGAATTCCAGTTCATATGGTTGAAACAATAAATAAATTTCAGCAAGTTCAAAGACGTCTTATTCAAGATTTGGGAAGAGAACCGCTTCCAGAAGAAATTGCATATGAAATGGGAGAGGATGTTGAAAAAATTCATCATGTTATAAAAATTTCTCAAGAGACAGTATCGCTAGAAACAAGCATTGGAGATGATGAAGAGGACTCAACACTTTCTGATTTTATTGAAGACAAAAAAACTCCATCACCAGACAAAGTTGCAGCACTTGGACTTTTGCGAGATCATGTTAGAGAGATTATAGGAGACCTTACTCCTCGTGAGCAAAAAATTCTCGAAATGCGTTTTGGACTTATAGACGGGATTGCACATACACTTGAAGAAGTTGGACAAGAATTTGGAGTAACGCGTGAAAGAATTAGACAAATTGAAGCAAAGGCTCTTGAAAAAATTGCCTCAAAGCACAATATTGCAAAATTAAGAGATTATTGATAAAATAGCTATCAGCTGTTAGCCATCAGCTTTCAGCTTGTATAGATAAGAAAAGAAAGGCGATTAATTATATGTCACAAGCATATAAAGATCTTATTGTTTGGAAAAAAGCAATGGATCTAGTTGTTTGTATTTATAAAATTACAGAAAATTTTCCAAAGTCAGAATTATTTGGAATTACTAGTCAAATCAGAAGATCGGCAATATCAATTCCTTCAAATATATCAGAAGGAAAGATGAGATTGTCAGACGGAGAATTTAGACAATTTTTAAAAATAGCATATGCGTCAGCATCTGAATTAGAAACGCAAATTGAAATTAGTAAAAGGTTAAAATTTTGTAGCGAAGATCAATATAAAGAAATAGATAATTTATTGTTAGAAGTATTAAAAATATTGAACAAATTAATTTATGGAAATTTATCTTATAATCATTAATAATTTCCTGACAGCTGACAGCTGATTGCTGAAAGCTAGTAAAATTGTTCCTGACAGCTGACAGCTGATTGCTGAAAGCTAATATATTCCTTGGTAGCTCAGTTGGTTAGAGCGACTGGCTGTTAACCAGTAGGTCGTCGGTTCGAACCCGACCCAAGGAGCCAACCTAGTACATGTTTCGAGCAACCGAGTTGCGTCGAAAATCACATATTAGAGCACAAAGACGTTATTTATCGAGACGTCTTTTTGTTTTAGTTTGATATAATAATTTTATAATTTTAAAGACTAAAAAGCCCATTGTTTAGCATATTTGACAAAATAAAAAATATGCTGTATACTCTCTACATGCAAACAAAAATATCAAAAATAGCAAATATAATATCCGGGTATACTTTTAGAGGTCCAGTAGGAAACCAACAAAATGGGGATATTTATGTTTTACAAGCAAAAAATATATCAATAAATAATGATGTTATTAACTTAGATGAATTATCTAAAATTAATTCAGGATATATTCGTAATCCATATTTTTTAAATTATGATGATGTTCTTATAGTTTCTAGGGGGTCTGGGATAGGCTCTTTCCGTTCCTCAGTTTTTAATTTAAAAAATAATAGCATCATTGCCTCTTCCTCAATACATATAATAAGAATATCTGCAAAAAATGTAATATCTAAATATATTTCACTATATTTAAATTCATCAGACGGACAAAGGGCCATAAATAAAATTGTTACAGGTCATTCATATATACAAAGTATATTAGTTAGAAATTTAGCAGAATTAGAAATTCCAATACCATCTATAAGTCAACAGAAATTAGTTATATCCATGTCTGAAAATTTACAAAGACAAGAAAAGTTATTAAATAAAAAATTAAATATTCAAAAAAATATTTTAGATTCAATATTTACAAATTTAACCAATAAATAAAATGACTACAAATAAATACACACAAGAAGAATTAAATAAAGTTCTTTGGAATGCTGCAGATTCTTCTCGCACACAAGTTGATGCTGGAATATATAAAGATTATGCACTCGTAATGTTATTCTTTAAGTATCTTAGTGATAAGTCAAAGAAGAAACATGATGAATACAAAGAACGTTTTGGAAATGACGAAAAACGTATTGAAGAAAAAATGAAGCTTGATCGTTTTTATCTTCCTAAGAAATCTTCGTTTGATTATATTTATTCTATTTTAGAACAGGATAATATAGGAGATGAAATTAATAAAGCACTTCACAGAATAGAAGACGAAAATAAAGAAAAATTAGATGGTGTATTTAATGTAGATTTCAATTCTGAATCAACATTAGGAAAAATCACTGAACGTAATAAAATGCTTCGTCATCTTATTCAAGATTTTGCAAAAATAGATTTATCAGATGCAGGAGATGATGTTATAGGTAATTCTTATATGTATATGATAGAACGTTTTGGTGCAGATGCTGGCAAAAAAGCTGGGGAGTTTTTCACAGTTAGAAATGTAGCTCAACTTGTCGCAATGCTATCAGAACCAAAACCAGGTGCTAGAATATGTGACCCATGTTGTGGATCTGGTGGTCTACTTTTACTCGCTGGTGAAGAAGTAGAAAAACAAGGATCAAAAAATTATGCTTTGTATGGCCAAGAATCAACTGGCTCTACATATCAACTTGCTCGTATGAATATGTTTTTACACGGAAAAGATTCAGCAAGACTTGAATGGGGAGATACCCTAAACAATCCTTTGTTAGTAGAAAACAATCAATTAATGAAATTTGATAATATAGTAGCAAATCCACCTTTTTCTCTAAAAAAATGGGGAGCTGAACATGCAGAAGCAGATAAATACAAAAGATTTTGGCGTGGAGTTCCACCAAAAGATAAGGGTGATTTTGCTTTTATTACTCATATGATAGAAACAGCAAAACCAAAGATAGGACGTATTGCTGTTATAGTGCCACACGGTGTTTTGTTTCGTGGTGGAGCTGAGGGCAAAATTCGTGAACAACTAATAAAAGAAAATATTATTGATGCAGTAATTGGTCTTCCTGCTGGACTATTTCAAACAACTGGAATTCCTGTTGCTATTTTAGTAATTGATAGGTCTCGTGAAAAGGGCGGAGAAAATGAAAATAAAAAAGATATATTTTTTATTGAAGCTTCAAAGGAGTATAAACCGGGTAAAGCCCAAAATATTTTAGAATCAAAAAATATTGATAAAATTTATTCTACTTATAAAGCACGCAGAGATGTAGAGAAATTTGCACGAAAAGTGAAATTTGATGAAATACAAGAAAATGACTTTAATTTAAATATAACAAGATATGTAGATACGTTTGAAGAAGAAGAGCCTGTTGATATAAAAGCAAATTTAAAGGAATTAGAAAAACTAGAACCAGAGTTAAAGGAATTAGAAAAACAAATGGATAAATATTTGAAAGATTTAAATATTAAATAAAGATTTATGGAAAATAAAAAAAGACAAGTTTTTTATAGTTTCCATTTTGATAATGACGTGATGAGGGTTCAACAAATTAGA
>CAZWKI010000044.1:0-6911 GCA_964634645.1 uncultured Gammaproteobacteria bacterium | reverse complement strand
CAAACGTATCTGTAAATCCAGATGAAGTTGTTGCAATGGGAGCAGCTGTTCAAGCAGGACAATTTGAAGGTTCTATAGGTGGGAAAGAGGTTTTACTTTTAGACGTTACCCCCCTTACACTTGGAATTGAAACATTGGGGGGAATTATGACTCCGCTTATTGAAAAAAATACAACAATTCCAACTGCAAAATCTCAAATTTTTTCAACAGCAGCTGATAGTCAAACATCTGTTGAAATTCATGTTTTGCAAGGTGAAAGACAAATGTCACAAGACAATAAAACACTGGGAAGATTCATATTATCAGGTATTCCACCAGCACCTCGTGGTATTCCTCAGGTTGAAGTTACATTTGATATTGATGCAAACGGAATCTTGAATGTAAAAGCGGTAGACAAGGCAACTGGCACTGAGCAAAAAATTACAATTACAGCATCAAGCGGTCTTTCAAAAGAAGAAATAGAAAAAATGAAACAAGAAGCAGAGACCCATGCAGAAGAAGACAAGAAAAAGAAAGAGGAAATTGAGGTAAACAATAACGTAGAAAGTATTATTTATAACACAGAAAAACTTATCAAAGATTCAAAAGACAAAGCTTCAAATGATGTTTTGACAAAAGTAGAGACAAAATTAAAAGAATTAAAAGATGCAAAAGCTTCAAATAATGTTGAAGATATGAAAAAGAAAATGGAAGAAATGAATGAAGTTATTCAAGAAATTGGAAAGGCAATGTATTCTCAACAACAGGCAAATCCAAATCCTGGAACAGAATCTGCATCTTCTGAGGCTACAGCAGACGGGGAAGCAAAAAAAGATGAACCAGTTGAAGCAGAGTTTGAAGATGTTAAAAAAGAATAAAATAGCAATTAGCTATCAGCCCTCAGCTCTCAGGACATTTTTGAGCTGATAGCTGACAGCTGAGAGCCGAAAGCTAAATATATGGAAAATCAAAATCAACAAGTTGAATTAAAAATAGCAGATAATATTCCAGGTGGAGAATATGCAAATGCAATGCAAATTTCTCATAACCAAGATGAATTTCATATTGTGTTTATTAATATTCTATCACCAACTGGAAAAGTCGCTTCAAAAATTATTACAAGTCCAGGACATTTAAAAAGAATGATAAAAGCAATGCAAGAAAATCTTGCAAAGTATGAAACATCATTTGGAGAAATAAAAGAATCATCAAGTCCTGAAAAAACAATTGGTTTTGCCGAACGCAAAGATTCTTAATTTAATAAATTTCACTACGATAACTACGTAGCTAACGAGCCAACCATGTCCAAAGATTATTATAAAACTCTTGGAGTAGATAAAAACGCTTCTGAAGAACAAATAAAAAAAGCTTTTAGAAAATTAGCACACGAGTATCACCCAGATAAATCACAGGGAAATGAGACAAGGTTTAAAGAAATAAACGAAGCCTATCAAATTCTTGGGAACAAAGAAAAGAGAAAACAGTATGACCAATTTGGTAGTGCTGGTTTTAATCCTGGAAGTGGTTTTGGTGGAGCTGGATACAGTGGAAACTGGCAAGATTTTTCACAGGGTTTTGGTGGATTTAATGGTCAGGGAGTAAATTTTGACTTTGGAGATTTGGGAGATATTTTTGGTGATATTTTTGGTTCAGGTAGAAGACAAGGCAGAAGAAAATCAAAAAGAGGCTCTGATGTAGAAGTTGGGATTGAAATATCTTTTGAAGAGTCTATTTTTGGTACTGAAAAGACAATAAATTTAAGAAAAAATATAAAATGTGAAAAATGTGATGGTTTTGGTGGAACAGGTTCAGAAATTTGTCAAAAGTGTCATGGTTCTGGTCAAATAAATATAGAGCAAAATACATTTTTTGGATCATTTCAATCAGTTGCGCAATGTCCAGATTGTGATGGCACTGGAAATATTATAAAAGACATATGCTCAAAATGTAGTGGAAAGGGTTATTATTCAGGGACAGAAGAAATAAAAATAAAGATTCCAGCAGGCATTGACAATGGCCAATCACTTCGCTTAGAGAAAAAAGGAGAACCAGGACAAAAAGGTTCAACCCCAGGGGATTTGTATATAAAAATTAATGTAATAAAGAACAATAAATTTGAAAGAAGTGGTTATAATATTTCAAGTACAGAGAAAGTAAAATATTCTCAGCTTATATTGGGAGATAAAATAAACGTTGATACAGTTGATGGAATTGTAAAATTAAAAATTCCTCAGATGACTCCAAGTGGTAAAATTTTTGTATTGAAAAATAGAGGAGTATATCACCTAAATAGTAGAAACAGAGGAGACCATTTTGTAAAAGTCGAGCTCGATATTCCAAATTCCCTATCACACGAACAAAAGAAATTATTAGATGAATTATCCAAAAAAGGACTCTAAATAATTTTAAATTTATATTTTTATAACTGGTTGGCTAATTGTCAATTTTTTTGTTATAATGAGTTTATGAATCCTGTTAGATAATCATTCAATATTTTTTCAAATATCTAATAGGATGAATCCCGTTTAATATAAATCGATTATTTTAGATTTATATTTTAGCGTAAAAAATTCATAAATTTTAGATAAGTATATTTAAAATTAATATCTAACGGGATGAATTTAGAAAAATGGCAAGACATAAAAGCCAATGTGTTGGATAATTTTGAAGTTATAGATCAATACGAAGAAAATGACGAAGATGGTCATGGCAAAAAAGAAATAATAGAGTTTAATGGACCGCTTGGCAAAACAAAATTGATATTTTCTACAAGAGATTTGATTTTGGACAAGCACACAAATTATTCTAATAGAATTGGATCTAATATTTCTGTTGACTATAAGTATTCAGACACAGAAAAAAATTATTCTCTCAAGGTGTTTAAATTTGAAAATAACGATTGGGAAGAAATAGACTCGTCAAATTTTTAGTTTTTATTTTTTATTTTAAATAAATTAAATTACAAATATATTAAAATATGAAATTTATAAAAAAACTTTTTACAAAAGAATATTCGCATTTTTTCGTTTACAAGTGGGGAATTTTTGCAGGTGTTGTTGAGTCTTTACTTATTCTTTTTGCAACATTTACTCTATTAAACATCAAATCCCTTTTTATGGGCTATTCGGGAGTAGAACAAAACGCCTTATACTTAGCTTTAAATTATTGTTATGAAGCGATATTTATTACAATGACATTTTTTATTGTATTGGGTATGCCAACCTATCTTGTATTTAAGAAAAAAATGTATTCCACAGGAATTTCGGTTTTATTTATAACAATGGTTACTTTGTTTTTATTTTTTACGGTTTTATTGTTATTTTCTATAATGTAATTATAATTTTTTATAATTAATAATTTATCTCCTAATGTGTTGGGGCAAAAATAAAATGAACCCAAAATCATTTTTTGAATTATTTTCAAAAGACGAAAAAAATCAAAAAGCATTTTCAATTTTATTAAAAGTAATAATTGTTTGTATTTTTTTAAGCATTCTTCTTCTTACAATTATTCTTTATTCAAGTAGCTTGAATAAAAATGATGAAAATAATATAAACAATAAGGTAAGTGAAGTAGCTAAAGATAATCAAAAAGTTATAATAGCGAAAAACTATGACAACGACAAACTCGCAAAAGAATATAGAGATGGTTTAAACAAGAGTCTAGAGGATTTTAATGGAAATTATGAAGTTTTGAAAAATAATATTGTAAATTTATCTGTACCTCAAGAATATCAAAATTTACAACTTAATTTAGTTGTTGCCCTAGATACTGTAATTTATGAAAGCGATAAATTACTTGCAAAAAACAGTCTTGAATTAATAGAAGCACAAAATGATTGGATAAAAAAGGGCATAGACAAGGTCATCAATTCCTTGCAATAATTTATTTTTATATATGATAATTTACAAAAGAATTTTAGGTTTTGTAATTAGTTTTTTGTTAGGAGGGGTTCTGATTCTTATCAATTATATACCAAGTTTGACTTGGTATGGATTTGTTTTTTCAATATTACTTTTAGTTTTTTATTTTTATAGAATAAAAAATAGATTTATAGCAAATAAACAATTATTGCAATACTTTCTGATGATTTTTGTTTTTGTTGTTTCTTGTTGGCTTGTTTTTAGCACAATAAATAACATTATTGTTAAATATTTTATGGTTGCTTTTATTGTTTTTATTCTTTATTTTATTTTTGACAGCATATTTAAGAGGGTTTATGAAAATATAAATATAAAAAATCAGTTTTTTGCGTATCTTGATTTATTTTGTTTTTGGTTTGTTTTTTATTTTCTTTTTTATTCACAGGTTATTTTAAGATTAAATATTTTTATTCTTTCTTTGGTTTTGGTGTTTTTTGTGATATTTTTTATGATTATGAGGTTTTATTGGACAAATATAAATGTCAAAAAAGAGCTCGTTTATATATTGATTATATCTGTTATTGTGTTAGAGTTATATCTGGCGACTATATTTTTGTCGTTCAGTTTTTATTTATCGGTTCTAATACTTTGGATATGGTATTATTTAATAATGGATTCTGTAATAGATAAGATAAATAATGTATTTTTTTGGAAAAAAAAGTTAAAAATGATTATTTTTGGTGTTTTTATTTTTATTTTAGCAATATTAACTATAAGATAACAAAATGCAAAAAAAGTCAATTATAAAAAATCTTAGCATTTTAATTCTGTTTATTTTAATCAGCGCTTTGATTTCATATTTTATTTACAATATTAATTTCAATAAACTGGTAAAAAAAGTTGATGAACTGCTTGCAACAAAAAGAATCAATTTTATTGACGAAATAAATAAAAACAAAGAAACAACAAAGGCCATTTTATTAAAAGAAGTTATATCAGATAGTATTGATAATCAAGTCTGGCTTTTGGCAAAAGTGAAAAACTCAAAATCATCTGATATTTTAGACCAGGTTTATTTTGATGAAAATTTTATTGGTTATGCAGTTGTAATAACTAGTGATGGCTGGCTTATGACAAACAATGAAACACTTTTAACGGCAAAAGATCTTGTCATCATAAGCAATAGAGGTGAAATTATAAACATTGAAAATATCGTGAAAGATCCGGTTCTAAAAATTTCTTACATAAAAATAGATAAAAACAACTTAGAGCCAATCGCCATAGCAGACCATAGCGAAATTTATGTTGGAAATGAAGTTTATGCAATTAGTCCAAATTTATATAATTATCAAAATGAAGCAATATACAATTCAATAAGAAATTTACATTCAAGATTTATCGACAGCAAACAAGATTTGGTTCACAAACCCAAAGATATTGTTTTGTATGGAATGCTTACAAATTATTTAGATCAGAATTTTCCTATAATAAATAAAGAATCTCAGCTTATTGGTCTTTCAACAAATTTTGATGGAAATAGTTATATAATACCTAGTAAATACATAAGAAATTCTATAAAAACACTTTTCAACAATAATCTTTCAATAGTTTATCCGACTTTGAATATTTCATATGTAGATTTCAGTGAAGTTGTTCTAAATTCAGATTTGCCCAAAATAGGCGCTTTTGTATATGAAGCACCACGTACAAGCCTAATAAAGAAAGGCGATATAATAACACACGTTAATGATGAACAAATAAACGAAATAAAGTCGTTAAGTACAATATTAATAGATTATAAGCCGGGAACAGAAATAACACTTACAATATTAAGGAGTGGAAAAGAGACAAAAATAAATACAAAATTAGAGATTCTCAAATTACAATAATTTAATTATGAATAAGTTAAAGAGTGAAAAAATAGCGCTCTATAGGATTAGAGCTGGTCAGAAAGAAGCATATGCTGATCTTTATGATTTGTATTATAAACAAATTTATAGATATATTTATTTCAAGGTTTCAACAAAAGAAAAAGCAGAGGATTTGACTAGTGATGCGTTTTTGAAGTGTTGGGAATATATTAATAAGCATGAAAACGCTGTAAATAATTTTCAGGCATTTATTTATCAAGTTGCAAGAAATCTTATTGCTGATTTTTACAAAAAACCAAAAGAAAACACAATTCCACTTTTTGATGAAAAAGACGAAGAAATTCAAGTTTCTGATGAAGAATTTAGTGATAATATTGATAATATTTCTGATTGGCAAATTTTGGAAATTTCACTTAGAAAATTGGGTCAGATAAACGCTAAATGGCAAGAAGTTTTAATATTAAAGCATATTGAAGATTTGTCTATAAATGAAATTTCTCGTGTTATGAATGAATCAAAAGCAAACACACGCGTTTTGATTCATCGTGCAATGGAAAAACTCAAAGAGCTTTCAAAAAGAGATGAATCTTAATTTGTAAATAAATTTATATACTAAATTAAAAAAAGACAGACTGTATAGGCCTGTTTTTAAATTTGTTTTTTAAAAGTTTTGGGGCTGGTTGCAAGCAACCAGCCCCATGAAAATTTATTGGAATTCTATTTTTGTACCAGCGACCTCTACGCTGGCAGCTGCTTCAAGAATTCCTTTCTTGCACAGGGGGTCGATATCTTTTGGAAAAGCGACTCTTTTGTATTGAGAGAGGAAGTCTTTTAGTGATTCCTTCATCACCGGAAAGTTTCCACCCGGCAAATCAGTTACCAGAAGACCGTTCATGGCCCTTATGAGCCACTCTTGCTCCAGAGATTCCGTTGAGAGGATTTTTTCCTTTTTAACGGTGATTATGAACCAATCACCATTTTCAAAGAAAATAATGGCTTCTGGTCTACCTTCATCGAGCATGATGAGAGCTATGAGACAACACAATATTAGAGCTACAATAAAGTAGATATTTGATTTTTTCATTTTAATCCTCCTTTGGATTATAAGTTTTATATCATATATAAATATTTTTGTCAAATAGGGCGTAATGGCTCAATAGCTTGGCAACACTTTAAGTGCAATAATTAAATATATATA
>CAZWKI010000043.1:0-7982 GCA_964634645.1 uncultured Gammaproteobacteria bacterium | reverse complement strand
GTAAATTGTAAAGCTGTTGCAAAAGAAACCCATAATAAATATGGGATTTGTATATATGTAATCCAACGCACATAAGGATAAATAGCAATCATTGCCCAAATAAGCGTAGTCAAAACAAGAAAAATATCAATTGAGGCAAGAAAGTTGTTTTTGAGACCAAACTGAATTGGTGTAAATAAAAGATTAAAAATTATATTTAAAATAAAGGGTAAAAGCACAATAAATGCAATTTCTTTTTTAAAAGCCATTATAAATACTTTTCCAAAAGAAATAAAAATAAGAACGTATAAAAATGTCCATACGGGTCCAAAAATCCACGATGGTGGTGACCAAGAAGGCTTAGTAAGTTGCAAGTACCAATTATACATATCCATATTATCATTATAGCAAAATATATTATAAACATAAAATTTTCGAATTATATATAATTTAAATTAAAAAAATGCAAAAACAGAGCTTTTAGACTCCGTTATTACACGATGGCAGGACGTCGTGCAGGACGTTAGAACTATAATACAAAATTATGATGGATATATTTATATTCCTAATTTGAGAAATGTGGAGTAATTTACCCCCTAGTCCAACTCATTATATTTAAGATTAAACTAATTTATTAATTTTTTACAACTATCAATAAGATTAAACTCGACTCTATATTTTTCTTTATTCTCTCAATTATTAATTTGACTAGATTTTAAACATAGATACTGTTCCGATAGTAATTGAAGTAACAATTATTCCAGCAACTATGATGCCAATAAATATGGGCCAAAAGGCATTTTTTAAATTTATTCCAAATAACCATGCTGCTATAGATGCTGTCCATGCTCCAGTAAAAGGAAGTGGTATTGCTACAAAAATAAATAAGGCAAACATTCCATATTTTTCAAATTTTTCATATGTTTTTTTTCTAGTTCTTTGAAGTACTGAATTTATAATTTTTGCAAAAATTTTTGAATGTTTATTTGATAACTCTACTATTTTATTTAATCCCAATATTAAAACAAAAACAGGTATTGTGTTTCCTAGAACACTTAACAAAAAGGCAATTCCGGGACTTATTTTCCAAACACTAATCGCAATAGGTATTGTTCCACGAAGCTCTGTTATTGGTAACATTGAATATATGACAGTGAGAAACTCTTTTGATTCCAATATTTTAGATATTGTATATAACATATAAGTTTCAATTGATACAAATTTTTATAGCTGATTTTATTATTTATAAATTTTCTCATATTTTTAAATAAAAGTAAAACAAAAAAGGGTACCTAAAAATATTTATTAAAAAACCCTTTAATTAAAATTTATAAATTGTTTTTAAGTTCATATTCCCAATCAATAAACTTTTTGCAATATTCAAAGCTACCAAAATCTCCCTCTTGTTGGGAAATAAAATTTTCACATCTACTCTTTTCTTTTTCAATTTTTTCTTTAAGAATATTATATTTAATAGCATTTTCAATTGTATTTTTAGCTTCAACTTGAATTTTTTGTGTAGAGCGTATCCAAAAATATAAATAAATTCCAAAAATAAAAACAAGTATTAATAAAATGATTATTATTATACGTTTAATTTTCGAAAAAGAACCTCTTTCTGAATAAATTTCTTTTTTTATTGTATTATTTGTTTCCATTATAAATAAAATTTTACTACTTTTTATTTTTACATGCTTTTTTAATCTTATTAATGCTGACAGCACCAGCAATTAATGCAACTGAACCAGCGACTCCGGCGGCAATTCTTTTTTTGGTTTTATCATCCATCTTGTCAAATTTGGATTTTACAGAAGATAATATTTTTTTTAATTCTTCAATTTTTTGTAGCACTTTTTCTTGATTTGTTAATGTTTTTGTTTCTTTAATTTTTGGCTCTATTTTATTTTTTTTCATAATTTTATTTTAGTATATTAATTGATTTAATTATAACACAAATTGAATTAAAAAGAAAAAAAGCTCAGTTCTAACCCTATTTTTAAATATTAAAAAACACTGATTATATCAATGTTTTTTCGTGACAGGGCATCTAAAAGGACGTTAGAACAATAATACAAAGCCAAGATGGATATATCCATATTCCTGATTTGAGAAATATGGAATAGCCACCCCCCCCACTCAACTCACTATATATAAAATAAGACCCCAATCTATGATCAGGGTCTATTTATTAAACGTCCTTTAAATATATTCTTCCAGCCAATATCTTTGCTTAGAATTTTCATCTTAACATCTCCTAGGCGTTGTCCAGAAGATACACAAGCATTCAGATATGACTCTACACCACCGCTCTCAATAAAAAATATTCTAAACGGAGCAAGTTGATTAAGTTTTCTGCAATATTCATAGTGAAAACTTTTAATCAGTTCGTTTTCTATGAACACCGCTAAACTTTTTAGAAATTCCTCCTTGTTATTTTCTTCACTTTCTTTTATTTCAAGAAATAATGTATAAGAGATTGATTTATTCTCATCGTATTCTGGAGCAATTAAGAAAAAACTAGTTTGAATGTTGTTTTTCTTAAATTGAGATTCCAAAATTTGAGAAATAAAGTTTTCGTTTAACTTTTCACCAAACAAATCAGATACATACTCTTCTCTACTAATAAATTTTACTGCTGGACATTTATGAAAAAATCCAGTCACCTCAATTAAATCACCTAAACGATATCTATAAAGACCACCACCAGTAGTTAAAACTACGGAATACTTTTTCCCGACCTTCAATTCATGTGCTAATTTAATTTTAGAATCGTTTACCTCTATGAATTCAAAGAAATGGGAACGGACAGAAAGGACAGCGTCGTATTTATTACAAACTGGAATTGATACAATTCCTTCCGTAGCAAGTAATCCTTTTGCTTGTATTTTAACTTCTGGAAATAACTTATTAAGTTCTTTTGCGTAATTTGCCGAGCTTCCGTCTGCCCAGCAACTAATGATTGCGAGGTCTGGCCAGAGCATTTTATAGGAATGAGTCTTCTCCTTTAAAGAAAAAGCGTTTTTCACTATAACAGCTCTTTTAAAATTAGGGCGGACATTTCTTTCAAGACGTTCCTTCAGCGCAACATCTATTTCTCTTGGAAAAGATATATGACCAGTTTTTAAATCATTAACAATAGAATTTTTCCAATAAGATAAACATTCTAGAAGAGTTGTAAGAAATGTTGGACTCCATACAGAAATAAATGATAAGTTCTGATTATAAATTAAGAAAAAAAGCGTTGCATAACGAAAATTTTCTAAATCAGAAATTTCACTAACCTCATTTGGAGTTACTAAAATATTTCCCAACAATTTTCTTTCTATATTTCCAAAATATTCACCATCATTTTTGAAACCCACTGGAATTGAACCCGTGCTAGAGAATTCTTGTTTCATAAGAGGTGTTATTGACCAATATGCCCTTCCTCTCATTATGCGTTTATCTGAACAAAGAATATGAAATATCCAAGGACGAATTCCCTGTAAAAACTGCCTATGAAGATTTTTTGTATATGGAATAAGTTTAAGTTTTCCTGAAGATCCACTTGTAGGTTCTAGAATAATTGGTGTATCTTCGGTAATCGCATCGACTTTTCCGTTTTGTAACAATTCAATCCACTTATGATATTCATCATATTTTTGGATTGGAATCATATTTTGAAACTCTCTTACTGTTTTTATTTCAGAAAAATTAAATTGCTTTCCAAAAATTGAATGTTTGTTCTTTTTTATAGTTTGCAATAAAATATTTTTCTGAACTCTTTTTACGTTGAAACAAGATAGGTAGTGTAGTAACATTTCTTTGGTACATATTATGGCCCAGGATAAATTTGATATAAAGCCACGTAAATTTGACATTTTATTTACCCCGCTATTTTCCAGAGACAATTCTAAAAAAAATTGTCTTCAAGTTATCATTACTTAACTCAGCAATACAAGCTAATTCATCACCGTGAATATATCCTGGATTTTTTTCTACAAAGAAACTAACGTGCGGATTTCTTAATTTATCATCTGTTATATCGGCAATTCCTTCTCTAAGGTTTTCAGTCGTTCCATTTAAACGTATAATTCCTGAATCAGAATCGTATAGACCCGGATATTTTTTTTCCGCCAGAGCATTCAACACTTCTTGTTCGAATTTCGGTGTCACTTTATTAAAACGAGGAAAAAATTCGTTAAAATAAAGCGGGAGATATCTATATGTTTTATATCCCTTAGAAATTAGGAACCAACAACAATAACTTTCTGGAAAACTTTCAAATGTATTTATAAGATATTTTCCAAATTCTTTTGTTAGTCCCTGCTCTCCCCAAAATAAAGGATCAATTATAGTATCTCCTGAAAATACAGCACAAACAGATTTCTCTGAAACAGAAGTTAAAATAATCTTTACTGTTGAAAAACCCACAATTCTCTCAGAGTTCAAATCTTCCAAAATGATCACGTGATCTTTTTCTGAAAGATCTCGAAGGAACCTAGGATGATTAGCATTTGCATAATTAATATCCATAAGTTGCCACATGATCTCTTTTTGATCATCTGATAATTCAGATATTTGAATGGTTTTGCTTTTTAATTTGGACATTTTAATCTCCTTTATTTTAAAGCATTGCAATTTCAATACCAGGAACTAAGTTTTGAAGATCCTCGAAATCGCTTACCCCATCCTCCCAATAAGAAACCATTAGTTTGCTTCTATATTGAATTGGATGAGCCCTCAGAATGGTCTCCAAAAAATTGTCTTTCTCATGCATTCCAATTAACATATATGAATACCCTTTATTGACATTCTCTACTTGAGCTACGTGTAAAAGATGTTCAAAAATCTTTGGATTATTTTCTGATATAGCCACGCAACAAATATAAAAAGACTTAATCTCCTCGCCAATATTGGGCAAAGTAGCATAACCCGTAAATTTAGCATACGCATTATATATTGGGCGCATCAATTTTATTTTTCTGCTATAGCCAAAAATTACATTTTGTTTGAAAGACCCCTGATCCCATGTTGCTAAAACTCCAACTATTTCACCGTGACCGTAGGCAACAAAAAAATTCTTTGGATTTAATTGTCTATACAACACATCACCGTTTAAAAACGATTCTGCTGAAATATAAGGAGAAAACTGACGGGAAGCACGAGTTTCATTTACAAATTTGATAATAGATCTGATATTATCAAAACTACCTCCGCTAATCTCTAATTGCTTGTTTTCTTTCCATGAGCTTACAACTTTCTGAGCATTAATCCCAAGCGTATAAATCCTTCCAATATCTTTAAATGTAGGAAGTCCAGCCCTTCCAGTAGAAAGAGCCTGATTGGCCACGCCATTATTTTCAATAAGGGTGGTTAAATATAATCTTACTTTTTTGTCTTCTCTGTGTAACTTTTCAAAATGTTTAAAAGCTCTAGCAAGATACAATCCATTTCTATATTCCCTAGCTAAACGTAAGCTATTCATATATCCGACATTAACAATTTCACCATTGACGTACATTGGACGTATGGATCTTATACCACACCCAATAATGGTTTTCATTTCCGTATCTCTTATAACAATAACCTGGTTTTCCCCGAGGATATCTATTGATTGAAAAACATCCGGACGTCTTAAAAAAGACATCCGGATATCACCATCAACTGAATTTTCCTCAAAGATCTTACGTAATTGTAATTCATCTGATTTAACGGCTAAATCAAATATAAATCTAGACATAATTACTCCTTTTTATCTACTTCCAAGTCGCACATCTCTTCTTTTGTTAATTTCTCTTTTCAAAAGAAAGTTTGCGAAAAAAAACATCTTGGCCATAGACAAGCTTTTACAATTTGCTTTGAGGTCTAATCCTCTTTTTATAATCGAGGAAAATTTAAAAAATCTTTTCCTGGCATTCATACATATTACTGTTAATTCATTTGGTTTAACCTTTTTCGGAAAATAACATATATCTCCAAATTGGAAACCTGAATCTAGCCACCAAGAATCTCTTATTAGCCTGCCTTCTTTCTGAAAACGTTTATATAGCGGTGTGCCCGGAAATGGAACTAGATGATTAAATGCGGCTATAAACAAATTTTGACGCATACCAAATTCAACTGTCTTAATTGCAGAAGAATTATCATCCTGATCATATCCTAAGACAAATGCTCCATAAACAACTATCCCATATTCACGAAGTTTTGTTAGGGTCATCTCATATTCAAGTATTTTGTTGTGAGTTTTTCCCATTTGTTTTAAGTTTTCTAGGTTTAGAGATTCAAATCCTATCAAAACACCCTTACAACCACTTTGTGCCATAAGTTGGATAAGTTCATCATCCCTACAAATATTAGTGCTACATTGACTTACCCAACTTATTTTTTCTGGGATAAGAGCTCTGAAGAGTTCTTTTGCAGATACGATATCACCAATAATATTATCGTCAACGAAAAATAATAATTTGTTTTTTAACTGACGTATTTCGCTGACAATTTCATTAATTGGCCTACGAAAAAAATTATTTTGATGATATGTTGTTATGGAACAAAATTCACACTTAAACTGACAACCCCTCCCGGCCTCAAGTAAAGAAATGGGGAGATAGTTTTTTCCAACAAAAACATTACGTTTGGGAGTTGAAAAAAATACAGTTTTCATTGAATCTGTTTTGTATATTTTTTGAAGCGTACCATTCTGTACGTCATTTATAACTTGTTCCCATAAACCCTCAGCGCTACCAACAACCACTGCATCACAATGCTTAGTTGCTTCTTCTGGAACAAGAGTAGGATGATAACCACCCAAAACAACTGGAATGTTTTGAGATCTAAATTTAGCAGATATTTCGTAAGCCCTTTTTGCAGAATAGGTTTCTACGGAAATACCAACCAAATCAGTATGTTCTGAAAATGGTATATCTTCGATTCTATCATCATAGAATTTAATTTCGACATCGTCTGGTGTCAAACCCGCAATAACAGCTATTGCAAGTGGTTCCATTTGCCATGAACGCAAATAGCTTTTTCCAGGTTTTTTTTCTATAGCGGGATATATAAGAGTTACTCTCATGTTTTCTCCTTTAGATTTTGTCATCTTTTATACCATTGGGGCTAGAGAATCTTTCTTCATGATAAAGTCTTTTTACAAATACTTTATATGTTAAGTTTCCCATGAAATTAACAACGGTTCTTGCTCCAATCTTTTGATACATTGCTCTGGAAAAAATACTGGAAATTTTAAAAGTTTCTTTGTATGCCCACTTAAATCCATTAAACAGTTGTTCGGGTGTCATTTGAATTGGGCGATAAACTACGTGCATAGTATCATAATCGTTCCAATTGTAACTAATTATTCTACCCTCTTGCTGAATTCGTTTGAAAAGCCTTGTTCCCGGATATGGAGTATAAATAGAGTATCTTGGAATGTCTACTTTGAGTTCATTTACTCTTTGTACTGTTTTAGCAAAAACATCTAAATCGTCCTCATCGAAACCAAAGACAAAACACCCCTGAACTGAAATTCCATAGCTGTGCAGACAATCGGTGACAAACTTATAATCCTTTTCTTTGTTAAACCCCTTGTATATTTCGCCTAAGATTTGTTGACTCACAGATTCATATCCAAGAAGTAAATATATACATCCGCTTTTGCGCATCAATTCGAGCATTTCTAAGTCATTGGCGACTAGAGTAGTTGCCAAACCACCCCATTTTTTATTTAACGGGATCATGGCTCTAAATAATTCTTTTGCATATTCTGGATCTTCATTAAGGCTAACGTCGTTGAAGGCTATATATTTGTCTGGCATCAATTTTATGTCCCTAATCACATCTGCAACTGGGCGTTTAAAATATTTCGGCCAAACCACCGGTACAGTACAAAAATCACACGTATGTTTACAACCACGCGTTGCTTGCACTGTATTTGGAATCATATAACCACCTTTTTTAAGAAGATCAGTTCTCGGCGGTAAGACGTTTAAAAGCATATCCGTTTCCTCACTTTCTGGATCTGAATA
>CAZWKI010000042.1:0-8969 GCA_964634645.1 uncultured Gammaproteobacteria bacterium | reverse complement strand
GAGATATAATACCAAGTGGATTTAGTATTATATCAACTGGTGTTCCGTCTTCCATAAATGGCATATCTTCTATTGGAATAATCTTTGAAATAACGCCTTTGTTTCCATGTCGTCCTGCCATTTTGTCACCAACTTGAATTTTTCTAAGCTGAGCAATGCTAATTTGAATAGTCTTTAACACTCCTGCCTGAAGTCTGTCTCCGTTTTTTCTTGTAAAAAATTTTATATCAACTACTTTTCCATGTTCACCGTGTTCAAGATATAAGGATGAATCTTTTACGTCTTTTGCCTTCTCACCAAAAATTGCGCGAAGTAATTTCTCTTCAGCAGATAATTCTGTTTCTCCTTTTGGGGTAATTTTTCCAACCAAGATATCACCGGACTTAACAGTTGCTCCAATTCTAATAATTCCTTCTTTATCTAAATCTTTTAATCTTTCTTCTCCTATATTTGGGATATCACGAGTAATAAGTTCTGGTCCAAGCTTTGTATCTCTTACTTCAATAGAATAATTTTCTATATGAATAGATGTATAAACATCATCTCTTACAAGGTTTTGTGAGATAAGTACAGCATCTTCATAGTTTCCACCTTCCCATGGCATATAAGCAACAAGAATATTTTTTCCAAGCGCAAGTTCTCCTTGATCTATAGAGGCTCCATCTGCTAGCACATCTCCTTTTTTAATTTTTTGTCCTTTTTCTACTATTGGATGCTGATTCATTGAGGTAGAAGCATTTGAACGAACAAATTTTGAAAGATTATAAATATCATCTTTTCCATTTTTATCTTTCATAATAACTTGGTCTGATTGAACTGAAATTACTTCCCCGTCTTGTCTCGCCCTTACAAGTTGTCCGCTATCTTCAGCAGCACGACCTTCAACGCCTGTTCCTATAATTGGTGCTTCTGGTTTGATAAGGGAAACTGCTTGTCTCTGCATGTTTGATCCCATAAGTGCACGAACACCATCATCATGTTCTAAAAATGGAATCATTGAAGTTGCAATAGAAATAATTTGGTTTGGTGCAACGTCAACATAGTCTATTTTTTCTACGTCATCAAAAGTAGGTTGTCCATGAACACGAAGCTCTGCTTGTGGAGAAGCAAACCTACCATCTTCTGTAATTTTTGTTGTGACAGCTGTTGTTACAGATCTTTCTTCTTCAAAAGCATCTAAATAAACTACTTCATCTGTTACAAGCGGAACAACTGCGATTGTTTTTATGTCAGTAATCTTTGATAATTCTTTTGCTATTTTTTCTGTAATCTTTTCACCCTGTTTCAAAACAAATTTTTTTGTATTTGGATCTATCAAATCAATTCTTAGAGTATGTCCTATGGCGTCTTTTCCGTTGTTTTCCAAATCATGTAAAACTTTTATATACGGTGTTTCTAGAAATCCGTATTCATTTATTCTTGCATATGATGCTAAGTGTCCTACAAGACCGATATTTGGTCCCTCAGGTGTTGCAATAGGACAAATTCTTCCATAGTGACTACGATGTACATCACGGACTTCAAATCCAGCTCTTTCTCTTGATAATCCTCCAGGACCAAGTGCTGATAGTCTTCTTTTGTGTTCAAGTTCAGCAAGTGGATTTGTCTGATCCATGAATTGAGAAAGCTGAGATGACATGAAAAACTCTCTTATTGTTCCTATTACTGGCTTTGCATTTATAAGTGCATTTGGAGTAATTGTAGTAATATCGCTTGTCGACATTTTGTCCTTTATAATTCTCTCCATTCTTGCAAGACCAATTCTAAATCTATTTTGAATAAGTTCTCCTACTCCTCTTACGCGTCTGTTTCCTAAATGATCAATATCATCAGCTGGTTCTTGAGATAAATTTAATCTTATAATTTCTTTTATAACATCTATGAGATCTTCTTTTTTGAGCGTTCTGTGTTCATTTGTGATAGGATAATCTCTTTGAAATCTTTTATTCAATTTATAACGTCCGACGTTTGCTAAATCATATCTATTGAAATCAAAAAACATTGCAAATATAAGTGACTTTACATTGTCAGGTGTAGCCAAGTCTCCTGGTCTTATTCTTTTATACACTTCAATAAGACCCTCGTCTTGATTATGTGCTGCATCTTTTTCAATTGTATTTTTTATAAAACTTACTTCTGGATGATTGTCCACATCTTTGAATAATGAAATAATTTCTTCGTCAGTCGAGATTCCAAATGCACGAAGCAATGATGTGACAGCAACCTTCCTTTTTCTATCAATACTTACATAAATTGCTTTTTTCTTTGGATCTGTTTCTATTTCAAGCCAAGCTCCACGATTTGGAATAATTTTTGCTCCATAATAATTTCTTCCAATAAACATTTGCGATGTGAAAAATACCCCTGCACTTCTTACAAGCTGTGATACGACAACACGTTCAACTCCATTTATAATAAATGTTCCTTTGTCTGTCATAATAGGAAAATCTCCGAGATAAATTTCTTGTTCTTTTGACGCTCCAGTTCTTCTATTTAAAAGTTTTGTGTTTATTCTAAGAGGTGCTTCATATGTTGTATTTCTTTCTCTTGAATATACTTCATCAAATTTTGGTTCTTCTAATCTATAGTCTAAGAAATAAAGCTCTAAATCTCTTCCTGAAAAATCTTTTATTGGAGAAATTTCTTCAAAGAGTTCTTTGAGTCCCTTGTCAAAAAACCATTTATTAGAATCCTTTTGTACTTCTATAAGATCAAGAAGTGGTAATGATTCTTTGAGGTCAGAAAAATATTTTCTATTATTCTTTGCCATATTTTTTATATTGTTATATTTAAAATTTTTGCAAAATAAAATATACGGATTGCTTCGTATATCTTATCTTGTAAGAATTTTATTCTTCATAATGTTATAATCTAGTAAAAATTTGTTATTGAGAGAAAAAAACAGTAGCTTACAAAAGCTCTTTTTTAAAAAATATTTTTATTTTCTAAAAAGCCATTTGTTTTAAGATCCAACCCTTATCAAATCTCGAAAAAGGTAGATTTTTTTAGATTTTTTGTTTTTTCCAACCACTTAAGTGTTTTAATTGCATCACGAAAGTGGAAATTTTGTGTTTTTTATACTTTGAAACCCACTTTAAAACAATAGAAAAGGTCCATTTTATGGTATTTTTTACAAAAAAACCCTTTCCCTTGTAAGAGGGTACTTGCTAAATATCTAAATTTTTTATCTAATATGTAACATTTATAAAAGGATTATAGCAAATCTATATTTTTTGTCAATAGAAAGAAAAAAGCGGATATTTCTTCAAAATCCGCTTAGTTTTTTATACAAATTATTACTTATTTTATTCATTATTTCTTTCTATTAAAAAATAATGAATTACTTCTATTGCCGAAAAGTTTTTGTTGGGGTATTCTGGATTTCCATTTCTTGTTATCATTAGTAATCCTTCATATTTTTTAAGAGCTTTGTAATCCTTATTAGACATAGCAATAAACAAATATTCTCTTGAAGTACTTCTTTCAAAATCACACAATAAGTTATTCAACTTAGTTATTTCATCAATAACTTTTTGAAATCCCTCTAATCTTCTTTCTTTGATTAATCTTGTACAATAATCCTCTATTGCGTTGTTATTTATGAGGGTCCATTCACCACTCGATGAAGTTGAACATGCATAAATATTTTCTTCCTGGTTTTTAGGAATTATTATTACATGCGCTGAATTGCTTTTTTCATTTGGATTACTCTGTTGCCATTTTTTGATATGGCTTCCTATTGCAATAAGAACCTTATTAATTTCTGGGTCAATGTGATATTGATTATCCATTTTTTAAATTCCTCCTTTATTTATTTGTATTTTATTATATCTTATATGTTAATAATTTTTTGTCAATGTGCTTTTATTGACAAAAAACTAAACATATCTTATGTTTTAGGTATAAATGAAATCTAAAGGGGGGATAAGTAAAAATGAAAATCGATGAATTTTCAAAAACATACCAAAACAAAGTACTACCTATCTTTGCTTTGCTGATATCTATAGCATCTTGGATTTTAGTGTTTTTCAAAAAAATTTAAATTAAAAAAATCCCTACTATTTTTAAAAACGTGGGGATTTTATTTTAATAATAAAAATGCAGTTATTTTTCAACTTTAAACATTTTTCCATGCCCTGGAATAATATAATCTGCAATATTTAAAAGTTTTTCTCTACTCTCTCTCAACTTTTTTTCGTCTTTAACATATAAATCTGCGTGGTTTAACAAGCTTTCTTTGTCTGTTTTTTGTTCTTCGCTATCAAACCACCAAAAAACGTCTCCTGCAATAATAACATTTCCCAATTCTTCTGTTTTTACTAATATTGAACAATGAAACTGATCGTGTCCGGGAGTAGCTATAATTTCTATTTGAGTATTTGGAACTTTATTTTCATGTTGTGACATATTACTATCAAAAGAAATAATATCGCTATCATCCAAAACCTTTGCCTTTTCAAAAATTCCTGCTAGAAGACAATGGTCGCTATGCATATGAGTCAAAACTACAAAATCTATGTCAGATGTTTTTAAATTTTCTTTTTCAAGTGATTCTAATAATTTTTTTCTATTTATTCCTGGATCAACTATTATATTTAAACTATTTTCGCTTATTAAAACTGTCGAAGAACTTGCAAATTCTTCTCCACTTATTTCTTTTGCGTAACCCTGAATTAAAATTTTTACTTTTGTCATATATTTCAAATCTTGACTACTAAAAAATACATTTACTCCATTTCATTAATTTTTCTGGGTTTTTATTATAAAGAAATTTGTCTAATAAATGTTCTTTATCTAAATCTTTTGTGTTTGTTACTATACTATCACATATTTCTTTTGTTAATTTAAAAGAAGAGTCTTTAACCCAAGATGAATTTTCTGAATCATAAATCATTTTACTTGAATCAACATAACACCAAGCATCTGTATTTACTCTACATTCTATAAAATCCATATCTTTCCCATTGAAATTAACTTTTAAATAACTGATTACATTTTCACCCATAGCAGATACACCACATTTTAAATATGTATAAAAATTATCGGAACCGACTTTTAAATCACTTATAAAATTACAACCACTTATCGGACTTGTTTCCTCGTTTATTTTATCAATATCTTTTAATTTAAGTGTAATATGTTTTTGTGTATTTGTATTTATAAATTCTATTCCGTTAATTGCTGGATTTTCTATTGTTCCTCCATAAGTTTCAATAAAGTATTGTCCTGAACTCATTTTACTAGTATATCCAGTTGATAAAAATATAGCGTTGTATATCTGGTCTTTTGTCATATATCTTTTATAATTATCAATCGCTCTACAATCATTTTTACCATTATAATAATCTCTTGGCACTATGTCTGTTTTATCTACCTTTTTACATTCACAAATTACTTCAATATTTCTATTATAAAAGAATAGTCTATCTCTCCAACTATCTCCAATTTCCCTTCTATTTCCAATAGAATCTACACAAAACAACTCAATTGGTTTATTTTCATCGACAACTATATTTAATTTTTCATATTTCTTATTATATTCTTCTGAAACGCTTAGATTATTAGAATTGTTTTTAATAGAACATCCTGATAATACAATAAAAATAATACATAAAATAAACATTGTTTTTTTCATACTCTTGTTTAAAGTTAATTTCTAAATTCTAAAAACTGATCCTACTAACCACACTAATCTCACTGTTTTATCGGCATTATAATATATAAGAAATCTTTATCTGATTTTGATCTTATGATTCCAGCACTTTTGTTATCAATTATTTCAAGAATTGCTGTGTCACTATCTAAATTATTTAATCCATCAAGAATATATTTATAATTAAAAACTATTTCATTGTCAGTACCCTCTATTTTTGAATTTATTGAAGTAATATTTTCTCCAAATTGATCACTTATTGATGAAATAACTAGCTCGTTTTTTTCTGCAACAAAATTAAGTTTTACATCATTTATTCCTGGCTTACAAAAAAGTGATGTTCTTTTTATTGATTTTACAAATTCTTCTGTATCAATTTGAACTTTTGTATTTGTTTCTTTTGGAATAATTTGTTTATAATCAGGATAATTTCCTTCTATAAGACGAGAAATAATTTCAATTCCATCTATTTCAAATAATATTTGATTTTCTTCTATAAAAAATTTTATATTTTCTTCCTGACTATCACTTAAAACTCTCAAAACTTCTTGAACTGTCTCAACTGGAACAATAAAACTATTTTCAGATACCGTATTTTCAAAATCTATTGTCTTTTCTGATAATCTATAACTATCTGTTCCAACAAGTATAAGTTTATTATCTATTATATTAAAGAAAACACCTGATATTTCTGGTCTATTATTATCAACATATACTGGAAAAGATGCTTTTTTTAAGGCATTTCTAAGATTAATATTTTTTATAGTATATTCTTTTGTTTTTTCTATTTTTGGAAGAAGTGGAAAATCCTCTGCACTAAGCGAATTAATATTTGTTTTATCATTTGCACATTCTATGTTTAACTTTTCATCTTTTAATTCCAAAACTACATTATCTTTTGGTAAAAGTGCAATAAAATCTGTAATAAGTTTTGCAGCTACTGTACATTTTCCATTTTTTTCAACTTTTCCTCTTATTTTACAATTTATTCCTATTTCCAAATTTGTTGTTGTAAATGTTATCTGACCATCTTCTGCTTCTATCATTACATTATTAAGAATTGGAAGGTTTGAATTTTTTCCAGCTAAATGACTTACAGTTTGTAATCCTTTTATTAAATTTTCTTGTAAGCAAATTATTTTCATATATTTATTTTTTAAATGTTTATTATATTATTATTTAATATATATAAATTAATAATAACAATAATAAATGGTAAATAGTGAATAAGTTTAAATTTTGGCTTATTTTAAACAAAAAGTTATTAGTTATATTGTATTTTTTATTTTTATTTTTTGTGTATAACTTATCAAAATATTTTATTCAAAACTTATATGATATTTATACACATACTTATAAACAATTTACTCGTGTATTTTTTTTATAATTGAATGAATATCACTTTTTATTTTTTCGTCCACGTTAATTAGTTCTGCAATTTTGTTAAATCCATGAATTGCTGTTGTATGATCTCTTCCTCCTATTTCATGCCCGATATTTGGATAAGACGCATTCAATTCTTTTCGCATCAAAAACATACATATTTGACGTGGCACAACAAGTTCCTTTTTACGACAATTTCCAGTTAATTTATCAGAAGATATTCCAAAATATTCTGCAACTGTTTTTATTATTGTTTTTGTTGTAATTCCACTTTCTCTTTGTTTTGTGGCTATTCCACTTAGAATATTTTTTACAAACTCTATAGATATAGGTTCTTTGCTCAGTTGATGTGTTGCTATAATTCTATTTAGTGCGCCCTCAAGTTCTCTCACATTGCTTTTTGCAATAGTTGCTATCTCAGTTATCACTTCTTCAGAAATGTTTAAGGTAAGATTTTTTTCTTGGATTTTGCTTTTTAATATTGCCATTCTTGTTTCTAAATCAGGAGCTCCAATATCAGCTATCATGCCACTTTCAAAACGAGATGTAAGACGAGTTTCTATTGCTGGAAGGGATTTCGGTGGACGGTCTGAACTTATTACAATTTGTTTATTTTGTTGATATAAGTTATTGAAAGTATGAAAGAATTCCTCTTGAGTTCTTTCTTGTCCTTTCATAAATTGAATATCATCTACTATTAATATATCAAGTTCTCTGTATTTTTTTTTGAAATTTTCTATTGTCCCGCCTTGAATTGATTTTACATAATCATTTGTAAAGTGCTCACTACTTATATAAGCAAGTTTGTAGTTAGGAAAATTTTGTTTGATATGATTTGCAATTGCTTGCATTAAATGAGTTTTGCCAAGACCAACATCACCATATAGAAATAGTGGATTATAAACATGACCAGGATTTTTTGCCACAGCCATTGAAGCTGCTTTTGCAAGTTCATTTTGTTTACCAGTTATGAAATTTTCAAATAAATATTTTGGATTTAGTGTAAGATAACCGTTTGTTGATTGCGCTTTTGAATTTTTTTCTTCTATTCTCAATTCTTTTTCCAAAGAAACAGTTTCATGTATTTGAGCTTTTTCAGGTTTTGTATCAAGTGGCTTATCATGAGATATTTTAAACAACAATTTTTTTATAGCTTCATTTTTAGTAACATTGTTTAGTGCTTTTATAATATCTTTGCTATATTTATTTTCCAACCAGCTCTTTGTAAAACCATTTTGGACTCCAATGATAACAGTATCTTCACCTATTTCAAGAATACTTGTGTTTTTGAACCAAGTTGTAAAACTAGCTTTTGAAATTAAAAGCTCTAGTTCACCAAGTACTGCATGCCAAATTTCGTTGTTGTCCATTTATATTTTTTTAATTTTTTAAATTCTATAAATAAACTAACCTTATTTTAGCCTATCTAAGAGAATTAATAAAGGGCTTCAATGTTGGTAAAAGTGCATAAAGTGTGAATAAGTGTGATTAGCTTTTGGTTTTCAGGTTTCAGGTTTTAGGATTGTGGATAAAAAGGTTTTTTAAATAAAAAAATACCACCCCGCTTATTCTTTCTCTTTTTTTGAGATTGAATTGCGCTGGTGGTTGAAATCGTTTTTTATTGGGATGTAGCCATTTATGTCACGGCGCCAGCTACAGGCGCTTAAATAGAGTATTTATTCATGGGTCCTCCATTTTTTGCCGGGCGAGGCAGGGAGTTTCGTTTGAAAGTGAAAGAGTATTTTAGGGCAATTTTGCCTATACCCAGGGAGTTATTGGTAATCCCTATAAACCTGCTTCGATCAACACCCCTACTTTCGGAAAAAGTATCTTATAATAAGAGGTGTCTTTGGATTAATTTTTGTCGTAGCGCCAATCCTGTATCCTTGGATAGCAACTCCCAAGAAAAAAGCGCTTGGAGACACATTTTTTA
>CAZWKI010000041.1:0-9253 GCA_964634645.1 uncultured Gammaproteobacteria bacterium | reverse complement strand
CGTTTGGTTTTTTTCCGAAAAACTCTTCAACCTTTTTTTGAACATATGGCATTCTAGTCATACCACCCACCAAAATCACTTCTTCAATATCTTCTTTTTTGAAGCCTGCATCATCTAGGGCTTTTTGACATGGAAGCAATGTTTTATCAACTAAATCGCCAACTATCTCTTCCAATTTTGCTCTTGTTATTTTCATTACTAAATGTTTTGGACCACTGGCATCTGTTGTAATAAATGGCTGATTTATTTCTGTTTCCATTGATGTTGAAAGTTCTATTTTTGCTTTTTCAGCTGATTCTTTAAGTCTTTGAAGCGCGGTTATATCTTTTGATAAATCAATTCCCTGGTCTTTTTTATATTCTTCTATAATCCAGTTTATAATTCTTTGATCAAAGTCATCTCCACCCAGATGAGTATCTCCTGTGGTCGATTTTACCTCAACTGTTGATTGCTTACTGTCTTTATCGTGACTTATATCAAGTATAGAAATATCAAACGTGCCACCACCCAAATCATAAACAGCGACTTGCTTGTCGTCAGATCTATCAAAACCATAAGCAAAGGCTGCTGCTGTTGGCTCATTTATTATTCTCTTTACTTTAAGACCTGCAATTTCTCCAGCATCTTTTGTAGCTTGACGTTGCGAATCGTCAAAATATGCTGGAACCGTAATAACAACTTCTTCTATTTTTTCACCTAATTTTTCTTCTGCATCGACCTTTAGTTTCTGCAAGATCATTGCTGAAATTTCTTGAGGAGTATACTCTTTATCTCCCATTACAATTTTTATGCCTTCACCCGACTTTTTTACTTCATAGGGAAGCGTTTTTATATCTTCTTGGACCTCTTTATCTTCAAATTTTCTTCCTATTAATCTTTTAATAGAAAATAAGGTATTTTTTGGATTAACAACGGCTTGACGTTTTGCAAGAAGTCCTACAAGACGTTCTCCTGATTTTGCAACTGCAACTATTGATGGGGTTGTTCTTGCGCCCTCTTTGTTTTCCAAAATTACTGGCTTTCCGCCCTCAATAATAGCCATTGCGCTATTTGTTGTTCCAAGGTCTATTCCTAATATTTTGCTCATACTATTTATTCCTTCTCGACATCCGAAGCTTCACGCGAAGGATGTTCACTTATTTATATATTTTAATTATTTAATTTTAAATTTATTTCTTAATTTCTTGCATTAAATCATTTTTACTCTTAAAAAAACTATAAACCTCTAATACGTCTTTACTATTTACAAGGTCTTTTTTGTTTTTGTAATTCATTATTTCATTTGCCTCTAAATCAGTAACAATTGCCTGTCCCACAAGTCCGTGTGGCATAATCATAATTTTTAGAGCTATTCCACTAAGACAAGTTTCACACTTGAAATATGATAAAATAGATAAATCTTCAGCATCAATAAGTTGAACTTTCTTTGCATCATAATCTGCCCCACAAACAGGACATTTTTGTAGTATTTTTTTTGGAAACATTAATGAACTCTCCATAGGTTTAGTTTTACCGACCTCCGAGGTCTGCGACCTCGGAGGTCGTTGTTTATTTCTTTACTTCGATTTTTATTGTTTTTGGCTTTATTTCTTCTTTTTTTGGCATAGTAATTACCAAAATTCCCTTTTCAACTTCTGCTTTTGCTTTATCTCCTTCAACACTCGCTGGAAGTAGCATACTTCTATGAAATGAACCAGAGCTTATTTCTTTTCTATAATAATTTTTTTCATCAACTTCTGATTCTTTCTGTACATTACCCTCAATTGTCAAAATGTCATTTTCTATCTGAATATTAACATTTTCAGGATCAATTCCAGGAATAGCCACCTTTGCAATAACATTATCTTTGTCCTGATAGATGTCTAGAGATGGAACAAATGCAGTAGATCCACTAAAAGGACTTAACATTTGCCATCCATCATTTAAATCATCAAAAGGATTCCATCTTACTAATTTCATATTTTTGTTTCCCCACCAATGCGTGGGCCCTTTCCTTGTTTCGTAGTTTCGTAAAACGAAACGGTTAATAATTAAATTATTTTAATTAAATACACCAAATAAAAACTCTAATGTATTTTATTAACAACAACTTTTGCTACTTGAATAACTTTCCCATTTAATTCATATCCGGGTTGTACTTCTTTCAAAATTACGTGATCTTTTTTGCTCTCATCTTTCTCAAAATCAACTGCCTCATGAATATTGTGATCAAACTCATTTCCGACTGTTTCAATTTGTTTTATATCAAATTTCTCAAAAAATGATTGCCACAAAGAATTAATATGCCCCAAACCCTCAAACCATGGTTTTTCTTGTAATTCTTCTGGAATATGCTCTAATGCGACTTTGTAATAATTATAAAGTGGCAAAAAATCCAAAATCATTTCAGCGTTTCCAAACTCAATAATATCTTTTATTCTTTTTTCTGTCTGTTTTTTCAAGTTTTCATAATCTGCCTGAGATCTTTTCCAGTTATTCAAATATTCGTCTACCTTTTTTTGTAATTTTTTACAATTAGCACAAAATTCCTCATCCCCAAGCTCTCTATCTTGAGTTTCCTCTTCCATTTCTGCCAAAACTTCAATATCAGCAGGGCTTTCATTTAATTTTAAATCTTTTTTTTCTTTCATTATTATTATATTAACTTTTAAATAATATTTATATTGCTTTCTTAAAATAGTTAATTAATCCTAAATTTTGTTTATAATTCATTCTTATTGGTCCTAAAATTGCCAAAAATCCATCATTATTCATCAACTTCGCGCGAGAAGTAATAATTGATAAATCATTTGAAAATTTATTCTTTGATCCAACAAGAATTTCATTGTCTTTGATTTTTTCAAAAACTCTTTCAACTATGTTTTCTAATTCATCAAAAACAAAACTCAAATTCCTTAATTTTTCAGAATCTTCAAATTCTGGTTGAGATAATATATTTGAAAATCCGGTAATATAATAATTGTATTTTGAAAAAGCAATAAGAACTGAATTTTTTGATATTTCTGCAATTATTTTTGCAAGTATTTTTGCTCTTAATGTTTTTTCTTTTGATTTAAATTCTAACAAAAATTTATCTATTTTTGCTTCTAGTTTTGTATTTAAACTTTGGCTCTTATCAAGTGTTTCAATATATAATTGATATGCACTTTCTGTAGGAATTCTACCAGCAGAAATATGTGGTTGATACAAATAACCCATTTTTTCAAGGTTTAGCATTGAATTTCTTACCGTTGCAGAACAACAATCCATCTTCTTTTTCTTTACCAAAAAATCAGATCCTATAGGACTTGCAAAACTAATATACTCGTCTACTATTTTAAAAAGTAATTCTTTATCTTTTGATTCCATAATAATTTTGCTTATTAGCACTCAAAACATCTGAGTGCTAATTTTAGTATAGCAAAATCAAAATATGTGTCAAGTCTCTTAAACTCTTTTTATAGATTTTATTTCTCTTGTTCTTCAATGACTTCTTCCATTGGCTTTCCGCAACATATAAGTTCTCCACCTCCAACTTTCGTAACCATTATTTCATTTCCACATACTTCACAATAAAATTTTTGACCCTCTGTTTGTACATTCATATGATTAGATGATTAGTTTATTAGTGTAATTAGTTTGATTAATACAAATTAACTACTTCTCATTTTATCATATAAGAAAAAATAAAAAAACCGCCAAGTTCAACTCGACGGTTTTCATAAAAATATTATTCACAACTAGCGTCTGTTGATGCATTTGTTGTCTCGTCTCCAAATCCAGGTGCTGGAGTTGCACTAGATAAACCAGTATTACATTCCTCTGGTGGATTATTAAAAGCGCTACAAATTGTGGCAAGCAAACTCTTGGAATCTCTTGCTGACTCAACTATCGTACCATTTATAATTAATGTTGGAGATCCCTGAACTCCATACTGAGTATTTTCTTTAGCAAAAACATTGAATGTTGGATAATTTCCCATCCAAGTGGATTTGTCATTAAAATTTTTCATTACGGAAAACTCTGTATCTGTTTTTGAAATACAAGAATCAAGTGATGATAATTTTGCTGACGCGCTACAAGCATTAGAATCTCCTGAAATCAAGAAACATTTAAGATATGAAATATATTTATCTGGTTGCTCTTTTGAAATACAATATTGTTTTAATTGTTCTTTTAATTCTATCTCTCCGTGCATTGCATAGTCGCAAAATTTGATACTAAAATCAATTTTGTCTTTTAGCGTTTCTACTACTGGAATAATTCCTTTTTCAATTTGTGTTCCGTATGGACAATGACTCATTGTAAATAATTCAACAATTGGTTTATCATTTTTTGGTGCAACTGCACTCGGAGTTTCATTGTTTACCTCTGTGCTTGTATCTGTCATATCAATAGCGCTTTCAAAAAGTTTTGATCCATCTTTTGTCATATATGAATCTATTGATTGTCCACCCACTAAGTTAACTTTGAATTTATATAAATCACTTTCTAATTTTATATCAGAAACAGTAACCTTTTGTCCCTCTTGCATGAAATTATCGTTTATAAAAGCCTCTGCTTTTAATCTTGCTTGCTCTAATTCTGAAGTACTAGCTCCTTTTTTGATACTACAACCACTAAGGATAACTGCGAATACAAGTAAAAACATTAATAAAAATTTTTTCTTCAATCCGTTAGATGTTATTTTTTTATATATTTCTTTCATATTATTCTTCCTTAATTTTAAAATTAATATTGATTAATTAATATTTTATCTAACGGATTTCAATCCATTAAATATCTAATTCTATATTTGTTATGTTATAATACACGAAAATAAAAAAAAGAGCAAACAAATACTAAATATAAAATTTACTATCTGTCTGACCAACTAGAATCTTGTCTTACCAATAAATTATTTGATAAATGCCTATCTCTCATTATTTCTTTTACTATACGCTCCATTCTTGCACCTTGTGAACCCTTTACCAAAACAATTCCGTCACTTATCATTATTGATTTCAAATAATCAACAAGTTTTTCTCTATCTTCAAAACACAAACAATTGTTCTCTTTAAAACCATTTAGAATGGCTTGCTTGGCTATATTTTTTGCTTGATCGCCAAGGGTAAGGATATAATCTATATTTTCCTTTTTTGCAATATATTCTCCAATTTGTTTGTGTAAATCTTCACTTTCTTCTCCTAATTCGAGCATATCACCCAGTACAACTATTTTTCTTCCGCTTATTAATGTTTTTAAGTCTGCCAATAAATCTATAGCTACTTTTACTGCTTCTGGACTTGAATTATATGTATCGTCAAGAATATAACCATTATTTATAGATTTAAGTAAATTTGTCCTGCCTCTTGGTGAAAAATATTTATTTGCAAAAATTGAAATCTCTACAAGATTTATACCTCGAACCAAACAAACTGCAGAGCCCGCTAAAAACGCATAAACCTGTGACCACCCAAAAGCACCTGGTAAAAATATTGGAACGACGTTTCCACTATATCTAATTTTGAAATTCATTCCTATAAAATCATTTTTTCTTATAATTTGTAAATCTGTTGCCTGAACATCTGCATCGTTTTTTATTGCATATGTAATTGTTCTACATTTCAATTGTGATTTATAATCTCTGAGCCTTTCATCGTCGTTATTTATAATGGCGTAACCATCTGAAGGTAAATTTTTAAATATTTTTACCTTTTCTTTAAATATTGCAGATATAGTCTTGAAATGCTCTATATGAGCTTTTGATATTTTTGTAATTACAGAAATTTTTACAGGAATAAAACCAACTAAATACTCTATATCTCCAATGTGATCCGCTCCCATTTCCAAAACTAATTTTTCTGGATAATCTCTATTTTTTATCAAAATCATTTTTATAGCTTTCAAAAAAACTCCTAGCCATCCAATAATTGATTTATTTGGGGATTTATCAAAACCCAAAATAGTAAGGGGTATTCCTATCTCATTATTGAAATTATTCTTCGATTTCCAAAGCTTATACCTATTTGAGAGCATTTGAGCTACAACTTCTTTTGTTGAAGTTTTGCCTACGGAACCAGTAATAGCAATTATTTCTGGCTTATATTTTTTTAAGACCAAAGAACTAAAAAATTTAAGTAAATATTGTAATATTTTCTTCATATTAACGTTCTGGACTTATTTTATAATAATCAAATATGAACTCTGCTATTTTAGCAGATAATCTTGCTGATGTCGATTCAGCCCAAGCTCTTTGAGGGGATTCATATTTTACAACAATTACAAATCGCGGATCTCTTGAGGGACCAAAACTTATAAAAGTGTGATTTGTTTTGCCCTCAATATATCCCTTTGAACCGTAGTCTGTTGCTTGCGCTGTACCGGTTTTACCACCGACATAATAGTGAGCTGATTTCGCTGATTGTGTTTGACCATTTTCTATAACAGAAATAAGCATTGCTTTTATTTTGTTTGCAGTTTGTTCTGATATAACCTGTCTTACAACTTTTGGCTCTATTGTGTCTTGTTTGCCGTCTGAATAAACAATTTTCTTTACAATTCTTGGTTTATATAAATATCCACCATTTGCAAAAGATGAAAATGCCATTGCTAATTGAACTGGAGTCGCTGTAATACCCTGCCCAAATGATGATGTTACCAAATAAATTCTTCCTTTTTTTGTAAGATTCTTCAAATTTCCCTCTACTTCTTTATCTAGTTCTATACCCGTCTTTCTTCCAAAACCAAACTTTCTTGCATAATCCAAAAATCTATCTTTTCCAACTTTTTCTCCAACATAGGCCGCTCCAGTATTAAGAGATTTTTCTAAAACATTTGTCATTGTCTGGACCCCATTTGATTTATGATCTGAATTTTCTATAGTATATCCATCTACAAATAAGCTTCCTGTGTCTGTATAAGTTGTTTCTGGTTCCACAAGTCCAAGATCTATTCCCATTGCCATTGTAATGGGTTTAAAAACTGATCCAGGCTCATAAGCTGTAAAAATACTATTATTATTATATATGCTCTGATTTTCTATTTTTGAATAGTTGTTTGGATCAAATGAAGGATAATTACACATTGCCAGCACATCTCCGTTTTGAGGATTTACAACGACAACAGATCCACTCGTGGCACCATATTCTTTTACGCCATTTTGTAATTCCTCACAAGAAAAATGTTGTATTGCCTGATCTATTGTAATATATAAATCAGCTCCATCTCTAACTCTATTTTCGCTTTTATCGGCTATTGTAATAAAATTTCCATAAGCATCTTTCTCTCCATAAAAACTTGCACCCTCACCTCTTAGTCTGTTGTCCCAAAAACCCTCTAATCCATAAAGTCCCTCTTGTAAATTATCTTTATAACTAACAAATCCAGCAATTTGACCACCAAATTCATTTTCTGGATAAAATCTATAATTTTCTTCTGCAAATTTCAAACCCTCTAAATTTAATTCTCTAACTTTCACAAGCTCTTCATCTGTAAGTTTGCTTTTTACTGGTTCATAAATGTCGTTTTCTTTTGAAAGTCTATTATACAAAATCTCTCTGTCCATATTTAAAAGATTTGCTAAAATTTGACTTGTTGATGAAGCGTCTTTTATATCTTTTGGAATTGCATAGAGCTGTAAATATGTTTTACTTGTGGCAAAGGGATATTTTATATTTTGTTCAAGAGAATCAAACCATATATTTCCTCTTTTTGCTTCTATCATGCCGGACATTTTATGTTGAGATTTTGCCTTTGACAAATAAAGATCTTTGTCTATTATTTGTAAATAAAAAAGGCGAATCAAAATACTCACAAGAAGAATAAACATTACAATAAATAAAAATTGTAATCTTTTGGATTCTCTTTTTTTGATTCTCCCTAATTTTATCATATTCAAAATGAGCTTTTAAAAACTATTTTTTAGCAACTATTTCTGTATTATTCTTTATAGCAATATAGTTTATATTATCCACACTGACCATTCCCAATTTCTCCTCTGAATCTTTCTTTAACCTATTAATTGACTGCAACTGGGTAGATAGCAATGTTAAGTCTTTGTTTTCATTTTGCAATTCTGCTATTTTTTTGTTCAAATCACGAATAAGAAATCCTTCGCGAGATGCCTCGTTTGATTGAACAATATTTATAAAAAGAATCGCGAAAATAAAAGCTGCAAGACAAAGATTTGCTAATCTAAAAATTTTGTTTTTTGTTTTTGTTTTCATATTATATTTTAATTTATATTGAATTGTTTTGCTAAAGGACAAAGGGATTAGGATAAAACTTAAATTAACACTGCTTTCCCCCCTCCCTATCTCATTTAGCGTTTGTTTTTATGTGAAACAGCAAAGATTAAATTTTTTCTACAATTCTTAATTTTGCACTCTCTGAGGCCCTGTTTATAATTATTTCTTCTTTTTTCGCAATTATTATATTTTTATTTATTATTTTTATGCTTTTTTTGTGATTGCAACGACACTCTGGAATCTCGCTCGGACAAATACAATCTCTTGATTCGGTTCTGAAATAATTTTTTACGATTCTATCTTCTAATGAATGATAGCTTATAACTACCAACCTTCCGCCTTTTTCTAAAATATTTACTGCGTCTGGCAAAAAATTTTCAACATTTTCTAATTCATGATTTATATAAATTCTCAGTGCTTGAAATACTTTTGTAGATGGATTTACTTTAGAATATTTTTTATAAAATCTTTTATATACTTTTGTAATGATATATGATAATTCAATTCCCGTTTTTATTTCTTTTTCTTTTCTAAAATTAATTATTTCTCTTGAGATTTGTCTAGACAATCTTTCTTCTCCATATTCTCTAAAAATTTTTTCTAATTCTTGTTCTTTGAAATTGTTTATTATATATTTTGCGTCTATCCCATCATTGCTTATATCATATTTCATTTCAAGACCCGTCTCATCTAAAAAAGAAAATCCTCTACCCTGATCTTGCAATTGATACAATGAAAGCCCCAAGTCAAGTAAAATACCGTGAATTGAAAAATTAAATTTTGATTCATTTTGTTTTAATATTTGTTTTAAATTTTTGTAATTATCTTGAATGAAAATTACTCTATTTTTATGCTTATTTAATCTTTTTTTTGCTAAATCTATTGCATTTTTATCTAAATCAATTCCTATTAATCTACCATTTGGGGCAATCTTTTCTAAAATTTTTTCACTATGTCCACCACCACCAAGAGTTGCATCTACAATATTATAATTTTTTTTCAAGTTTAATCCTTCAATCACTTCGTTTAACAATACTGGAATGTGT
>CAZWKI010000040.1:0-9269 GCA_964634645.1 uncultured Gammaproteobacteria bacterium | reverse complement strand
CTACTTGTTTTCTTAATATAACTTGTTTTTTATAATCATCCATAGTCATTCCTTGTGTGGAGAGGGCTTCTGCAAGAGAATTTCCTTGACCAGCGAATTGATCTTCTATTGTTTTTATATAAGCATTTACCTCGTCATCACTTATAACAATTTTCTTAGAACTTGCTTCTCTTTGAATTAATTTCTCTGAAATCATAGAGTCTAATAGACTTTTACCAGACACTTTTTCTAATTTTTGAATTATAGATAAACGACTTATTGGACTACCATCAACTGTGGCTACCACAAAGAACCCCCTAAGAGCATATATTAAAACCATCACTAAAATTAAAACACCAAAAATAATAATAATTTTCTTATTAATTTTTATTGATTTTTTATCACCCCCCTCTTGTGTGTCTTGATCAATTATTGACTCAATTTTTTTCTCTTCTTTTTTGTTATCTATTTTATTAATTAATTCTTCATTAATTTTTTTGTCTTTCATAAGATTAATATTAATATTTATTATAAAAATTCAAATAAAAATAAATCAAATTCTTAACAAAGAAACATAAAATAATCCAATCACTAGGATTATTTTATAAAAATCAACACCTAATCAGTTCAATAAATTACAAAACCTTAAAAATCATTACCCAAATAATTGTAGCGACTATGAAACCACCAATAAATCCAGACAAAGAAGAGGCGATTAGTTGGCCCAATTTAAATTTATATTGTCTTCTTTCGTCTGCGATAAAATCTGATGTAATTTTACTTGTCATATAATTTATTTTTATTAATTTTTATCATTTTATTACCTAATTATTATACCACAAAAACAAAATAACATAAACCCATTAAACCGATGCCGTTGACGATACGACGACTTATTTAAATGGCAACTCTTCGCAAGCCTGACCATCGTTGTTTCTGTCTAAATCATTGGTGTCTTCGCTCGGACCACCGGCTTTTTCAAAAAACCTTTGTGCTTCTGGCTGAGTATTAAAATCATCACAATTATATTCATTTGTATATTTTCCCCCGCTTGTAACAATATTACCATCTTTATCACGCATTACTTTTGCTTCTGACCATGAAGACCCTGACAATAATTTGCCCAAATCCCAATCATTATTAGATAATTCTAATCCTAGTGCTCCCAGTAAAATAACAATTATTGCGCCAATTATTCCTTTGCTGACCTTGCGTGTTTTGGAGCCGCTATAGTCCGTTGCTTTCTTAATAATCTTTTGAATTTTCTCATTCATATAAATATTTTAAATTGTAAAATAAAAATAAAAAGCAATGATTAATAGAATTACAATAACCGCAATTCTTACAATTTTATTGTTTCTAAATTTTGTCTTCATAAAATTATTTATTTACTATTTGAAATCTCTAAAAATATATACAAAATTATAAATACTTATTATTTATTGATTTTTTGTATCTTTTAAACAAAAGAAAAATTTCGAAAACAATAAATACGAGAATACATATAATTACTGTTGTGACAACGTTGACATATTGTTTGGCAAAACCAGACACCGATAAATGCTTTATTAATATTCCCAAATAAGCCCAAATAAAAACCAAAGCATAAAATATATTTTTGTCTTTGAGCATTTTCAAAACACCGATGAGGGTTCCAATTAAAAGAATTATAATGGTCCAAATATTGTCAGATATTCCGAGTCCACTCCAATTAATGCTAACCAAAAGGGTTGTAATATTGGCAATTGTAGCTATAGTAATCCAAGCAAAATATATACTAAATGGAAGCAAAATAAAAAATCTATCTCTAAAAGAAAAATTCTCTTTTGCTAATAAACTCACAATCTTGATTAAAAAAAACAAAATTACAATAATAAATATTGCAGATATTCCTATAAAATCATAGTGCCATGAAAAAATCCACAATACATTGGCTATTGAGGTAATAATAAAATAAATACCCACTTTTTTGAATAATTCTTCTTTGTTTTGGTCTTTGTTTTTTTGAAAAACCCCAAATTGATACAGTGTATATAGGGCCAACAAAAAATAAATTATACCCCAAATAGAAAATGTCAAACCCGCAGGAGCAAAAAGATTTGTATACGAATCAGAAACTTGGCCGGTTTGTACACCGTTTATAGGAAGTATGTTGGCAAGACCATTAATAACAATCATGAGTACAAAACTAATTGCAACTAAAATTTTAATAAATAAATTTTTTTTATTTGTGTGCATGTTTTTATTATTTTATGGTTGAAGTTGTGTCTGCTTGGTGTAATCCTCGCAAGCCTCTTTTTCTCCAGCGTCCTTCAAATTATAACACACCATTGTATCTTTAGAAGAAACCGCTACATTATGAATACATTTATCTCTTGTGCCTGTTTTTTCTAATTTTTCACAAATTGAAGCATCTCTTGAAACATTTGCTACCCTATAAAGACAATTATAATTGTCTTCTGTGTCTTTTATATAAACACATGGACTTGCGTCTTTGTTGTTTGTTGCAATTGAAGTAAAGCAATAATTTTGACTTTCTACTGATTTGATAGATTGACAAAGCATAGTATCTTTTTTTTCAATTGCTATTTTTTGATAACATGCGTCTTTTTGACCATCATTTGTAAGTTTACTACAGCTATCTACGTCACTACTGTTTATACCAACCAAGTAATAACAATGCTGTTGTTGTTTTTCATCTTGAATTTTTGCACAAATCAAATTTCCACCAATAATTGAAGCCACGTCGGTTAAACATATATCTTTTGATTTCTGCTCTGTTATTCTATCACATAATGTTTCATTTTTCTGAGCTTTTGCTAAAGCAGTTATACAACTTACTTTAGTGCTTGGATTAGAAATACTATCACATAAACCTGGATCATTTTTCTTCAATGCAATATTATTATAACAATCATTTTGATAATACCCTTCTGTAATTTTAGCACAAATACCAATATCCTCTTTCTCTTGGGCTATTTTTGAATAACAATCCCCTGCTGTATTTTTATTAACTATTTCGGAACAAATTGATTCATCTTTTTTTGCTTGTGCAAGCCCTGAAAAACAATTATCTTTGCGACCTTCTATGGTTATTTTATTACACAAATCTTTGTTCTCGCTTGCAACAGCAACGCCTGAAAAACAATTATCTTTTGTATTTTGATTTTTAATTTCATCACATAATTTTTCATCTTTTTTTGCTTCTGCAACAGCGGCTAAACATCTTTCTCTTCTTCCTTCTTCTTCCATTTTACGACAAATTTTTGGATTTTTCTTAGAAATTGCTTTGTTCATTTCAGCATCCATAAAATCAAAAATCCCACAACCGCTTAATAAAATAACACAAATCAACAATACACAAATTAAATAAAATTTTTTCATATATTTATTATTAACATTATACTAATATTTTCCCACAATTTGTTTAAAAAGTAAAATAAAAAACCACAAATAAAAAATGTGGAGTATATAATTTGTGGCGAGAATAACTCTTTATTAAGTACGATAAGCGCTAGGGGGCTTATATTGCCAAAAACAAAGACACCAAAATAACGCTATAATAATAAAGCCGGGGTTGTTTTGTTTTATAAAAATAATATAAAACACTAAAGACAAACAAAAAACCTAATATATAAACGATTACTGGCTGTTGATAAAAAAATATTCCAATTATTACAAGAATAGTTGCTGTTGGTGCTGTCAAAAAAATCGCTTTAAGAATTGGTTTCATTTTCGTACGTAAAACAAAAAAAGAAATTATTAAAATGACTATTACAAATAATAAACGCATTGCTGCGGGAATCCAAAATAAATTCGTCTCTTGACTAAAATCTATAAAAATCATTATAAGTCTTCTCAGAGAGCCTTGAAAAATAGCATAAAACAAAAAAGTGATATTTAATAGAACAAAACCAAATATTGGCACAGCTATTAATGGTATTATATTCTTAAAAATAATTTTTTTCATATTATAAATAAAAATTTCTTATTCTAACTTTATTGGGAACCAAAATCTGCTTTTATATCTTCTTGTAATTCTTCTAATTTTTTCTTTATATCTTTATCGTCTGACTGTTCTTCTTTTATAATATCTCCAAATTCATCTGTCTCATCGTCATCGGCATCAGATGATGAATTAAGTGTATTTCTTGCTTCTTCGAGAAGTTTGTATTCTTTGACAATTTCTATGCCTTTTTCATTGTCAACACCACCACACTCAAATTTAAAATTTCCTGAAAAGCTAAATCCTAATCCAGAAGAAAGGTCCGAACAAGATTTTTCAAATGAAAAATAATCTGGACTTATAAAAGCATTATTTAAAGCAAATGACGGACAAAAAGTTTTTGCATCACCCATTGTCGTGTCAACGCTTTCTTGAGTAAATCCCATTACAGTTCCAACTCCTTTTCTTTCTATCACCACCCAATCGCTATTCTTCCTTTCTGGAGCTGGATTTATTATTTTTGCATTGTAATCTATTCTAACTGGCGCACTAAACATATCATAGTATTCAACTGTCATACCACTTTCTTCTATATTAACTGTTCCTTCTCCGCCTGGAGCATTCATTTGTGCCGCACCAGAATATTTATATTGAATTTTGCGTCCCAGAATAAATAATTTATTTTTTTCTTTATCAAAAACGCTAATATCATCAGAAATATATTCAATATTGCCTTTTTCTTCACCAAACACAGAGCTAATATATGGACCTTTAATTTCTTCTCGTCCTTGGCAAAAAGAATATTTATCTTCGTCAGAAAAATCTTGAAAAATTGACTCCTCTATTCCTTCTCTCTGGTTTTCATCAAGTTTTAAATCGCTAGAATTTTGTTTAGAACTATCAAAGCCAGAATTGTTTAAAAAAGCTCCAGTTGCAATTGCGCCACCCATAACAATTATAGCCCCACCAATAAGTAATGTATTTTTATTCATATATTTATAATCCACAAATATTAGTCATTGCCTCGCAATCAAAAGCATTTATCATGCAATCTACTTTTTGTGCATTCCATTTAGCACAATCTTCTTGACAAGAATCCATGCCTTCTTTATAAAGTGCTTCAGTAGCATTTGGCACAAGCGTCAAACATTTACCAACATAACTTCCACAAGCAGCTTCGCAATCATTGCTTGGATTTATTGGTTCTGGGGTATTTATTTCAGGAACCAAGGCTGTAACAATTTCTTCTATTGAAGATAGTTCCTCGCAATTACCTGCATTTTTTATTTTATCTTTTGCTTCACCGCTCCACTCATCACATGAATATTCACATTGATTTTTTGTTATAAGTGATGGACAGGTATTTGAGGTATTTTCACATAATTCTTGACACTCAGCACTAACTTCATCATTTTCAATATTTTGATTAATTATTTGTTTTTTTCCACAGCCAGATAAAGCGAAGGTAAAAACAAAAATTAATATAAGTAGAAACGCTTTTTTCATATTTTTTATTTAATTGTTAATTTATTTTAAAATTATCTAATTTATTTTTTATAGTATATTTATCCTTTGTATCTTCTATATCGTATCCGAATTTATTTATTTCATTTCTTAATCTATCTGACTCATCCCATTTTTTTTGCTCACGAGCAATTTTTCTCTTTTCTGCTAATTGTATAATATTTTGAGGAATTTCTATCTTTTCTATTTTTATATTGCTTAATCCCAATCCAATAACTTTATCCATCTTTAAAATCAATTCTTTTCTTAACTCCGGAGAATAATTATTTCCAGAAACTATTAAATCATAGTAATAACTAAAAGCCACAGCCATATTCATATCATCATTAATTGCCCTCTCAAAAGCTTTCAAAGTTTGATTTTTCTCTATTTTTTCTGTAGATTTCTTATGGCTCACTTTTTCTAAAATAGACTTATATCCATTTAATATATTGTTTAAAACAGTATTAAAATTTTGAATGGCTGTCTCACTGTAAATAAGTGGCTTTCTGTAATGAGTTCCCAAACACATCAATCTAAATGCTAATGGATTTATATTTTTATCTATAAGCGATTGTAGCCTCAAAAAATTTTCTCCACTTTTTGCCATTTTATCACCATTTGCAATATTTAAAAATTCTCCATGTATCCAATAATTAAAAAAATGTTTTTCTGTTGCAGCCTCACTTTGAGCAATTTCATTCGTATGATGAATATTTATAGCATCTATTCCTCCACAATGGATATCAAGAGATTTTTTAAGATACTTCATGCTCATTGCAGAACATTCTATGTGCCAACCCGGAAACCCAATTCCCCAGGGAGATTTCCATTCCATTTGTCTTTTTTGATCACTTGGTGAAAATTTCCATAAAGCGAAATCTGTGGGGTTCTTTTTCTCCTCGTTTTTTTCAATTCTTGCACCTTCTTGTAAATTTTCTAATTTTTGATGTGATAATTTCGTATAATCTTTAAATTTGGATGTATCGAAATAAATACCATCACTTGTCTTATATGTATAACCCTTTTTCCCCAATTTTTTTATTAATTTTATTTGAGCTTTTATGTTATCTGTTGCTTTGCACCAAATATTTGGTTCTATAATATTCAAATCTTTTATATTTTTTTTGAATTCTTCTGTATAAAAATTTGCTATGTCCCATGCAGATTTATTTTCTAATTTTGCATATTTTTCTAGTTTATCTTCACCCATATCACGATCTCCAGTTAAATGACCTACATCCGTTATATTCATTACATGTTTCACTTTATATCCATTATAAAGCAATACTCTTTTAAGCGTATCTTCAAAAATATAGGTTCTCAAGTTTCCAATATGAGCATAATTATAAACAGTTGGACCACATGTATACATTCCAACAAAAAAAGGTTTAATTGATTGAAACTCCTTGTCTTTGCTTCTTGTAAGAGTGTTGTATAAAAATAGTTTTTCCATAATTCAAATTTAATTAATTAAACCATCATAATATATTTTTTATCGTTGTATTTTATTTTATCCTTTTAAATAATGGCTCTCCAAAAATTATTTTTTCTCCCAATCTTTTTTTTATTTCGTTTGATGCCTGTGGAATAAATGGCTGTAAATCAAATGCAATTTGTCTTATATTCTCTACACATCTGTCTAAATCTTTTGGCAATTCACTTCCTTCTTTGGCCCACAATTTTTCACTTTCAATAAAACGATTTTCTTCTGTAATTTTTTCCTGAATATATTCTAAACATAAATCTAATCTAAAATTGTCAAAATGCTCTAAAACTTTTGATGAAAAACTATTTAGGTAAGGATTTTTGTTTGTATAATCTATTTTTTCACAAATTTTTGTAACTCTTTGAACAAGATTACCTAAACCATTTGCCAGGTCAGAATTATTTACTTCTTTTATTTTTTCTTTTGAAATATCAACATCATCATAAAGCGGTCCTCTTTTTAACAAAAAGTAACGAATCGAATTTACGTCAAACTCTTCTACGAGTTCACTTGGGCGAATTATATTTCCAAGAGTTTTACTAATTTTTTGACCATCAATATTTATAAAATCATGTGAGTAAACAATATCTGGTAATTTCAATCCCGCTGATTCAAGCATTGCTGGCCAAAGAAGTGAGTGCCAACGTAAATTATCTTTTCCTAAAAAATGAATAATTGTAGTATCATCGTCCCAAAAGCCCTCTTTTATTCCTGCCGTATAATAATTTATCAAAGCGTCAAACCAAACATAAATAACTTGAGTTTCGTCTCCGGGAACTTTTATTCCCCAATTTATATTCTGTCTAGAAATTGAAATATCTTCTATGCCTGACTTCAAAAAATTAAACATTTCATTATATTTATTCTGAGGCAAAACAAAATTTTTATTTTTCTGAAAAAAATCTTCTAAAAATTTCTGATAATTTGACCATTTAAAAAAATAATTTTCTTCTTTTTGTTTTGTAAGTTTCAAAGTTCTGTGTATATTACAAAACTCATCAGTAATTTCTGATTCTGTTTTAAATGATTCACAGCTCAAACAATATAGCCCTGTAAAAGATTTTTTGTATATATCGCCACCGTCAAAAATTGTTTGCCATATTTTATTTACCGATTCTTTGTGATCACAATCTGTTGTTCTTATAAATCTATCGCATTCTACACCAAGAGAATCAATTTGTTTTTTGTCTTCGCAAGAAACATAATCAACATATTCTTTCACTTCTTTTCCATTTGTTTTAGCTGCTTTTTCTATATTTGCTCCATGTTCATCTGTGCCCGTAACAAAAAAAACTTTTTTGCCAAGAATTCTATAATACCTTGCAAAAGCGTCTGCCAAAACCTTTTGATATGCGTGGCCAATATGGATTACATCGTTTGCATAGTCAATTGCTGTTGTTATTAAAATTTTGTCTTTCATAAACAATACTTACTTATAATATTCTATATAATCTCATATTTTGAGGGAAAAATCAATCTATTAAAAACAAAAAGGCATTCTATTTTAAAATGCTTTTTTATGAATCCAAATAATGTGCGACACTAGAATAACAATACAAAATTATAATGGATATATCTATATTACGGATTTAAAAAATAATTTGGAACCAAGTTCTCTTACCGACTTTGAGCTTAATACCATTTGGTGTTAAAAAAATTGTCTCTTCATGACTTTTTACAATATTATCATCAATCTTTATAGCGCCCTGCGAAATCAATCTCTTAATTTCACTATTGCTTTTTTCTTTTGCGCCAAAACACGCCCTTAAAACATCAAAAGCGGTAGCCGAATTAGATTTCATATGTATAATGGGGATATTATTGGGTATTTGTCTTTCACTAAAAGTTGTTTTAAACCATTTTAATTCTTCTTCAGCGTTATCTTTTCCATGATATCGTTGGACAATTTCCTTGGCTAATAAAAGCTTAAATTTCATGGGGTCGGATGACAAATCTTTTTCTATTTGTACTATTTCTTCAAGCGGAACCTCTGTATAGACTTTAAAATAATCAATAATAAGATTATCTGGAATGCTCATTATTCTACCAAATTTATCTCTTGGACTATGATTTAAACCAATATAATTACCTAAGCTTTTGCTTTGTTTTTCTTTACCATCAATTCCCGGAGTAACCTTTGTGGTTATAATAATCTGAGGAGATTGACCAAATTTTTCTTGATAAAATCTTCCGAGCATCTCATTAAACAACTGATCTGTTCCAACAATAGTAAGGTCTGACTCGAGCATAAAAGAATCATATCCCTGCAGTATTGGATAGAGCATCTCGTGCATGTAAATATCTTGAGATTCTTTTATTCTTTTTCTAAACATATCTCTTGATATCAATCTA
>CAZWKI010000039.1:350-9552 GCA_964634645.1 uncultured Gammaproteobacteria bacterium | reverse complement strand
ATTACATATCTAAATAAATAATATGTTTATAAAACTCTATTTTATTGCTTTGCCTATTTTTCTTGTCATTGATATGCTGTGGCTTGGTTTGATTGCAAAAAATTTTTATGCAAAACAAATCGGTTTTTTAATGAAAACAAATGTAAACTGGACAGCGGCAATTATTTTTTATTTATTGTTTGTCGTTGGTCTTGTTTTATTTGTTATTGCGCCAGCTCTAGAAAAACATTCTTGGCTCTATGCGCTTTTGTTTGGAGCTTTGTTTGGACTTATTACATATGCCACTTATGACCTCACAAATCTTGCAACAATAAAAGATTGGCCAATTATAGTTACTATTATTGATTTAATCTGGGGCGTGGTGATAGCTGCTATTGTATCTATAATAAGTTTTTTTATTGCTACTAAAATTGGCTTATGAACCATTATTTAAATCTAGCTCTAATACTATTTGTCTACATGAGTGCTTGGTTTGTCATTTCTTTGCTCAAAAAAAGAAATGATATAGCAGATATTGCTTGGGGTCTTGGATTTGTACTTATTTCCTGGACTTCTTTTTTTCTTGTAAGTGAGCACGGTATAAGATCTATTTTTGTTAATATTATTGTTATGATTTGGGGACTAAGACTAGCCTTTCATATTTATAAACGCAATAGAAAAAAACAAGAAGATTATCGTTATCTAGAGTGGAGAAATAAGTGGGGCAAATGGTTTTTGATACGTTCTTATTTACAGGTTTATTTACTCCAAGGATTTTTTCTTTTTTTGATAGTTTTTTCTGTTATTTTTATAAATAAAAATTCCACTGGTGCTATAAATTTTTTTGATATTCTTGGTTTTATTATATGGATTATTGGGTTCTTTTTTGAGGTTGTTGGAGATTATCAATTAGCTAATTTTATAAAAAATCCACAAAATAAAGGAAAAATAATGCAGACGGGCTTGTGGAAATACACTCGTCATCCTAATTATTTTGGTGAGGTGACTCAGTGGTGGGGAATTTTTATAATTGCATTGTCGCTTCCGGGTGGATTTATAACAATCATTAGTCCGCTTACTATTACAATATTAATTTTATTTGTTTCTGGTGTTCCACTATTAGAAAAAAAGATGATCGAGAATCCAGAGTTTCATGAATACAAAAAGAAGACAAGTATATTTTTTCCATTGTTACCAAGAAAGAATGTTTTAAAAAAGTAATTTGTTTGATTTTTTATATCTTAAAACACAAATACCTTTTATTTATTTTATGGTTTTATTTTAGATTAAACGGTTCACCAAAGGACTGTTTTTAATTTTGGAGTATTTTGTCAAAATATGATAAAATTATAATGTAAATTATAAAGAAAATGGAGCAAAGCACCATATATCTTAATTTTAGAAAAAACGTTATTAAATATCCAAAGGATATTGCTTTGGCTTATATTGAAAATACCAAATATAAGAAAATTTGTTATGAAGAATTAAACAGTTACATTTTGAAATTGGTAAATTATTTTTCAAAATTAGGAATACGAAGAGAGGACAAGATAGCTATTTTTAGTGAAAACAGATGGGAGTGGCCAGTTGTTGATTTGGCTTGTAATTATTTGGGATTAATACTTGTACCAATTCATACCACCTATGGACCAAAATATATTGAATATATAATTTCTCAAACACAACCCAAAACGATTTTTTTATCAAACCAAGCTTTGTTTGAAAGGTTTAAATCGGTGGGAGATGATTTTGTGAATAAATTTCAAAATATAGTTTCTTTTGAAGACATTGGTTCCAGTATCAAACAATTTCAAGATATTTTAAAAGATTTTAATATTGAAAACTTGCCTTCTCCCTCAGAAGACATTAACGCAGAAATGACAATAATATATACGTCTGGGACAACTGGCATGCCAAAGGGAGCAATTCTTACAAATGGCAATATAATTAGTAATATAGAAAATGTTTTACAATATGTACCCATTTATCAAACAGATAGATTTTTTTCTTTTTTGCCATTATCACACGTATTAGAGAGAACGGCAGGACAAATAGTTCCACTGACCTTGGGAGCATCAATATATTACAGTAGAAATAGTAAAACAATTGTTGAAGATATAAAATTAGCAAAACCCACAATATTTATTTGTGTACCAAGAATTTTTGAGCGTATTTTTGATAAAATTCAAAACAATTTAAGAGAAGGTTCAAAATTGAAAAAAAAATTATTTTATTATGCAATCAAAACAAAGAGTAGAGTTACTTCTGCCAAAAGAAAAAATGAGAGATCTGATTTTTTTACATTAATATTGTGTGCGATTTTAGATAAGATTGTTTTTACAAAAATTAGAAAAATTTTTGGCGGAAGACTTAGAATTGCAATATCTGGAGGATCTAGTTTGAACAAAAAAATAGCAAGATTTTTTGAAGATGTAGGTGTCAAAGTAATAGAAGGCTATGGACTCACAGAAACATCACCAATTATATCTGTAAACAAAATTAATCAATATAAATTTGGAACAGTTGGATTTGTTTTGCCAAATCTAGAAATAAAAATTAATCCAGACAAAGAAATTCTTGTGCGAGGTAGTTCTATAATGAAGGGTTATTTCAACAACGAAGAAGAAAGTAGGAAAGCAATAGACGAGAATAATTGGTTTCATACAGGAGATCTTGGTTTTGTAGATAATGAGGGATTTTTGAATATAATAGGCAGAAGTAAAGAATTGATAGTTTTGTCTACTGGAAAAAAGGTTTTACCAGGAAGTTTAGAAGAAGCACTTAATTTTGATAAATATATAGGCCAATCAATAGTAATAGGTAATAATCAAAAGTTTTTGATAGCTCTGATAGTACCAGAATTTGAAGAAATAGAAAAATACTGCAAAGAAAATGATATAGGAATTGACGATAAAAAAAGCTATTTGAATTTAGACAGAGTGCAAATTTTTTATAAAAACAAAATAAATGAGTGTTTAAAGAATTTTTCTGACTGCGAACAAATCGTAAGTTTTTATCTTGTGCCAAGGCAATTTAGTGAAGAATACGATGAACTTACACCAACATTGAAATTAAAGAGAGAAAAAATAAAAGAAAATTTTAATAATATAATTAAAGAGTTTTATAATTAATTAAATAAGTATGAAAAAAAATATATTAATAGGGATTACGGGAGGAATAGCGATTTATAAAATTTGTAGCCTCGTAAATCTTCTCATAAAAGAAGGTCATGATGTAAAGATTATTATGACAAATGCCGCCACTAAATTTGTGTCCCCATTAACATTTCAAACTTTAACAAATAATAAAGTTCATTTAGACATGTTTGATTTGGACTTTAGTATAGATCATATATCTTTAGCTAAGTGGGCAGATATTTTTTTAATAGCACCAGCTACATGTAATGTCATAGGCAAAATGGCCAATGGAATAGCAGATAATCTTTTAACGAGTGTTTTTATGGCTATACCAAAGAATAAAAATGTATTAATAGCACCAGCAATGAATATGGAAATGTGGAGTAATGAAATTTTACAAAAAAATATTCAAACTTTATCAAAAAACAAAAAGCATGTATTTATACAACCAAGAAAGGGAATATTGGCGTGTGGAGATTTTGGACAGGGTAAAATAGCTGATAATGCAGATATTTTAGAAACAATAAAAAAATATTTTTAAAACAATACAATGGAAAAAAAGAAAAAAGTTTTAATCACCGCGGGAAGTACGTGGATAGCTATAGATAGGGTTAGAGTTATTACAAATATATTTGGAGGAAAATTGGGAGTGGAAATATGCAAGGAATTTTTAAGACAAGGATATAGGGTTACTATGTTGATAGGAAATTCACGTGCAAATTTATCAAATAAATTGTTTAAAAAAGCGAATATAATACATTTTAAATATTTTGATGAGCTTTTTGATTTAGTTCAAAAAGAAATACAAAATGAAAATTACGATATTGTTATACATTCAGCAGCAATTTCAGACTATAAGATAAAAGAAGAGAATAAGGGAAAAATCAAATCCAATAAAGATGAATTAATTTTAAAATTAATTCCAACCCCAAAGATAGTTGATTTATATAAAAAAATAAATAAGGATATTTTTTTGGTCATGTTTAAGTTAGAGGTAAATAAATCCAAAAAAGAACTGATTAAAATATCAAAAGATAGTATGAATAGGGCAAAGGCAAATATTATAATTGCAAATGATTTTAATGATATGTCAAAAATACATAAAGCATATATTATTTCAAATAATGATAAAAAAATATTGAAATGTTTTGGTAAGACAGATATAGCTAAAAAATTAATTCAAATTATTAATGAATGATATAGAATCAAAAATATTATTATTATCAAAGAAATTTGAAAATGACAGGGGGGCTTTATTGCAAGAAATTTTTTTATTGATTAAAAATAGTATTATTTATAAATTTGGAGATTGGACATTAGATCCGAATATGGTTTTTAACAAAAAAGAAGGCATGTGTACAACTAAAAGTAGGTGTTTATTTGAAATTTTATCTAGTTTGGGTTTTCAGGTTTATTATAGAGTATTAAGAATTAATGCAAGAATGGTTTTTGGTAGATTTACGATAGAGGAGTTAAAAAATTTTTTATCTAATAATTCTGTACATTTTTATATTATTGTTAAATTAAACAATAAATTTATAAGTCTAGATCCGTCTCTTGATGAAAAATTAGAAAATAGATTAACATATTTTAATTATGTTTATGATAAAAATTGGAACGTAAATAAAGACTATATTAATTTCATTGATGAAAAATTCATTATATCAAAAAGCGAATTATTGAATAATATAGATATTTTTATAAATAAAAAAATTAAATTGGCTAATAAGTTTAAATTTTTTATTTCGAATATATTTTTAGATTATTTAAGAACTTGTGATATAGAAGAAATTAAGTGTGGTCAAATAAAAAAAAATTATTTTTTGAAATGGCTTAAAAGTAAAAATTATTTGAAATATCTAGTAATAAGAATTTTAATTATTAAAAGTCATGAATAGTTTTGCTATATCTTGTTTAATAACCGCTATATTAACAATAATACTAGCTGTTTTTGTAGTTTTGAAACGGGGCAGACTTAATAAGTTGTGGTTTTTTACTAGCATATCTATATTTTTATGGACAATTGGTCTTTTTGGTAGCGTCGTAGCAAAAACTGAAAAAATAGCATACATGTCACAAGAAATTTTGTATTTAGGTACGATTTTGTTAATCCCAACATTAACTAACTATGTGTTTGCATTAATAGAATTTAAACATAAAATAAAAAATATTTTTTTATTTTTTATTTATGGATTATCTTTAATTTTTATTGTATCAATTTTTTCTAAAAGTTTTATAGTAAATATTGTTTCTAGAAATAGTTTTGGTTATTGGCCTGTTAAAACGGGTACAATATACATATATTTTCTTTTGTTTTTTTTCATCATCTTTGTTGTTGATTTATATTTACTTTATTTGGCCTATAAAAAATCTGTTGGATATAGAAAGAAACAATTACAATATTCCCTTTATGCTATATTAATAGGCTTAATAGGGGGATCTACAAATTTTTTATTAGATTTTAATTTGAATATATATCCAATAGGTAATTTTTTTGTATCTTTGTATGCAGTTATAATGACTTATGCAATAGTAAAGTATCGTTTAATGGATATTCGTTTTGTTATTTCAAAAAGTATTTTATATTTTATTCTTATTGGTTTTGTAACTCTTGCTTTTACATCAATAACATTTTTAACAGGACAAGTTTTTGCTACAGAGGGATTTTCTACAACACTTATTTCAATACTTATTTCTTTAATTATAGTTTTTGGTTTAGATCCACTTAAACATTTTTTAGCACGTATTACCGATAAAGTATTTTATAAAGATAAAATTGATTATCGGGAAGTTTTGAAAAATTTAGGATTTATTATTGCAAGAGAAATAGAGCTTAAAAAATTATTTGTTGACTTGTCGGGTGGACTTGAAAAATCAATAAAATGTAAAAATGTTGTTTTATTATATAAAAATAATATAACAGGAATTTATCGAGGATTTGAATCAGATGAGGTATTTTTTACACAAAATGATGAAGTAATTGAATATTTAAAAGACAAAAAACAAATTATAGTAGTAGAGGAATTAGACAGGGTCGCAAAAGAAAAGAGTATTGAAATAGAAAAACAAAAATTATTATCAATTGTGGATAGATTAGATAAATTAAAAATAGGACTTATTGCTCCAATAATGTCAGATGGTGATATAACAGCAATACTTTGTATTGATAGAAAATTATCAGGAGATACATTTTCTGAAGAGGATATAGGCCTTATATCGGTTTTGACGCCACAGATAGCAACAGCACTTGAAAAAGCTAGACTTTATAATGAGATTCAAGCATTCAATGTAAATTTACAAACAAAGATAGAACAAGCAACAGAAGAATTAAAACAAGTGAACATTGATTTAGAAACAAGAAATAAATATTTGACATCACTTCAAAAAATTAGTGGAACAATAACAAGAACGCTTGACCTGTCAAAAGTAATTCAGTTTATAGCAACGAGTATAAGGTCAGAAATAGGATTTATTGGTGGGGTTATTAATTTTATAGATGAAAATAAAAAAAATATTTATATAGGTGCAATGAGTAGTGATGAAATTATTCAAAAAGCTGTCAGCGTTTTAAAAGATAATGATATTAAAGATAATTATAATTTAGCTATCAAAGCGATAAAAAGTGGAAAAATTCAGAAAACGAGTTATCTGTATGATGTTTTTCGTCCGGCAATAAACAAAAGGGAGGCAGAGCATATTCAGAAATTTTTAAATGTAAAATCTATTGTTTCTTTACCAATATATTCTGAAAATAAAATTATTGGTTCTATAGATTATTTTCTTATGGTAAATTTAGAAAATATTAAAACAGCAGATTTAGAAGTTATGAAATCATTAGCCGACCAGACGGGTTTGGTTATTGGAAATATTAGATTATATGAGCAGTTGAGTATGAAAAATTTAGAATTAGAACATGCAAATGAACATTTGAAAAAGTTAGACGAGGCAAAATCAGAATTTTTATCAATTGCTTCCCATCAACTGCGAACTCCACTTACAGGCATAAAAGGATATTTATCAATGATACTTGAGGGTGATTATGGAAAATTCAATTCAAAACAAGGGGTAGTATTGAAAGATGTTTTTAATGCTACAGAGCGAATGACAAGACTTATAAATGTATTTTTGAACGTAACAAGAATAGAGTCTGGAAAATTGAAGATAGATTTTGTAGACTTGGATATTTCTAATCTTGTTAAGACATCAGTGGATTTATTGCAAATCAGTGCAAAGGATAAAAAATTGAAATTGAATTTCCATGCAGACAAAGATATTCCAAACATAAAAGCAGATCAAGATAAAATAAAAGATGTTGTATTAAATCTCATAGATAATTCTATAAAATACACGGACAAGGGAAGTATCGATGTGAGTGTTTCTAAATTGAATGAGAATGAAATTATTGTCAAAATAAAAGATACGGGAATTGGTCTAAAGCAACATGAAATTGATAAAATGTTTAATAAATTTTCTCGTGGAGATGACAGTCCAAAAATAAATACAAATGGCTCTGGACTTGGTCTTTATATCGCAAAAAGAATAGTTGAAGCTCATGGTGGTAAAATCTGGGTTGAGAGCGCGGGTGAAAACAAGGGTTCTATATTTCAATTTACATTACCAATAGTATGTATATAATACACAAGCAAAGACAAATAAGTAGTCTCAATCTTATTTTTCCATACACAGCTCTTTTTTTTATTTGTGGATATTTTTTGATAAATATAATATTCCATTCAGGAAATATTTATACAAAAATTTTATTCTCAATAATTTTATTAATATTGTTTGTAATTACATTTTCTTTTTTTTATTTAAATTTCAAAATTACAAATACTTATATAAAATTTGGGTTTGGAATTTTTACAAGAAAAATTAACAAAGATGATATAGATTCAATATTTATAGAAAATTCAAAAAATTATTTCGCGTCTTTCGGAATTGCTGTTACTAAGAAAAAAATATATGGTTTTGTCGCAAAATCTGGAGATGGATTACTTATAAACACAAAAAATAATATAAAATATTTTATATCTCTCAATGACCCAGAGAAAGCAATGTGTATTTTAAAGGAAAATAATTATGTATAAAACATTAAGACAGATTAAAAATTTAAAAAATAAAAAGGTTTTATTAAAAGTAGATCTTAATTTATCTGTTGGTAAAAATGGAAAAATTGATTCAGACTCAAATATTAGAATTAAATCCATATTAAATACTATTAATTTTTTATGTTTGAAAAATGCAAAAATTATAATCATTTCTTATCTTGGAAGACCAGAGGGTAACTATGATGCAAAATATAAAATGGATCCTGTTGCAAAAACTTTATCCAAGTATTTAAATGGAAAGAAAATAAAAAAATTGGATAGCTGTGTTTCAAAAGACATTCAGAAAGACATAGAAAATATGAAAGCCAAAGACATTATAATGCTTGAAAACATTAGATTTTACAAAGAGGAGATGATAAATGATAAAAAGTTTGCTAAAGAATTAGCTAGGTTGTTTGATCTTTATGTAAATGATTCTTTTTCAAATGCCCACAGAAATCATATGTCATCATCTGCTATCACAGAATTTCTGCCAAGCTATATTGGTATAAGATTTGAAGAAGAAATAAAAAGTTTAGATGCGGTTGTATCTGGAAAGCAAAAAAATAAAGTTTTTATACTTGGTGGAGCAAAGGTTGATACGAAATTAGAAATAATAAAGAAATTGCAAGGCAAATTTGATTTTATACTTATTGGTGGAGTACTAGCAAATACAATTTTGAAAAGTAGAGGATTTGAAATTGGAAAGTCTATATGTGATGAAAAATTTATTAACCTGGCAAAAACTATAAAAAATAAAAAGATTATTTTGCCCATTGATGCTCTTACTTCAAAATCATTAGAAAACAAAAATATTGAAGTAAAAGATATAAAGAAAATAGAAAAAGATGACTTAATTTTAGATATTGGTCCAAAGACTATTGAATTGTTTGCTAGACATATTAAAAATTCAAAAATGATTTTATGGAATGGTCCAATGGGTTATTTCGAAAGATCCGAGTTTAGGGTTGGGACAGAGGCTATTTTGAAATTAATTAA
>CAZWKI010000039.1:0-340 GCA_964634645.1 uncultured Gammaproteobacteria bacterium | reverse complement strand
GAAATATAAAATTAAAGCTTATACTGGTGGAGGAGAAACATTTACTCTTCTCAATACATTAAAAATGAACAATATTTTTTCTTTTATATCAACTGGTGGTGGTGCAATGCTTGAATATTTGAACTCTCCAAAACTACCAGCACTAGAAATGCTCAAGAAAAATAAATTTAAAATTTAAATTTTATCAAAATGACAAAAATAGAAAAAATTTCGGCAAGAGAAATATTGGATTCCCGCAAAAATCCTACAATAAGCACAACCATTTTTTTGGATAATGGAAAATATTATATATCTTCTGTTCCATCGGGCGTTTCTATTGGAAAATCTGAAGCATATGAAC
>CAZWKI010000038.1:0-9674 GCA_964634645.1 uncultured Gammaproteobacteria bacterium | reverse complement strand
TGGTTTGAATTGGTTAAAGTTGAAGGTGCGGATAATACTTATTTTATTATGTATTTGTATATTAGTCAAAACAAAAACGTCGAGCTAAGCTCGACGTTTTATAAAAATATTCATTATATTCTTTCTGATCTGTCTTCTGTCATTGGTTTTGCTTCATTTACTTTGATTGTTCTTCCTTCAAATTCTTTTCCATCAAACATTTCAATTGCTTTTTGTGCACCTTCTTCAGTTTCCATTTCTACGAAACCGAAACCCTTTGATCTTCTTGTCATTTTGTCAGTAATAATTTTGACAAATGTTACGTTTCCAGCTTCAGAAAACGCTTTTTGTAAACCTTCCTCTGTGGAACTGTATGGAATTCCACCGACATAAAGTCTTTTTTCCATTTCACTTTTTGTTATTTTTTAAATCATTTCCTTTCACAATAGTCCCACAAACGAATGCACAAAGCAAAATTTGTTGTAAACCCCTTGTTTTTTGGAAATATATACTATCGGCTACATAATATTGTAGCTTGTTAGTTTATTCGAGTATTCCATCAAGATTTATATCATAAAGAATTTTTTCGTTTAAATGTGTGTAGTCTATAAGTTCATTTTTTTTGAACCACACACTTATTTCCCTTGTTGCTTCTTCTCTTTCGTCTGAACAGTGTATTAAATTTCTTACACATCTAAAATCTTGACTTGCAAGATCATTTGAATCAATTGTAAAATCACTTCTTATCGTTCCAACGTCTGACGTTAATGGTTCTGTAGAGCCTACTAATTTTTTTACTATTCCAATTGATTGATTTCCTTCAAAAACGCAAGCAAAGATTGGACTTGCTGTAATAAATTTTATAATATTTTCCAAAATTCCTTTTCCATATTCGATAGCTTCTTTGTCTACTGATAATCCCTTTTCTTTTCTCTCATTTATTATTCTATTGCCAACCTTTAGAAACCAATCATCATTTTTGTTGTAATGGGCTATGCACTCCTCTCTTGTTGCTATAATAAATTTTGCAGCAATCATTTTAAGACCAGTTCTTTCTATTCTAGATAATATTTCTCCAATTAAGCTTCTTTGGATTGCGTCTGGCTTAAGTAGGACGAGGGTTCTTTCTCTTGTTGTCATATCGTTTATTTTTTTGTTAATAATTCTTTGACTTTATCAACTACCTGAGAAGGCGTGTGATTTGCTTTTACCAAATAATCTTCTGCTCCTAGTTTTTTGCCTTTTTCTATATCTTCATTTTGTCCAAGATTTGTAAGCATTATTATCCTAGCATGTTTCGTACCAGAATCTTTTTTTAATTGTTTTAATACCATAAATCCATCCATTTCAGGCATTATAATATCAAGAAGAATAATATCTGGTTTGTATTTTTTGGCTTGAATGAGCCCATCTTTACCATTTGTTGCTTTTTCTATTTCAAAACCTTCTTTTTCAAATTTTGAAATATACATGTTTGCAAGCATTTCTTCATCCTCTATGATAAGGATATTTGTTTTATTTTGAGCCATTTTGTTGTCTAATTAAATAAAAAATCAAATTCTATCTTTACTGAAGTAGATTATAACATAAACGTAATAATAATCAAGGTTTTGTTTGATAACATGATTTATTTATACAATAATTATATCCATTACTGCTTATAAAGATATCCCCAAGTAAGTCATTTCGAAAAATTTCTACTTGAGCATTTTTTAATCTGTCAATAGTCTCTTTATGTGGATGATTGAAATTATTATCTTTCCCAACCTGTATTATTCCAATTTTCGGTTTAACTTTTCCGAGAAAATAATCACAAGTTGCCCACCTTGATCCGTGATGACCTATTTTTAGAATTTCTGATTCTAATATTTTTTCTTTTTGTATTAATTCTTTTTCTCCCTCACAAGTCATATCTCCAGTAAATATTACGTCAAAATTTTTATAAGTCAATTTTATTGCAACAGAAGTATTGTTTATATCTTCCTCTTTTTCTTTTATTATAAACGGATGAAGAATTGTTAGTTTTATATCTTTCTCAAAATTTATTTCTTCACCATATTTTACAGCAAGCAGGTTTATATTTTTTTCTTTTATTAAATCCATTAAATATTTATAATCATAAAGATCAATATCATAACCAGAATAAAATATATTATCTATTTTGTAATTTTCAATAATATTAATTAATCCAAGATAATGATCACGGTGAGCGTGTGTTATGATTAATAAGTCTATATTTCTTTTTCTAAAAGGTAATTTTTCTGATACTTTTTGATAAAAATTATCATATGGCCCACCATCTATTATAATAATTTTATCTTCTGGGCTTTTTATAATAATTCCATCTCCTTGCCCAACGTCAATAAAATAAAGCTTCAATTTATCGTCATTGCCTTCAAGAAAATAATACGGAACAAGTATTAATATTATTATGAGGGTAAATATTATTTTATTCATTTTTCTTTTTTGCATATAAAAATATTAATATTATAAAAATATATGAAATAATCATATGTATAATTGTAAAATTTGAAATATCCAAAATACTAATTTTAATTCCAGATATTGTTTTTATAATGAAGAACAATAATTTTGTAAGCACATAAGATGCAAATCCAAAATATTGAGCTAGATTTACGCTTATAAGAGAAATGAGAATTGAAAATACAAAAAGTGTCATGTCAAACATTATAAATGGCAAAATTACTATATTTGAAAGAAGTGCAAAAAGCGGAAGTTTATGAAAGTTATAAAGCGATATTGGAAGAGTCATTATTATAGCAGATAGACTTGTTGAGATTATTTCTTTTAAGGCAAATTTTTCAGTAATAAATTTCAAATAATTTGATAATATTGGAGACAAATAAATAAGCCCTATTGTTGCAAGAAAACTAAGTTGAAATCCAATATCATAAAATATTGACAGTGGATTGATAAGTGCCATTATTATAATTGAATAAATTATTACAAGATAATTTGAAATACTTCTTCCAATATTTTTCGATAAAATTACAAGAATTCCCATGATAGAGGCTCTTATTATTGAAGAAGAAAATCCAGATAATATTGCAAAAGAAAAAAGTAAAATTATTAGAAGCAAAAAACTTTGTTTTCGGTTTATTCTGATTTGATATAAAATTTTTGAGAAAGTCGTTATTATAATCGCAACGTGCATTCCTGAAACAACAACAATGTGACTCAGTCCTGTACGTCTAAAATTATCATCAATGTCACTTGGAAGCAATTTTTCAAAACCAAAAAGCGAACTGTTTACAAAAGAGCTTATTGGGCTTGGCCATATGCGATTTACTTTTTTAAATAGAAAGTTTTTTAATTTATATATTTGTGTTATAAAAATATTTCCAGAATTTCTTTTTATTATTTTTATTTCTCCGTTATAACAGAGAGAATAGATATTTTCTTTTGATAAATATTTTGCATAGTCAAAATTTTCTATTTTTCCGGGTTTTATCAAAATGCAATCTATTTCGAGTTCGTCTCCGTAATAATAAGGTGGATACAAATCTGTTTTAACAAGTGTGTTTCCAGATATTTCTTTATTAATGGGGTCTAATAATTGTGTTGTTGAAACTTTTATTTTTTGATGATCAATTCTTTTGTCTGCCTCTTCAATGATGTGGCCAATAAATTTAACTTTTTTATTATTTTTGAAATCAAAAGTTTCATTATTGTAAAACCATATTTTTGAATCATCAGAATAATTTATTTTTTTAGAATTTAATAAAATAATCCCAAGACATATTCCTATTAGACATAGTAAATAAAATTTTATTTTTCTTTTTCTGAAGATAAGAGTAAGTGGTAAACAAAAAATTAATAAAATAGAAATAGTACTATTTTTGATATTTGAAAAATTAGCAAAAAATAAGCCAATAATAAAAAACAGGCCAATAACAAAATTTTTTTGTGATTGCTTCATAAACACTTTTCTTTTTTTAAAAAAATAAAGACCGCGAATGCGACCTTCTTTATATATTATTACTTTTGTTTATAAAGTCAAATTGATGTATTGACAAGTTAATCTCACAGTGTTAATGTAGAATATTCATAAAAATAAAATTCTATAGGAGGAATATTATGAAAGACAAAGGCAGTAGAGAAAATTTTCTTAAAGCACATCCTAATGCAGTAATATTTCCAATTGTCGTTTTTTGCCTTTTATTGGGTTATGCTTTTGGAAGATTTGGATTCAAGCATTTTCCATTCCCCTTTGCAGCTGCAGCAGTAATCACAATAATTTGCGATAACGTTTTTCAGGTTTTTGTTTGTTTATCAGAGCTTAAGTTCTCTTTTAGACTTAATATATCTGAAAAAGAACAAAAATAATGTTTTTAAATAATGAGCAGTCAGCCATGGTTTGACTGCTTTTTTTATTTATTTCTTAGTACGCTTTCAATAAAATCCAATATATCACCATTTAAAACTCTTTCCGTATCACTTGTTTCGCAGTTGCTTCGCAAATCCTTTACCATTTTATAAGGATGTAAGACATAAGATCTTATTTGATTTCCCCATGCAGCTTCTTTTATTTCACCTTTTTCTTTCCTCATCTGATTTTTCATCATAATATTTTGTGAGTTTTGCATACAAATATTTCATTGCAGTTTCTTTGTTTTGACCTTGAGATCTTTCATTTTGGCAAGTTGTGACAATTCCAGTAGGAATATGTGTAATTCTCACTGCTGAGTCAGTTGTGTTTACGTGTTGACCACCAGCGCCACTTGCTCTATAAAAATCAATTTTAAGATCATCATTTTTTATTTCAATATCAAGGTTTTCTATTTCAGGAAAAATTTCTACCATTGCAAACGAAGTGTGTCTCGCATGGTCAGAGTCAAACGGAGAAAGACGTACTAATCTATGAACGCCGTCCTCTGCTTTCAAGTATCCATAAACATAGTTTCCACTTACTTCAAGAGTTATACTTTTGTAACCCGCTTCTTCTCCGCGTGACTCGTCAATTATTTGAGCTCTCCAGTTCATTTTTTCAAAAAATCTAGAATACATTCTAAAAAGCATTTCTACCCAATCCTGAGATTCTGTACCTCCTGCTCCCGCAAAAATAGTTATAATTGCATTATTAGAATCATATTTTTCTTTGAAAAGAAGTGTAATCTCTAGAGCTTTGATTTTTTTTTCAAATTCATAATATTTATCAGTAATTTCTTTCTCAAGAGATTCATTATTTTCTAAATTTATAACATCTTCTAAATCTTTTAACTCTTGTTGCAATTTCTCCCAACTTTCTAATTGATTTTTTAGATTTTTTAATTTTTGAGATTTTTGTTTTGCAATATTTTGGTCTTTCCAAAAGTCAGGATTATTCATTTCATTTTCAAGATTTTCTACATCGATTTTTATTTTTTCTAAATTCAAAAGCGGCAGAGATTTTTCAATCTTTGTCTTTAGCTCTTTCATTTTTTCTATTATTTCATTCATTTGATTTTTTTAGCCCAAGAGTTATGATTAAATTATAGAGCATACTAAATTTAACATATAGGGTTTTTTCTGGCAATTCAGACAAATCAATGTCTGAAGGAGGAAAAAATGAAAAACAAGGGTGATTCAATCAAAGACAAGAAAAAAAAGAAACGCAAAAAAGAACAAATGAATGCGTTTGGTCACAGTTCAAACAACAAAAAAGTGAATCCAAACAAGATTCACAAACAGAAAAAACATAGACAAAAAAAGAGTCATAAAAAATATGACAAAGGAGGCGCTAGGTGAAAAAATTAGATCAAAACTAAAAGGGCTTGCAATATTTAATGCGAGCCCTCCTTATTTACTATTTATTGTTTGGCCATTTTCAATTCATTTACTATTTTGTTATTTGCTATTTATTTGCAATTAAGAATTTATAAATTGTAAATCAATAGCAAAATTGAAACTAATAAATTATAAATGTTTTATACTACATTTAGATTTATCGCTATAGGTGGTATGCAATAACTTATGAGAATTTTTACTAAGTGGTTTTCCAAGAAACTCGCTATATAATTTTTTTATTTCAGGATTGTTATGAGATTGTCTGAATTTTAATTTTTTATCGTGAGAGTAGATTGCTTCTGCTCTTTTTTTTATTACTTCAAGATTTGTTGTTTTTGGCTGCCCCCCTCCACCAATACATCCACCTGGACATGCCATTATTTCTACAAAGTCATATTTTGTTTTTTTTGTTTTTATATCTTCCAATAATTTTCTAGCATTTTTTAAGCTATGAACAATTGCAAGATTTAATTTTGTATTTCCTATTTTTATTGTTGCATTTTTTATGCCAGAACTATATCGTGCTTCTTTATAATCTATATTTTTTAATTCCTTTCCAGTTAGTGCAAAATGGGCTGTTCTAATGGCTGACTCCATTACTCCACCACTTGCACCAAATATTACACCGGCACCAGTTGATTCACCAAGTGGTTTGTCAAAGTCCTCATTTTTAAGATTTACAAAATCAATTTTGAAATGTTTTATAAGTTTTGCGCATTCTCTTGCTGTTATAACATAATCAACATCATTTATATTATTTACCTCTAACTCTTTACGACATGATTCGTATTTTTTTGCAGTACAAGGCATGACACTTACTGTAATAATATTTTTTGAGTCTATATTATTTTTCTTTGCCCAATATGACTTTATTATTGCGCCAAGCATTTGATGGGGTGATTTGCAACTTGAAAGATTTTTTATAAATTCCGGATAAAAATTTTCTACAAAATTTACCCAGCCAGGACAACATGATGAAAATTGTGGAAGATTTTTATTTTTTTTCAATCTCTCAATAAGTTCCGCTGATTCTTCCATTATTGTAAGGTCTGCTCCAAAATCAGTATCAAATACTTGTTTAAATCCGATTTTTCTAAGAGCCGAGACCATCTTGCCAGTCACTAAAGACCCAGCTGGCATTCCAAATTCTTCGCCAAGAGAAACTCTTACAGATGGTGCGGTTTGAACGATTAAATATTTTGATTTGTTTTTTAAAAGTTTTTTAATATCTTCAATATATTCTTTTTCTCTCATTGCGCCTGTTGGACAAACCAGTGTACATTGTCCACAACCGACACAATCTGTGTTCATAAGCTTTTTGTCCAATGATTTTGAAACTTTTGTTGCATTTGCACGGCGACTATAAGATATTGCATTTACCGTTTGAAGTTCTCGACACTTTTGAATACATCTTCCACACAATATACATTTTTCAAAATCCATTACAATGTCATGACATGAGTCGTCAATTGGCTCACTCTTTCTTGGTTTGAATTTTAATTCTTCTACATCTGGGAGATTTTCAAGTTTCAGCCATTTTTTAAACTCCTCTTCTTTTTCAAAACTACATCCGATAAGCTCTATCATTGTCTTTCTATATTCTACAATTTGCGGTGTATAGGTTTTTATAATCATTCCATCAGATATTTTATTGTTGCAAGAAGTTATCATTTTTCCATTTGCTTCGACAAGACACATTCCACACCTTCCTTCTGGTTTTAGGTCTGGGTGATAACAAAGAGTCGGAATTTTTATTTTTGCATTTTTACAAGCTTCAAGAATTGTGCAATTCTCTTTTATATTATATTGTTTGTTGTCGATTGTTATTTTCATCGATTAGTAAGATTAGTAGGATTAGTTGATTAGGATTTTATTAATTGTTTAAATTCGTTCTCAAAATATTTCATAGCAGTTTTCAAGTGAATTGTTGATGATTTTCCAAGTGCACATTGAGATCCGTATGGAATAAATTCTGTGAGATTCTTTATCCAAATGAATTCTTCCTTTGTCCATTTTCTTTTTAAAATAATTTGAAATATTTGAAGCAATCTAAAATTTCCTTCACGACATGGTACGCATTTTCCACAATTTTCTTCATTGAAGAATTGTATTATTGATCTTAAGAAGTCGGGAATATTTCTTTTTTTATTCAAAACTATAATTCCAGTTTGAAACATTGCTCCCATTTTGTTTATATAATCACTAGAGAGAATTATTTTTTTGTTTATTGGTACACATCCTCCTGCCGCACCAAAAAACATTGCCTTTGGTTCGTATGCCCCAATGATTTGAAGAAATTTTTCTTGTTTTATTCCTTCTTGAAATTCATACACTCCAGGATTTTTTATGTCTCCAGAAACAGAAAAAAGTGTTAATTTTGGATCAAAATCATTTTGAAAAACAAGCGGAACCCTTGCAACTGTTTCAACATTGTTAATACATGTTTTTTCTCCATATAGACCAAATTCAGATGGAAATGGTGGTTTTACTCTTGCTTCAGGACGGAGACCTTCAATACTATTTAGAATTGAGGTTTCATCACCACAAATATATGAACCAGCTCCAATTACTACACTTGCGTTATAAGGACAATATTTTTTTAGTAATTTTTTAAGATTTTCTTTTTCATATTCATATTCTTCTCGAAGATAAATAATACACTCCTGCGCTTTTAGTGCGTGCATAGAAATATTTATTCCCTCAATAAGTAGTTCTGGATTTCTATCTAATATAAATTTGTCTTTAAAAAATCCCGGCTCGCTTTCATCAGCATTTACTATTAAATATTTTGCAGGATATGAATTTTGCCATTTAAGTCCTACTGGATAGTGTGCTCCTCCACGACCAAGCATACCTGAGTCAGTAATTTTTTTTATTATTTGCTGACTTTTGAGATTTTTTGCAATTTTCCAACTATTGAAATTGTTGTTTTCTAATATTTTCATATTTATATAAGTCCTTCTATTTTGAATATGTATTTTATTTTTTCTTTTGTGAGATTTGTATAAATTGATTTATTTATCATCATTGCTGGTCCTCTATCACAAAGCCCAAGACAAGAGCATGTTTCTAATTTGTATCTTGAATTTTTTTCTCCGACTTTTATTTTTAATAATTCTTCTGAATATTTTAATAGTTTTTCACTTCCAAGCATATGACAAGTAGGGCTTTGACACATTTTTATAATTTTTTTTGGATTTTTTGAAAAATAAAAATTACTATAAAAAGAAGCTTCATCATAAATTTCTGCAGGAGATTTCTTTAATTCTTTTGCAAGTTTTATAATTTCTGACTCAGAAATATATCCAAACTTGTTTTGAATTTCATGAAGTTTTTGAAGTGCAATTTTTTTTGATGTATTTTTTATCATAGAATAATTATATCACATTTATTTTTTTATTAGTATAATATAATATTGACAAATAATATTTCTTCTATTAAAATAAAATATAAAATTAAATAAAACCAAGGAGGAAATTATGGACAATTTATATGAGCTAATTGAAAAACTCGCAGAAATTTTATCACAACTAGGTGATGATGAAAGAGAACAGGCTTTGCACGACCTTGAACAAAAAATTCAAGAGAGGCAACAAAAAAAATAAAATATATTTTAAAAAGGTGATAAATCAATATCACCTTTTTTGTTAGGTAATTTATTTTTAATCTAATGTTAAATTATATTTAATTATACTCTCATAATAAACAAAACAATGTCTTTGGTATAGACATTTTTTTGAAAAAGTGATAAAATCTTTTTATTGAATTTGGAGAGGTGGCAGAGCGGTTGAATGCGACAGTCTTGAAAACTGTTAACCATGCAAGTGGTTCGCGAGTTCGAATCTCGCCCTCTCCGCCAATTTTCACTTTTTGTGAAATCGTAAGAAACAGCCTCGGCGCAAAGCGCC
>CAZWKI010000037.1:4555-10009 GCA_964634645.1 uncultured Gammaproteobacteria bacterium | reverse complement strand
CCTGGGGGTGAAGAAGCTCCCAAGGGTTTGGCTGTTCGCCAATTAAAGCGGTACGTGAGCTGGGTTCAGAACGTCGTGAGACAGTTCGGTCTCCTATCCACTATGGGCGTTTAGAGTCTTGAGGGGGCACTTTCCTAGTACGAGAGGACCGGAAAGTATAGACCTCTGGTATGCCAGTTGTTCTGCCAAGAGCATTGCTGGGTAGCCATGTCTGGTTTGGATAAACGCTGAAAGCATATAAGCGTGAAGCCGTCCCCAAGATTAGGACTCCTTACAGGCACCTTGTAGACGACAAGGTTGATAGGTTCTAGGTGTAAGATCCGTAAGGATTTGAGCTGAGGAATACTAATTGCCGAGCAATCACTGAAACATTAAGTGTTTCTTTGGAGGTTATTTTTGAAAATGTGTGTTTGGGAAATCGCTAGAATGTTATTATAAAATTTTTATAATAATAATTTTGGTGATTTTAGCGGTGGGGAAACACCCAGTTCCATTCCGAACCTGGCAGTTAAGCTCACTTGCGCCGATGATATTACATTAATAATGTGAGAAAGTAGGCAATTGCCAATTATATGAAAAACTCGAGTTTAATCTCGAGTTTTTCTATTTTCAATTTATTATTTTTCAATTTTTAATTTATTTACTATTTATAAATTTTCAATTGAATTTTTATTTTTCTAATTTATCCAAATCAAGCTCTATCATTTTTAGATCAATCTTACTTATTGAGCATCCTTCTTCTTCTCTCATTATTCTTTGTTTTATAAAATCTTTTTGGATCATTATGAGGGCAGTAGCTAAGGTGTTTATTTTTCAAATCTTGAATCATGAAGAAATTTTTTATGTAGAACAGGATGTATTTTTTGAAGAAGTATTAAATGATTCTATTGGTTCGTTTGTCATAAGCCTAACATTTGTATTATATTTATCAAGAGAGAGTACGTATTTTTAATTTTTTAGAATAAATTTATATGGTATAATTATGTCAACAATAAATCTGATTATATTCTTATGTTCAAATATTTTGATTATAAAAAAACCAATAAATTATTTTTTTATTTATTTTTTTGTTGTTCGCGGTTTTTTCTATATTTTTAATAAAAAATTACGTCAACGCAATAGAGATTCTTGTTGATGGAGATTTTTTTACATCAACAGACAGTGCAGATTTAAGAACAAATGGTACTGGTCAAGATTGGTATGAGAGTAGAAATCAAACTCCGACAGGACCAACACTCCTTACTCTTGATGAAACAGATGTTGCTGGAAATTCTACAAAAAAAGCAAAGATTACGGGAAGTACATCATATAATACTTATTTAACTCAGCAATTGCCCTCAGCGATAACAAGTGGTGATTTTGTTTTACAATATGATATATATGTTGACTCAATAACAAATACTACAAATGATATTGGTGCACTTGCTGTATTGGGCTATGATAATGGAGGAATAAATGGACCCAATTCAACAGATGTAGAGCGCTGGTCAATAGTTATGTGGAAAAAATCAGGTGGCGGAGATACTGGAGATGTTTCTTTGGTTTATAATTCTGCTACTACTGGAAGTAATAGTTATGGAACTCCAGGAATTGCTAGTTCTACATTGAGTTTAGATACTTGGTATACTATTAAATTAGTCGGTCACATGAGTTCAGATACTTATGATATTTATGTTGATGATATTTTACAAGTATCCGGAGTCACGGCCAAAACAAACACTGTAAACCCGGCATACATTTCTTTTGAGTCCTGGAATGATGGTGGTTCTACTTTTTATATAGACAATGTCAGTCTTGATGATGGAACAAAAATTACTCTTACGCAAAATAATTTTCGATGGTATACAAATGTTGATAGTATAACTCCAACAGACCCTTGGCCATCGGGAGCTACAGATATTTCAGAAAATACAGGAATTACATCTTCTACTCAGCCAGCAGATGAAGATGTTTTGCGATTAAGAATGACTATTCAGGATAGTGTCGTAAATTTAAGCTCTACAACAAAATCTTTTAAATTGCAATATGGTACAGGATCTAATTGTTCAGCCGTTTCAAATTGGCAAGATGTTGGAGATGCGAGTTCTTCAAGCGCTTGGAGAGGATATTTGAATAACTCCTTTTCTGATGGAGCAACAATAAACTCATTGCTTTTAACAGGTTCTGATGTTGGTGGAAGCTATGAAGAAGAAAATAGTTCTGCTTTAAATCCAAATGATGTAACGATTGATCAAGACGCAGAATATGATTGGGTTTTACAAGCACACGATACTTTAACCGATGCAAATTATTGTTTTCGCATGGTAGAATCAGATGGTTCGGTGCTAGACGCATATACACGTTATCCCGAAATAACATTTGAAAGCGCTTCTTCTTCTAATATTGCACAAAATAATTATCGTTGGTATGCAAATGCTGACAATATTACACCAACTGATCCATGGCCATCAGGAGCTACAGATATTTCAGAAAATACAGGAATTACATCTTCTACTCAGCCAGTAGATGATGATGTTTTGCGATTAAGAATGAGCCTGCAAATTTCTAATGCCGAACTTGTAAGTGATACTCAGGCATTTAAATTACAATATGGAAGTGGTTCTAATTGTTCCAGTGTTTCAAATTGGCAAGATGTTGCGGATATATCTTCGACAACAGCTCAATGGCGCGGTTATAACAATGCATCTGTATTTGATGGAGCAACAATAAGCTCGTTGCTTTTAACTAGTTCTGATGTCGGTGGTACTTATGAAGAAGAAAATAATTCAGCATCAAATCCAAATGCTGTAACGATTGGTCAAGATATTGAATACGATTGGGTGCTACAGTCAAACAATGCTCTTGCAAATACAAATTATTGTTTTCGTATGGTCAAATCTGACGGAACAGATTTAAACACATACACTCGTTATCCCCAAATAACATTTGAAAGCGCGTTTGATGTTTCTTTTGAAGGTGGCAATGGAGAAAATTTTGTTACAAATGCTAATGCTGTTTCTTTTGATGGAGAACTTGATGTTGGTACCGGAACACATAGAAGAACAACCTGGTTTTATTTTTCTATGAATGGTGTAAAGGGAAAGACAATAAATTTCACAATGAATAATGCAAGAGGTGCAAGTACAGAAACAAATGTTTGGACAGGAAAGAGACCCTTTTATTCTTATGATCAGATTAATTGGTATCCTGTCACAAATGATGGCACGGACAATAATCCTGCCTTTACATGGAATGCCCCTGGAAACAGTGAAATATTTACACAAGACACTGTTTATATAGCATACAATCCACCATATACATATACTGATGCGCAAAATGATATTGCTCGTTGGGAACTGTCTCCATTTGCATCTTCCACTATTGTAATAGGTCAAAGTGTTCAAAGTAGAAATATTCATCTTTTGACTTTTGAAGACGCCAATTCTCCCGTTTCACACGCAAACAAAAAAATTATGTGGGTAGATAGCAGGCAACATCCAATGGAAGTTCCGGCCAGTTATGCTCTACAGGGTCTTGTTGATTTTTATTTAGACACAAATAATCCAGAGTCAAAGGTTTTTAGACAGGGGTGGATTTTAAAAGTTATTCCAGATATAAATCCAGATGGAATGTATTTAGGACAAACAAGAAGCAACGCAAATGGTTGGGATTTAAATAGAGAGTGGTATAATGGAGCACCAAATTCAGGTACAGAAGAGCCGGAAGTTTATGTTGCTCACTCTGCTATTCACGACTGGGTTATAACACAGGGGAATTCTATAGATATATTTTTGGATATGCATACTCAGTCATCTGCTCCTCCGAGCGCCTTTTATTCTGATACAAGTTTTTCCCATGAAATAATGGAAGATAATTTAGGGTTTTTATTAAACTATCCATTTAATGCTTTTGCGGCCGGCTCTTATGCTATTGATGTTATAACGACTCAGTATGGTGCACCAGCATATACCGTAGAAGGACCCGATGTAAGGTGGGACGCAGATAATCATCCAACAATTTCAAATGCTCGGGGTTGGGGTAGGGCATGGGCAATGTCAGCTGTATCTGAATTTGAGGGCAACGCAAAAGTATTTACTTTTCATGAAATACCAGAAGGGTCTGGCTCATCTGATAATTTATTGATTACAGCGCCAGGAAAATTTCGTGCAGTATTTGATGAGGCAAAAGGTGGGGCTATGACTTATTGGTATGATATTGAAAATCAACCAAATCATACGGCTCAATTGGGCGACACTACAAACGGTATTGATAGAATTGTTTTTAGAGATAGTGATCCAAGAAATTTGTCTTCATCAACAAATGTTGCAACGTCATCTATTTATTTGGCCGGACCTGTTGTAAGTCAAATTACCTATACTGGAACATTTGCTGGTGTAACAAACTATAATTATAATCTCACAAAAACAATTTGGTCTGATGGAAGGATATGGAATCAATTTTATTTATTAAATAATACAGGATCAAGTATAGATTGGACTTGGATGAATATTTATAATTCTCTTTCAAATACAAATTTTGATTTTCTTTCAGATAACAGCGATTCAACTCCAACGCCAGGAACTGATGATTGGTGGGCTATGATCGGTAATGGAGGAGGCGGTATAAAAGCAGTGCTAGTAAGTTATTTTTTGAGTCAAACGGGTGGGTGGGTGTATGATACATATTTAGGTTTTGATTCGATGCCTAAGTATAATTATTATAGCGATGCAGATGGGCCAATACAAGCAAATGGGAGCACTATAAATATTAATTGGGTTACACAGATTAGTCCGGACATAGATGTTTTGATAAATGAAGCTACAATCGATAGATATAGTGACGATATATCTAACCCAGATACACCGACTCTTAGCACTGGATCCTTTGTAGAGTTTTCTCCTTCTGGTGGTTTGAAATTTAATGCATCTAATAATAAAGTAGTTTTTCAATACAACAATGCTGATTCTGTTACGAAGAAAACGCCCGGTTTTATTATTGGAGATTATACTGCAACAACTTCACCAGTGTTAAAAGTAAATAATGCGTTTTTGGATGGCGAAGATGGGTCTGCTCATACAGTAGATACATATTTGGGGACAAATTATATTTCTTATGTTGATGATGTAAATAAAACCGCTTATGTTCAATATTTAAGTGATATTTCTACGAATACAAAAATAGAAATTGGTGCGAGTCTAGATGCAATCAATACATACACTTTTACATATACCGCAGGAGCAGGTGGATCAATCACTGGTTCTTCAACACAAGTAATTAACTATGGCGAAGATGGAACTGAGGTAGAAGCGGTTCCTAACACTGGTTACAGCTTTACTTCATGGAGCGACGGAGTTTTAACTGCGGCAAGAACTGATACAAATGCATCAACAAGTATTTCTGTTACAGCTAATTTTGAGATTAATACATACACTTTTACATATACCGCAGGAGCAGGTGGATCAATCACTGGTTCTT
>CAZWKI010000037.1:0-4455 GCA_964634645.1 uncultured Gammaproteobacteria bacterium | reverse complement strand
CGGTTCCTAACACTGGTTACAGCTTTACTTCATGGAGCGACGGAGTTTTAACTGCAGCAAGAACCGACACAAATGCAACGAGCGATATTACGGTAACTGCAACATTTGCAATAGATGGTGGAGATATAACAGCACCAGCTATAACCATCCTAGGATCTAATCCAGTATCAATATATAGATCTAGTACATATTCTGATGCTGGTGCTACAGCTATTGATGCAGTAGATGGTGATCTAACAAGTGGTATAGTCACAACAAATAATGTAAATACATCTGTTGTTGGTTCATATACTGTTACTTATACTGTTTCAGATTCTTCTTCAAACACTTCTACAGCATCAAGAATAGTAAATGTAATAAATCGTCCAGGCGGAGGAATACTGCCTTCGATATTGAATAATATTAATAATAATTCAAACACAACAGACAATACTTTTTCTAGTACATGGACAAATGGAACATGGATAAAGACAAATGATAATAGAGCGGTATATTTTGTAGATAGCAATAATATTAGACATGCATATCCAAATCAGAATATATGGAAATCATATTTTGGAAATGATTTTTCATTTGTCACAATAATTTCAAAAGAACAAATGGCATCTTATCCATTAGATAGAAATGTTCCATATAATACCAATGCACTATTTAAGATAGCAAGCATTCCAAAAGTGTATAGAGTAGGAATGAACAGAACAGCAAGTTGGATTAATTCAGAAGAATTAGCAAAAATATTATATGGAATCAACTGGAACAAGCTAGTACAAGATTTGCCAGACGCCTTCTTTGGTGATTATATTATTACAGATGATTCTGATAATGACGGATTAAACGATTCTGATGAAGATATATATAAAACAGACAAGAACAATAGAGATGCAGACGGAGATGGATACTTAGACGGAGAAGAGATAATACATGGATATGAATTAATAGGCGCTGAATAAATATTTTAAGATAATATAATTTCAAATAAATAAAAAAAACGGTTTATATGCCAACCGCTTTTTTATTTCTCTATTTCCACAATTTTGTTTCTACTTGTTTCGCCTTTTATAATTTTTATATTTGATTTTGGAATTTCAAAATATTTTGAAAGAAATTTTATCAGAGCGTTATTTGCTTTTCCTTTTTCAGGGATTGCTCTTATTTTTATTTTTAAAAAATCATCGTGTTGTTCCATGATTTTATTTTCATTTGCGTTTGGTTTTATTTTTATTGTGTATTTCATATATTAACGTTAGAGACGTTTCATGAAACGTCTCTACGATGATGATTTTTTAAAAATTAAACTCTCCTTTTCCTTGTCTTATAATTTCAATATTTTCATCAATAAGAGATACAATTGTTGATGGTTCATTATTTAATTCTCCTGTATCAAGAATAAGATCTACTTTTCCATACCAATCACGTTTTATATCATTGGGACTGATATAATTTACTTCTCCGGCTAAATTTACGCTTGTTGTAACTATTGGATTTCCAAGTTTAGAAACAATTTCAAGACAAATTTTGTTATCAGGAATTCTAATACCAATTGTTTTTCTTTTTGGATCTTGTAGTATTTTTGGAGCATCGCTAGATGCTTTTAAAATAAATGTATATGGACCAGGAAGATATTTTTTTAGAATTTTGTATTGTGAGTTTGAAATAATTGCCCAACGGCTAATATCTTTTAGATCACTACAAATTATGCTTAGGGGTTTTTGTTTTTTTCGATTTTTTATTGTTTGAATTATTTCAATTGCTTTTTTGTTCAAAATATCACAGCCAATACCATAAATAGTGTCTGTTGGATACACTACTATTTTTCCATTTTTCAACATTTCAACTGCACCGTCTATAATTTCTGAATCCGGACTTTTGATATTTATTTTTTTTATTACCATGAGTATATTTTACATTTAACCCTCGGGGTTGGCAACCCTTGAGGTTGAAAATTGATATATTATTTTCCAAGGTTAATCTAAACCTTATATAAAAAGGTGACCTTTGTGGGATCACCTTGTTTTTATGGAGAATCGATGAGATTACTCATCTTCATCTTTTTGATTGTTTTTGTCTAAATCTTTTGATTTTTCATTTGTTTTGTCTTCACCAAGTTCTTGGGAAGTGAAAAAAATTCTTGGAATTACTTTGCGTGTAGCTTTTACTACATCCTCTCCAATAATCCCATCTGTAAATTGAGACACCATTTTTCCTCCTTTTTGCTCATTAAGTATATTTTTATTATACTCAATTCTCCTTGATAATTCAGGCCTTTTGAAGAATTATCAAGTTAGTGATTGTTTTTTTGAATCTTCTTCCTCTTTTTTACCTTGTTGTTTTGTGAGATCTTGATTGTGTCTAAGATCAAGTTTCTCTTTGGAATTTTTGCAACAAGGACAGTTTGGGTCACAACCCGCACATAGATGACAGGTTGTTCTGCTGTCAATGTTTTTCATGTGTTCCTCCTTTATTGATTTATTTTTAATAAAAAATTCCGGTTCGTTTGGACCGGAAATTTTTATGTTTATATAAAATTACAATTAAAAAATCCGATCCAATAGCGGAATAATGAGCATAAAGATAATAACTAAGAGTTTATTTATCATTGATTTTTTATTTATATAAAATATATTATTCCTATTCTTGATTTTCGTCAATAGATTCTTCTGTGCTAGAAGGGTTATCTGTCGTAGAAGAGATATTGTTTTCTTGTGGTATTGATATTAATCTTATCTCAGAAAATGGGAAATCTATTGGAATTCCAGAGTCACTAGCCCATTTTAATGCCCCCTCTTCCCAAGAATAATAATTTGCATCAATTCCCGGATTTTCTGGAATATCTCCGAGAGGGTCTTCCTTGTTCACATAATGTAATATATTATGAACTTTTTTGTATGTTCTTTCTAATATGTTTTCAAGGGGGGTTTCTTCGTTTGCGGGAAGTCCTGTGGTTATGTCTATTCTTTCTTTAGTTACTTGGTATATGTCTCCATTAAACATTGTTTTTTCGCTTGAAATCAAATCATAGTTTGCAAAACCATTTGAAGGATAGTTCTTTGTTGCTTCTTTCATAAATTCTTGCCATATTGGAGCTGCAACCCTAGATCCATCAGCATAGTTTTTCATTTTTTTGTTATCATTGTTTCCAATCCAAACACCAGTTACAATATTCGGAGTATATCCAATTGTCCAAGCATCATTGAAATCATTTGTTGTTCCAGTTTTTGCTGCAACAGGAATATTTCCTAAGGTTAGGTAATTACTGGCCCCAAAAACAAAACTTCTTGCACCATTGTCTGACAATATACTATTTGCCTTTTTTACCGCTTGATCATCCATTACTCGTTCTTCTTTTCCTTCTTTTGATTCGTACAATACCTTTCCACTTGAATCTTCAACTCTAAGGATGCTTCTTGTGTCTTTTTTTATTCCACCCCTTGCAAGCGTTGCAAAAGAATTTACATGGTCAATCATTTTTACTTCAAGTCCACCGAGAACAAGAGATAATCCATAATCTTTGGCTTCTTTTATGGTTGAATATCCAAGTTTTTTCAAGTGATCAAGAGCGTTTTGAATTCCTACAAGGTATAGTACTTTTACGGCAGGAATATTGAGTGATCCAGCAAGAGCTTTACGAAACGTTACGGGTCCGTTTGTTTTTAAATTATAATTTTTTGGTTCATAGTCACTTGTGTCGGTTTTGAAAATAGTTGGAACGTCAAAGAGGTTTGTTTCTGGTTGATATCCACGCTCAAAAGCGAGTTCATATATAATTGGTTTTATAGAGCTTCCTGGTTGTCGAGACGATAGTGTTACATTAAATTGTCCATCTATATCTTCACTAAAAAAATCACGAGAACCAACCATTGAAACAATATCTCCAGTTTTTACATCAAGCGATAGAAGCGCTGCGTTTGTTGCGTTGTAGTCTTTTTCATAGTTTTCGGTTTTTGTTTTTATGGCTTCTTCGGCTACCCTTTGTTTTTCAACATCAAGAGTTGTAATAACTTTCAGTCCGCCATTTTCTACCAAATTATCGCCAAGAAGTTTACTGAGTTCGTCTTTTACATAAAAAACAAAATGTGGTGCCAATATATTATTCTGTGAAAGTTTGAAATTTAACTTTTCATTTATTGCATTATTGTATTCTTCATCATTAATATATCCTTGTTTTAGCATTAATTTTAAAACATATTGTTGTCTTCCAATAAGTTCATCTTTGTGGGGTCCAAATGGTGAATAATATGAAGGAGCCTGGGTCATTGCCGCAAGAGTCGCAGATTCAGCAAGCGTTAAATCCTTTGCGTGTTTGTCAAAATAAATATTAGATGCAGATTCTATTCCATAAGCAACCGATCCATAAGGAATTTCATTGAAATACATTTTTAAAATTTCGTCTTTGCTATATTTTTTTTCTATACGATAGGCAATAATAAGTTCTTTTATTTTTCTACTAATCTTTTT
>CAZWKI010000036.1:7068-10371 GCA_964634645.1 uncultured Gammaproteobacteria bacterium | reverse complement strand
AATATAAATTTTAATATTATTAATATATTATAATTTTGGGTTATTGTAAAGATAATATGGCTCCGGGGGCAAGACTTTCACCTCGCCAATTGGCTGTCGAGGCAGGATTCGAACCTACAACATCTGCATTAACAGTGCAGCGTTCTACCATTGAACTACTCGACAATTAATTGGCGGGGTAAAACTGCGATATCTACGTTAACAGCGTAGCGTTGTACCACTCCCGCCTGCCAAAGTCTTGTACGGCGGGCAGGCAACTACCCCGGAAAATAAAAAATCGGCTTTGGGCCGTTTTTTGATTATTTATATACAAACAAAATAAGCCCGATTTAGCCGAGATTATTATTGTTATTAATTGTTGTATATATTTTTTTCATATAAAAATATATTACTACTATATTTTTTATTTGTCAAGGAATCATCCGATTCCTTAAAATAATAAAAATAAAAAAACCACTCAGCGAACTAAGTGGTTTATTGTAAAATTTGCCCGTTTAACTCATGAGAAAGAAAATCTAATTTTTTCTAATTTTTCAAATTTGTTTTTTAAATCCAACAATTCATAAAAATTAGGACTTCCTGGATCTGTTAATGAAAGACAAAATATCACATGCGTTGGATCATACTTATAGGCTTCGATAAATTCTAGACCTATATGTTTTGGATAAGGCAAACCACTAAAATCTTCTTCTGAAACACTAATCATTTCCATTATAAGATTTAATTCTGATCTCTTTTTGTCTATTTCCGGGCAGACAATCAGTAAAAGCGAATATGGGATATGTTCTTGAGGTATTTCAAATACTTCACCTATGATATCAACAACTTTGTTGAAGTTTGTGACATACTGAATCCACATATTTTTTACATTTTCAAAAATTTGTTCTTGTGTATACATCTTATCCTCCACGTTTTTTATTGCTTTCTTTATCTTACACAATTCCATAATTTTTGCAAACAAAAAACCGTCGAGCTTAGCCCGACGGAGTTAATTATTTTAATAAAGTTCTGACTTGTGCAAAACCAGATAAAAGAAGCAATTCCTCAATAGAAGAATCGATATTTTGCCCGCTAATTTCTCCAGTTTTTCCATCAATTGATCCAATAGTAATCCAAGTTCCTTTTCCAGCATTTGTAGCAATATTGATATGATTACTATGCACATCAACTGAATAATTTTCATATTCTGGATTTGTGCCATGCCATGATTTATATACAGTAAGCATAGTATTTTTTATTTGCTGGGTTTGCTCTCTTTCAAAAGTAAGAATTTTTTTGAAATTTTCATTGGAACAAATACCGCTTATTCCATATGCGCCCATTTGAAATTCTTTAGAAGTACGAACACAGATTTCAATATAAAATTCTTGTAGTTTTTTTGATTGAATTTTGTACTCTTGTTTTTTACTATAATGAACAATCCTAGTTGTTATTAAAAATATATACAAACTCAATACTATGATATCACACCTGTCTTTTGAAAAATCTTTTGTCCCAAAATAAACAGATTCTTCATCTTCTTTGATTTTAATAAAAACATCAGCAAAACCAAAAGACTCTTTATCTTGTTTATAATCACCAAGATTAGTATATAAATCCTGTAACATTTTGACATATCCAATATAAATGAGATTTAAATCAAGAAAAGATTTGTTAATCTCTAACATTAACATTTCATTTTCAAAGTATAAATCAAATATAAATGTCGATTTATCCAATCTATAAGACATATTGTCCTCCATTTTTTTGTTATTTTCTTTATCTTACACAATCTATTAATTTTTGCAAACAAAAAAAATCACCCTCATTTAATAAGCTTGTCATTCTGAGTTTTTCTCAGAATCTCTATATATTTTATTTTTCATTGAGATTCTGAAACGAGTTCAGAATGACTAAGGAGTGATTTTTTATATAATCTATTTCTTTAATAATTCTTTCACTGCTGCTTGAGCTGCTGCAAGACGAGCAATTGGTACTCTAAACGGTGAGCAAGATACATAATTAAATCCGTTTCTATGACAGAATTCAACTGTATGTGGCTCTCCACCATGTTCTCCACAAATTCCAATTTTCAAATCTTTATCAACGCTACGACCTTTTTCAATTGCAATTCTAATAAGCTCTCCGATTCCTTCTTGATCAAGTACTTCAAACGGATCATTTTCATAAATTCCTTGTGTTACATATTCTTTCAAAAATTTTCCTGCGTCGTCACGAGATAATCCTGCGCCCATTTGAGTCAAGTCGTTTGTACCAAATGAGAAGAATTCTGCACCAGCACTTACTATCTTGTCAGCAACGAGAGCTGCACGAGGAACCTCTATCATTGTTCCAACTTTGTATTTGATTTCAATTCCAGATTCTTTTAATTTGTCGTCAACAATATTGATAATTCTTTCTTTCAAAATTGAAAATTCTTTTGTTGTTGCAACAAGTGGAATCATAATTTCTGGTTTCACGTCGTGTTTACCATTGCATTTGGGACAATTTGTTGCTACTTCAATTGCTGCTTCAATTATCGCAACAGTTTGCATATCATAAATTTCTGGATATGTTACGGCCAATCGACATCCACGATGACCAAGCATTGGATTGAATTCATGCAAATCACTAATTTTTTCTTTCAAAGTTTCAATTGAAACATTTAATTCACGTGATAATTCTTCAATATCATGCTCTTCTTTTGGCAAAAATTCATGTAGTGGTGGATCAAGTAATCTGATTGTAGTAGCGTATCCATCCATTTCATGGAATAATCCAATGAAGTCCTCTTTTTGATATGGTAATAATTTTGCAAGTGCTAATTTTCTTGATTCAACATCACTTGCCAAAATCATTTCTCTTACTGCTTTTATTCTATCGCCTTCAAAGAACATGTGCTCTGTTCTACAAAGTCCGATTCCTTGAGCTCCAAATTTTATTGCCATTTTTGCATCAACTGGTGTATCAGCATTTGTTCTAATGCCAATTTTTTTGAATTCATCAGCCCAATTCATAAGAGTTCCAAAGTTTCCTGATAATTCTGGATCTTGAGTTGCGAGTTTTCCCATATAAACCTTTCCTGTTGATCCGTCTAGTGAAATAAATTCGCCTTCTTTCAATGTAATACCACTACTTTTTATTGTAAGTGTTTTTTTACTCTCATCAATTTGTAAATCAGAGCATCCAGCCACACAACATGTTCCCATTCCACGAGCAACTACTGCAGCATGACTAGTCATTCCACCTCGAGCAGTAAGAATTCCCTTTGCGCTATGCATTCCATCAATGTCTTCTGGAGATGTTTCTATTCTTACCAGTATT
>CAZWKI010000036.1:0-7058 GCA_964634645.1 uncultured Gammaproteobacteria bacterium | reverse complement strand
AGATCTACACGAAGAATTGCTTCTTCTTTGCTAAGTACTCCTTCTTCAACAAGCTCAACTGCAATTCTTACAGCTGCAGCAGCAGTACGTTTTCCATTTCTTGCTTGAAGAATATATAATTTGTTGTTTTGAATAGTAAATTCCATGTCCTGCATGTCTCTGTAATGTTTTTCTACTTTGTCGCATGTATCTACTAGTTCTTTGTAAATTTCTGGATTTTGTTTTTCAAGTTCTGATACTGGCATTGGAGTTCTAATTCCAGCCACGACATCTTCTCCTTGTGCATTCATTAAATATTCTCCGTAGAATTTTGCTTCTCCAGTAGATGGATTTCTTGTAAAACATACTCCTGTTCCTGAGTCCTCTCCTAAATTTCCAAATACCATTGACTGAATATTTACAGCTGTTCCAATAAGACCTTTGATGTTGTTAATTTCACGGTATCTTATTGCCCTATAATTATTCCAAGAATTGAAAACTGCATTTACAGAAGCAAATAATTGTTCTATTGGATCTTGTGGAAATTCAACTCCTTTTATACTTTTTATTTTTTCTTTGTACTTTGTAACTATTTCTTTCAAATCATCAGTTGTAAGATCTGTATCAAATTTTGCGCCTTTTGTATCTTTTATATTTTCTAAAATATGTTCAAATTCAGCATGTTCAACTTCCATTACAACATTTCCAAGCATTTGAATAAGACGTCTATATGAGTCCCATGCAAATCTTGCATTTCCGGTTTTGTTTGCAAGTCCCTCTACTGATTTGTCATTTAATCCTAAATTCAAAATCGTATCCATCATTCCGGGCATTGATGATGCGGCGCCTGATCTTACAGAAACAAGAAGTGGATCATTTTCATCGCCCAAAGTTTTTTGCATTTTCTTCTGAAGTTCATCTAAATATTTTAGAATTTCTTGTCTTACTTCATCTGTAATTTTTTTATCACTTTTGTAATACAGATCACAAACACTTGTTGTAATTGTAAATCCAGGAGGAACATTTATGCCAAGAGTTGACATTTCAGCTAGGTTTGCACCTTTTCCACCGAGAATTTCTTTCATGTCTTTATTTCCTTCTTCGAAAGAATAGACATACTTTTTTGCATCAGACATAGTTTTTATTTTGCTTAAATATTAAAATTTGTAGCTACATTATCTCATTTTTTGAAACTAAAATCAAGGATACGAATTAGGCGCGATGCCAATATACGAATGACGTACGAATTATACGAATATCTTGATCATTTGTATATTTGTATTATATTTATTCATATATTAAAAAGGCCCATGGAAAAATCCATGAGTCAATATCTTGATTTGAAAATTACTTTTTTTTCTTTTTTTTCTTACGTTTGTTTGGAGGAAATCTATTTTCTGGACTTCTTTTTTTTAGTTTTCTAATAGAGCCAGAATTAGAGCCAAAATTATTTTTTGGACCCATTCCTTTTTTAAAAGAACATAGGCCACCAGCCAAACAAATTCCTTCGAACATACATTCACTAAGCTTTTGTATATTCAAAGAACACCATTTCGGTTTACTATTCTCTTTTGTAGCCATTATAATTCCTCCTGTATATTAAGATATGTTATAAAAAAATATTTTTATTGTCAATACAAAAAACAGACCATTCAATCGGTCTGTTTTTTAAAAAATATTATTAATTTTTATTCTATTCTTTTCCTAATTTTTTAAATGCGCGTAGAATTTCAAGTGGAACTGCAAAAATAATTGTGTTCGACTGGTCTGAACTGACATCATTAATTGTAGAAAGCGTTCTAAGATGTAGTGCTCCATCTGATGATGCAAGCATTGTTGCTGCTTTTGCTAAATTTTCAGCTGCAATTACCTCTCCTTCTGCTTTTATAATTACAGATCTTTTTTCTCGCTCTGCTTCAGCTTGTTTTCCAATAACTCTTTTCATTTCTTCTGGAAGTGTTACGTCTTTTAATTCAACTGATTGTACCTCTATTCCCCAAGCATCAGAGGCTTTATCAACAATTGTTCTTATTTTTTCCGCAATTGTATCCCTGTTTGACAAAAGTTCATCAAGGTTAACTTCTCCCACAACATTTCTCATTGTTGTCTGTGCTAATTGTGAAACAGCATAATAAAAATTTTCTACTTCTATAATTGCTTTTTCAGCGCTTCTTACTTTGTAATAAATAACAGCATTTACTCTTACCGAAATATTGTCTTTTGTAATTGATTCTTGATCTGGCACGTCGACTGCCTTTATTCTCATATCTATTTTTTGATATGATTGAAAAACTGGAAACACGATTCTCCAACCCGGATCCATTATTCCAGTAAATTTACCGAGTGTAAATTTAACGCCTCTTTGATACTGATTAATTTGTTTTATTGATACAAGAATCAAAAAAACAATTATTCCTAGAATGTAATAAAACATAAGCTTATTTATTAATTATTATTTTAATTTTATAAATAATTACTTTCTATTGTATAAATTTGAAAGTAGTAATAATTTGATCCAAAATATCTATTTCTTCTTGTGAGTTTTGAACAGATTTATTTGTGGGCATTACAAAATGAAATGAATTGTATTTCCAATAATTAGTATAACCCGTTGCATCACTAAAATCTTCTGATTTTTTGTCATTAGCTGGCCAATACACGTGAATAGATGAAAATGGATTTTGTTTATTTTCTAAGTATTCCTTATTTGATTCCAAAAGCATGTAATTCAATTTTCTATTTGTAAAATTTGTATTTATTGTACTTGTTGATATTGTAATCATATTTTCAAAACCAACTTCTGAAAGCGGAATATGTATATACAAAGTTTTTCCATCTTTATTATAAAAAACCGTTTCACGTCCACCCTCGATTGGTGAATTTTTTTCATATTCATAATATTGCCAATCAGAAGGATATTTAAATGAAAAATTTCCATAATAACTTGTATAATTATTCCAATTTGAAATATCTTGCTTTTTATTATCTTCTATTTTCTGATTTACTTCATTTGTTATTTCTTGCTTTAAATTCATCAAATCATCTTTCGTAAGACTTTCTTCTTTATTTGTGCATCCTGATACTACGACAACAAAGACAAAAAGAAATGATATTAGTACAATTTTTTTCATGTTTTTTAATTATTAATTATTATTTTTAACTTATAATTGATTTAATATTTAGTTAATTTCAATTAAAAATAGAAAATGAACAAATCAATTGAAAATAGAAAATAGAAAATATAAAATTAATAATGGTACTCTTTTCCTTTTGCAATACAAATTCCCCTATAAATTTGTTCTAGGAGAATCAATCTTGCCATTTCATGAGTAAAAGTCATATTTGATAAAGAAATCGTTTTTTGATTTTCTAATATTATTCTATCATATCCAAGAGCTCCTGCAACAACAAAGATTATTTTTTTGTTTATTTTGTCCAATTTTCCTCCAAATTCTTTTGATGATAATTTTTCTCCATATTCATCAAGAAAAAATATTTCTGCATCACGCTCTTTTTGTAAAAATTCCTTTAATTTTTCGCTTTCAATAGATTTTGCTCTTTCTTTTTGAGAAGTACTAAAAGCTTCTGCTTTGAGTTCAATAATTTTTACTCTTGCATATGGCTTTAATCTTTTGCTATATTAATCAATACCAATACTAATCCATTTTTCCTTTATTTTTCCAATTGTAATTATTTCTATGTCTAACATGGTATAGTTTGTTATAATTTTATTTTTATTCTTATTTGTAATTATGTCAATATATTTTTTTAAATAAAAAGCCCCTTTTTTGGGGGGGGCTTAAACTAATTCAAAAATAACTCTTATCTCATTTTTTTCAATTTCTTTTAATAACAAACCTGTTGCGGCTGTTAATAATTGAATTTGAAGGCTAAATATTTTGTTGCTATAATTAATCATTATTTTATCATCCAAATCGGTTATTGTGTTTAATTCTTCTGAATTATTTTTTGAACTAAACCAAAGTTGATTTCCATGAGATTGTTTGGGTCTTGCAAAAGATATGAATGTATAAGTTTCATTATTAAAATAAACAACTATTAAATCACCTTTTTGCAGTTTTGTTTTTTTATATCCTTGCTTAGTTTGAATAAACAGTGATTTATTTGACATTGCTAAACTCATGATTTCCTCCTTTTTGGTATTTAATATGTATTTATATATTATTTATAACAACTTGTCAATCCTTTTTTTGTTACGAAAACGCGAAATAATAACCAAAATAATAAATATTACAATAATTATTATTATATAATTTACAAAATTTAAATAATTTATAATATCTATAACGTGTTTTCTATTATTGGCAAATAAATATCCAATTCCTGTTAATAAAAATATATAAATAATTTCTCCCATTGCATCATAAAAAATAAATTTTTTGTAATTTATTTTTGCAAATCCTGCAACTAAGTTTATAATTGGTCCGAAACTACTTAAAAAAAATCTACTAAAAAAAATTGTTTTCCCAGCATTTTTTTCAAAAATACGCTCTGCTTTCTTAAATGAACGTGAATTAATTAATTTTTTAAATCCAATTTTTATTAAAATTTCTTTACTAAAAAAATATGATAAAAAATATCCACAAATATCACCAAGTGTTACACCTAAATATCCAAACAAAAAAACCTGAAAATAATTTAGATGTCCTATAGCAATCAAAGCCCCAGATATAATAAGAGACGGACTGGCTGGCATAAGATTTGTAAGAGAACCCAAAAAAGTGATGAGAAATAAGGCAAAATATTTATACAACAATATATATGATAAAACTTGATCAAACATTTTTATATTTATCCATAATCAAATTAGTGCTTATCTTTGCGCTTTGGTAAATTGTTGGAAGTCCCGATCCAGGATGAGTTCCTCCTCCCACAATATAACAATTTTTTAATTCCTCAAATTTATTTCTAGGTCTAAAATAAAGCATTTGCAACGCATTGTGGGATAAATTAAATGTAGCTCCATTATAAACAAAATATTCGTTTTCCCAATTCTCTGGAGTTATAATTTTCTCTACTTCAATATGTTTTTCTATATCTTCTAATCCTTTTACTTTTTTCTTGATTGAGTTAATAATTTTATTCCTAAAATTCGTTTTTTCTATTTTCCAATCAATCTTTGAAATGTTATTTGTAATAGGAACCAAAACATACAAAGCTGATTTTCCTTCTGGGGCTAAAGATTTATCAACTATGCTTGCATTTTGAATATAAAAAGAATTATCATCTGATAATTTTTTATTTTCAAAAATATCTTCCACATTTTTTCTATAATCATCTGCAAAATAAACATTATGATGTGGCATATCAATTTTCTTATCAATTCCAAGATAAAGCATAAATGTAGAACATGAATATTTTTTCTTTTTTAATCTTTTCTTGCTATATTTCTTCAAAATTCCATCTTTTACAATATGGCTCATTGCATATGCAAAATCAGCATTTACTATTATTTCATCAGCCATATGTTTTGATCCATCAATAAGCTCTACTCCTGTACATTTTCTATTTTCAATAATAATATTTTTTACCTCTGAATTTAAATTTATTTTTCCACCACACTCTTCAATTATTTTTGCCATTGCGTTAGAAACTTTATTTAAACCGCCCATAATATGATATATACCGAAAGAATGTTCAATATGAGGAATTATTGTAAAGGCTCGTGGACATTTCCATGGAGACATTCCAATGTATTTTGCCTGAAACGTAAAACACAATTTTGATAAATCGTTTTTAAAATAATGACCAAGATTTTTAAATAAAGATTGATCAATTCCTAAATATGGTATTGCTTTTATAAAATTTTTTGTAAAAAATTTTGAAAGAGAACTATAATCTTTTTCTAGACATGGAAAAAGTAAATCGTATCTTTTTTTCTCAATTTTTTTGAATTTTTCAATTCCCTTTTCACTTTCAGCAAGTTCATTTATCAAATCTTCTTTCATATCATCTAAATTTCTTCTAATTGGAATGATTTTTTTTTCCAAATGAAGATAATACATTGGTTCTATTTCTTTTAATTCAACATAATCCTCTAACTTTCTGCCGGTATTTTCAAAAATTTCCTCAATTAAAAATTTCATCATGAAAAAGGTTGGGCCCAAATCAAACTTATATTCACCCACTTGAATTTGTCTATTTCTACCCCCAACAGTATCCATGCGTTCAAAAATTTCTACATCATATCCATTATGAGCTAAAATCATTCCAGATGTAAGTCCCCCTGGACCAGCACCAATTATTATTATTTTCTTTTTTTCCATAAAAATATAATTAATTATTATTCATTACCATTATATCACAAAAACAAAAAGGCCCGTAAATAAAATAAGAGCCTTTTAATTATTATAATACCTTAAACAAAATTTTATCTTCTCTTTGCTCCGAGATTTCCAGTTGAATCCCAGTCAAAGTTAAGACCGTTTCAAGTGGAATTCTAAAAGATGAATATTTTTCTCCAATATACATTTTGTCATCCTTTGAACCGCAAGGCTGAACAAAATATATTTTATCTTTATTTAATCTTGTGACAGACAATGAAACGACTGGCTTGGTTTCAATAATAATGATATCACCTTTTTTAAGGTACGTTTTTTCACCATCTAATTCCATTCTGGAATTGTTTAACATTAAAACTGGAAAACTCATAATTTCCTCCCTGTAATTTTATTATTTATTTTTTATCATAATTATAATATTATGTCAAAAAAATAAAAGCGGGGTTTTACTCCCGCTCCCTTAAATTAAGTATTCCTTTCCTAAGATACTCTTCGTAAAGTTCCTGGTTAAGAATAGTGTATTTTTGAGTCCATTCTTCAAATTGGACACTTGCACTACTATCAACAACAGCAATGATTTCATTCATTGCCACTTTCTCTGATAAGTGATTATGTCCCCAAATAAAATCAAAAATGATTTCACCTTTCTTTTTATCAATTATTTTAGGTCTTGCAACAATTACTTCATTTTGTTTGCCGTTTCTATTGTTGAAATTAAAACCAAACATATAGTAATTACCTTTCATAAATATATGCTCTGACACAATAATCCTCCTT
>CAZWKI010000035.1:0-10594 GCA_964634645.1 uncultured Gammaproteobacteria bacterium | reverse complement strand
ATCAACTTCAAACAAAACACTTCCTGGTTTTACAACTGCTACATAGTGATCAACGGGACCCTTTCCTTTTCCCATTGGCATTTCGCTACTTTTTGATGTAATGGGTTTGCTAGGAAATATTCTAATCCAATATTTTGTTCCTTTTACTAGATTATGTACTATAGTTCTTCTAGCTGCTTCAATTTGTCTTGCACTAATCCATCCCGCTTCTTTTGATTGAATTCCAAAACTTCCAAAACTAACCCTATTGCCTTGAGTAGCAATTCCTCTTATCTTATCTCCTCTATGCCATTTTCTGTGTTTTTCTTTTTTTGGTGCTAACATTTTTTTAGTTTTCCTGCCTGCCGTCAGGCAGGTAGTTTTTAGTTTTTAGTTTTTAGGAAATCAATTCTGAAACCTAAAACCTGAAACCTTATTACTTCTTATTATATACTCTTCTTACTGGTTTATTATATGATTTATTGTCTGAATTAAAATTTGATTGTGTTTGTTTTTTGCTATTTTCTACTTCCGTATCTTTGTAGAGCCAAACCTTTATTCCAATTGCTCCATAGGTAGTTCTAGCTACCCCTCTTGCATAATCTATGTTTGCTCTAAATGTGTGAAGTGGCAATTGTCCATCTCTTAACATTTCTCTTCTTGCAATTTCTACTCCATTCAATCTTCCTGACATCATTACCTTTACTCCTTTGCATCCTGCTTCCATACATCTTTCAATTGCTTTCTTCATAACTTTTCTGTATGGTAATCTTTTTTCTGTTTGATCTATCATGCTTTGCAAAACAATCTCTGCTGCCATCAATGGTTTTTTGACTTCTTCTATAGAAATTTTTAAATTGTGTTTTTTGTTTTTATCTAAACATTTATTGATAATTTCTTTTTTTAAATCTTCAACATCTGATCCACCACGTCCAATAATAATACCGGGTCTTCCAGAATGTATTACAAGTTCAATACCATTTGCAGATCTATTTATTTCTAATCTTGCAATAGAGGCGTCTCTTAATTTAACTTTCAAGAATCTTCTAATTGTAATATCTTCTTTTAGATATTGTGCATAATTTTTATCGCTAAACCATCTAGACTTCCATGTCTGGAGATTTCCTAATCGAAACGATATTGGATTTACTTTTTGTCCCATTTTATTTATCTCCTGTCTTTCTTAAAGACTTATTTTTCTGGCCTAAACCAAAATTTTTCTTATTATATGTTTTTTTATCTTCTCTATGTCTATGCTCTATTTTTTGTTTCTTTGGTTTTTCTGCTATAACAATATCTTTATTTTCAATTTTGGCTTTTTTTATTTTCTTTGTTTTTTTCTCTACATTATCTTTACTTGGAATTTTTTCATCCAAAGTTATGGTTATATGACTTGTAAATTTCAAAATTCTTGCTCCTCTTCCGTGTGCTCTTGCCATCCATCTTTTTAGGGCTGGCCCTTGATCTACTTTTATTTCTTTTATATATAAATTATCTTTTTTCAAAGAAAAATTATTTGTTGCATTTGCAATAGCTGAGTTTAATAATTTTAGAATCACTGGTGCTGACTTTTTGTCCAAATTACTAAGCTGATTTATAGCATTATTAACACCAAGACTTCTTACAAGATCAGCAACTAATCTAGCTTTTCTAGGAGCTATTCGATAATGTTTTAGTTTTGCCTTTACTTCCATACTATTGTCTTAGTCAACTACGTAGTCACGTAGCTAAATTAATTATTTACCTTTCTTTCCTTGTGTTTTCGCCATTTTACCACCATGTCCAAGAAACTTCTTTGTTGGAGAAAACTCTCCCAATTTATGACCAACCATATTTTCTACTACAAATACCGGTAAATGATCTTTGCCATTATGAACATAAATAGTGTATCCAACCATCTCTGGAATAATAGTAGACCTTCTGGACCATGTTTTTATAATTGTCTTATCTCCGGGTTTACTATCGTGAATTCTCTTCATCAATTTTTCACATGTAAATGGTAATTTTTTTAAACTTCTTGACATAATTTTAGTGTTTAGTGTTTAGGTTTTAGGTTTTAGGAAATGTGTTTAGCTGAAATCTGAAACCTATAATCTGAAACCTAATTAATTTATTTTCTCTTGGCTCTGCGTCTTATAATCATCTTATTGCTATATTTCTTTTTCTTTCTTGTTTTTACACCGATTGCATGTTTGCCCCACGGAGTCTTTGGATATTTCATACCAATAGGATGCTTACCTTCTCCTCCTCCGTGTGGATGATCACATGGGTTCATTACTTTTCCTCTTACTGTTGGTTTGATTCCACGATGTCTCATTCTTCCTGCTTTACCCCATCTTATATTTCTATGTTCTGAGTTGGAAACAGTTCCTATTGTAGCAAGACAATTTTTTGAAACTATTCTTGTTTCTCCAGATGGTAATTTTATCTGCGCTTTCTCTCCATCAATTCCCAAAAAGGTAGCTGAACCACCTGCACCACGTACTAATTTTGCACCACTTTCTGGTTGTAATTCTATATTATAAATAAATGAGCCCGTTGGAATAAGAGAAAGTGGAAATCTGTTTCCATCTGCTAATTCTAGTTTTGTTTTTGAGCTAATAACGTGCCCACCGACCCTCATTGAATCACAGGCAATGACATATCTTCTTTCTCCGTCCTTATAACAAATCAAAGCTATGTATGCGTTTCTGTTTGGATCGTATTCTAATTTTTCAACTTTTGCAGGAATATCATATTTATCCATTTTGAAATCAATAATTCTAATATACCTTTTTTCTCCACCACCCTTATGTCTTACTGTGATTTTGCCAGAATTATTTCTTCCACTGTGTTTTTTTCTTATTAGAGATAATTTTTTATTTGGCTTGCTTTTTCTTGAAACCAAACGATTTATAGCCACAGATGTGTGTCTTCTTGCTGATGTTGTTGGTTTGTATAATTTTATTGCCATATCTTTAATTTGCTATTTTCTATTTTCAATTTTTTATTGATTTACTATTTTCTATTTTTATATTTTGAGTTGTAAATAGCTAAACAGTTAATCAATTGAAAATTACTAAATCATAAACTGAAAATATTAAACTCCTTCGTATATTTCTATACTTTCTCCTTTTTTAAGAGTTACTATTGCTTTTTTCTTATTTTTGGTTGTTCCTTGAGATTTTCCGTATCTTACTTTCTTACCTTTTAAATTTATTACATTGATATCCTGTGGCCACAATCCATAAACATGAAAAATAGCTTTTTTTATTTCATTTTTTGTTGCTTTTATATTAACTTGAAATAAATATTTATTTTCTGATTTAAGATATGCTGCTTTTTCTGTTATAAGTGGTTTTATCAAAACCTTATATGCATCTTTTGTGTCTGATTTTGTAATGTGTTGTTTTGCATGTTTCTTTTCTTTTTTCTCATTTGTAATCTCTTCTATGGTAAGATCTTTTTTTTCTTCTGAGATATTTAAAGAGTCGGACTTTTTTATTTCGTCTTTTTTTTCTGTTTTATCACTTGTTGTTTTTTTGCCGAATAATCCCATAGTATTTTATTTTAAGAAATGTTTTGTAATTTTGTTTATTGCTGACTTGGTTAAAATCAAATATTCATATTTTAAAAGTGCATAAACATTGAAACTGTCTGCTGGCAACATTTTGATATTTTTCAAATTTTTTGATGCATTTAAAATATTTTCATTTGTTTTGTCTGTTCCAATTAAAATCTTTTTGTCTTTCATTCCTAACTTATCAATGATTGTTATTAAATTTTTTGTTTTTTTGTCTAACAAATCAAAATTCTCAACAATTTTTATTCTTGTATTTTGTAGTTTATCTGTCAAAACCATAAATAAAGCTTTTGTTTTGGTTTTTTGATTTATTTTCTTTGAAAAATTTCTTTCTTTCTGTGGACCAAAAATAACTCCTCCGCCTTTCCACTGTGGTGATCTTATAGAGCCCTGTCTTGCGCGACCAGTTCCTTTTTGTTTCCAGGGCTTTCTTCCTCCGCCACGCACATCTCCCATTTGTTTTGTATCAGATATAGCAACTCTTCTATTTGCCAAATGTGCTTCAACAACTTGTTGAACTACACTTGGGTTTATTTTAATTTCAAAAATTTTTGAATCTAATTCAATTTCGCCAGTCTCTTGTCCTTCTAAATTATAAATTTTTTCTTTTATCATGATTTGGGTTTTAGATTTTAGGTTTTAGATTTTAGGTTTTAGGGATTTGTCTTCTGAGTCATTTTTGTTTTCTTTGTTATCATCAAGTATCTTTTCTTTTTTATCTTCTATAACCTCAGAAATTTCTGGCGCCTCTGGCAAAACGTCTTCAATAACAATTTCTTCTTTTCCTACAACTTCTGGAATTTCTGCATCTTTGTCTTCTGCTACTGCAATTTTTACATTTATATCATTTATTGTTTCTTCATTTTTTTCTACTTTTGATTTTGGCTCTTCATATAATTTTATATCTCCTTTGCCTTTTATAACAACAAGTGCGTTGCTTCCACCAGAAATAGCACCCTTTATATATATCAAATTTTTTTCGCTTTCTATTTTTACTATTTCTAAATTATCAATAGTAACCTTTTCTCCACCCATTCTTCCGGGCATTCTTACTCCTCTAAAAACTCTTGCGGACTCAGTCGCTCCAATACTTCCTGGCATTCTAAGCTGATCTTTTGTACCGTGAGTTGCACTTGCACCACGGAATCCGTGTCTTTTTACAACACCTTGAAATCCTTTTCCTTTTGAATAAGATGTAACTTTTATTTTATCTCCTTGCGAAAAACTATTTAAACCTATTTTATCACCTGGCTTTAAGTCTTTTATATCGTCTGTTCTAAATTCTTTTATATATCTAAATTTTCCAAAATTTTTAAATAATCCCAAAATTGATTTTCCAATTTTATTTTTGTTGTCATATGCCAAAACAATGGCATTATATCCATCTTTTTCTATTGTTTTTATTCTTATGACAGTGCTTGGTTCTACACTAACTATAGTTACTGGAATAAACTTTCCATCATCAAGAAAAATTTGCGTCATCTTTACTTTTTTTCCTAAAATAAAATTCATATATTTGTATACAAAAAATCGTAACCCTAAACCTTTAAAAACAATAAAGAACTAAGGTTGCGATTCTGCTTTAATCTATATTTATTTGCAGAATATTTTTTGAAATTTCAAATCTCCTTGCCTTAAAATCCTTAAAAAACACTTCCTTGTGGGGTTATTTCTTATAAGATAATCAGACAATAATAATAAAATTCTTTACACAAGGTTATCACATCTTTATTTCGATGTCAACTCCATTTGGTAAGTCAAGACTCATCAAAGAATCGATAACTTTGCGATTTGAATCTAATATATCAATTAATCTTTTATGAACTCTCATTTCATACTGATCTCTTGAATCCTTGTGTACAAATGTTGATTTCAAAACTGTATATTTTTTGATATCGGTTGGAAGAGGAATAGGGCCAACAACTTTTGCACCGTTTCTTGTAACAACTTCAATAATTGTTTTTGTAGATTGATCAATAAGCATATGATCATATGCTTTAATCTTTATCCTAATTCTATTGCTTACCTTTTCTTCAACGGTATCTGTTGATTCATCTTTCTGTTTTGCAACACTAGACTTGCTTGTATTCTTTTTTTCCATATGAAAACTAAATTATTAAATAACAATGAATAAATTTTATAAATCTATCCCCCATCGAGCTTAGCTCGATGGGGGATAATATATTTATTTTATAATCTTTACTACAACTCCAGCTCCAACTGTTTTTCCACCTTCTCTAATGGCGAATTTTTGCTTTTCTTCAAGTGCAACTGGATGAATAAGTTTGACCTTTACATTGACAGTATCACCGGGCATTACCATTTCTGTTCCTTCTGGTAATTCGATATCTCCCGTTACATCACAAGTTCTAATATAAAATTGTGGTTTGTATCCTTTAAAAAATGGTGTATGTCTTCCGCCCTCATCTTTTGACAAAACATACATTTCTGTTTCAAATTCTGAATGTGGAGTAACTGAACCTGGTTTTGCCAAAACCTGTCCTCTTTCAACTTCATCTTTTTTTGTACCTCTTAAAAGAATTCCAGCGTTGTCTCCTGCCTGTCCCTGACCCAAAGATTTATTAAACATTTCGATACCTGTTACAACTGTCTTTGTTGTATCTTTTATTCCAATTATTTCGACTTCATCACTAATTTTTACAAGCCCTCTTTCTATTCTTCCTGTAACAACTGTTCCTCTTCCTTCAATTGAAAACACATCTTCAATTGGCATTAAAAATGGTTTGTCTAATTCTCTTACTGGATCTGAAATGTATTCATCAAGAGTCTTCATAAGTTCTAATATTGGTTTTGCAGCTTCACCGTTTGGATCCTCAAGAGCTTTAAGTGCAGAACCCCTTATAATTGGGGTTGTATCCCCAGGAAACTCATATTTTGTTAATAAATCTCTTATTTCTTCTTCAACTAAATCAATAAGTTCTGGGTCGGTTACTTGATCAACCTTGTTTAAAAATACAACAATATAAGGAACACCAACTTGTAATGCCAAAAGAATATGCTCTCTTGTCTGAGGCATAGCTCCGTCTGCAGCTGAAACAACAAGTATTGCTCCATCCATCTGTGCTGCTCCTGTAATCATATTTTTTACATAGTCGGCATGTCCTGGACAATCTACGTGAGCATAATGTCTTTTTTCTGTTTCATACTCAACGTGAGCGGTAGCAATTGTAATTCCTCTTTCTTTTTCTTCTGGGGCATTATCAATTTGATCTACTGATTTATCTTGAGCGACCCCACCACTAGATTTTAAAACTTGCAAAATAGCAGCTGTAAGCGTTGTTTTTCCATGGTCAACGTGTCCTATTGTACCAACGTTTACATGTACTTTGTCTCTATTAAACTCGACCATAATTTTATTTCTCCCTTTTATAATAGTGAATAATATTCACTAATTTAGATAATTGTACTTATTAATATTATTTAAATAAAAATGCGAATTAATTTTAGCAAACTATTTCAAAAAATGCAAATGTTGGACAAAAACTATTTTTATTCATCTAATAAAGATTTTCTTATCTTATTTATATAATCATTATTTACATTAATCTGATTGCTTGTATCACCTTTTTCTACTTTGTTTTCTTTGTTTAATTTATTGTATTTATCAAATGGCATAATTACAACCATTGGCTTGTCTTCTCTTGCAAGAAAAACCTCTTTTTCAGAATCAACTATTTCTAATATTTTATTTATATCTATCATGTTAGTTGCTTAGCCATTAATTTCTTAGTTACAGCTACGCGGCTACGAAATTACGTAACTGACAAAATAACCCTATCTTCTTGTTCCATCAATTATTTCTTGAGCGATTCTTGATGGAACTTCTTGATAATGATCAAATTCCATTGTATATCCAGCTCTACCTTGGGTAGCGCCACGAAGCGTTGTTGCATATCCAAACAATTCTGATAATGGAACCCTTGAGTTTATAACTTTTATGTTGCCCTTGTCAATCATTTCATCTACTTGTCCTCTTTTTGAATTCAAATCTCCAATTACATCTCCCATATAATTTTCTGGGGTTGTAACTTGAACTTTCATAATTGGTTCTAATATTATTGGCTTTGCAGATTTAAAAGCGTCTTTGAATGCTATTTTTCCAGCAACCTTAAATGCCGCCTCAGATGAGTCAACTTCATGATAAGAACCATCATAAACAGTCGCTTTTACATCAATTATTGGGTAGTGTGCCAAAACACCCTCTTCTATTGCCTCTTTTACGCCTTTTTCAATGGCTGGGATATATTCTTTTGGAATAACACCACCTTTAATTTTATCTTCAAACTCACACCCTTTCCCTCTTTCTTGTGGTTCTAGTTTTATCCAGCAATGACCATATTGACCACGACCACCAGATTGTTTGATATATTTTCCTTCCGCTTCAGCCATTTCTTTTATTGTTTCTTTGTATGCAACTTCTGGTTTTCCTGTATTAACTTCAACTTTGTATTCTCTTCTCATTCTTTCAACAAGCACTTCAAGGTGAAGCTCCCCCATTCCAGCAATAATTGTTTGCTGTGTTTCTTCATCTGTTCTAACCTTAAACGTAGGATCTTCTTCTCCAAGTTTTGAAAGCGCAATGCCCATTTTTTCTTGATCTTGTTTTGTTTTTGGTTCAACAGACATAGAAATAACAGTCTCTGGAAATGTAATTGATTCAAGTAAAATATTATCCCCTTCTGCACAAAGCGTATTTCCTGTTTTTGTATTTTTGAGTCCTATTATACCTGCTATTTCTCCAGCATAAATTTCATCTACATCTTCTCTACTATTTGCATGAAGTCTTACGATTCTACCAACTCTTTCTTTTGTGTCTGTTGAAGAATTATAAATATAAGAACCAGATTTAAGTGTACCAGAATAAACTCTTACAAAAATAAGTTTTCCTACAAAAGGATCGACTGCTATTTTAAAAGCAAGGGCTGTAAGTTTTTCATTATCATCGGTATGTCTTGGAATTTCTTCCCCCGTATCTTTGTTGATTGCTTTTATTGGGGGAATATCAAGCGGTGACGGTAAATAATTTACAACTGCATCTAATAATTGTTGAACTCCCTTGTTTTTTAGGGCTGATCCAGTCAAAACCGGAACTATACTATTTGATACAGTAGCTTTTTTGAGTACTATTTTTAAATCTTCAAGACTTATTTCTTCTCCTGCTAAATATTTTTCCATAACGACTTCATCGTTTTCAACAATTGCCTCTATTAATTTGGCCCTATATTCTTCAACGGCTCCCTTCATATCTTCTGGTACATCTGTTTCTGTAACTTTGTCTCCTAAATCCCCTTCATATATATAAGCCTTTCTCGTCAAAAGGTCTACAATACCTTTGAATGTCTCTGCTGCTCCTATTGGTAATTGAATCGGATAGGCTCTTTTTGTAAGTCTTTCGTGAATTGAATTTAAATCAAATAAAAAATTAGCGCCCATTCTATCCATTTTATTTATGAATGCTAATCTTGGAACTTGATAATCTTCTGCATAACGCCAGTTTGTTTCAGATTGTGGTTCAACGCCTGCAACCCCATCAAATACCATAACGGCGCCATCAAGAACCCTTAGAGATCTTTTTACTTCTGCCGTAAAATCAACGTGTCCTGGAGTGTCTATAAGATTTATTCTATGATCGCCCCAAAAACAAGTAGTCGCAGCGGATGTAATTGTAATACCCCTTTCTTTTTCTTGTTCCATCCAATCCATTTCAGCTTCACCGTTGTGAACTTCACCTATTTTGTGTTTTTTTCCTGTGTAGTACAAAATACGCTCGCTTACCGTTGTTTTTCCAGCATCAATGTGGGCTATTATTCCAATGTTTCTTGTTTTTTCTAATGTATATTGTCTCGGCATATAATTTATTTACTATTTTTTATTTTCCTGCCTACCGGCAGGCAGGCAACTTCCAATTAAGCTTTGAATTCTTAATTTTTAATTTTGAATTTATCACTAAATCCCACCGTAGCGGGAAAATATTCTTTTCTAAAAAATAAACTAAGCAACTAAGCGGCTAAATATATTATCCAAAATGTGCAAAAGCTTTATTCGCTTCGGCCATTTTATGAACATTCAATTTTTTCTTCATTGCCTCTCCTTCATTATTAAATGCTGCGAGTAGTTCATCTGCTAATTTTTCTGCCATTCTTTTTCCTTTTCTTCCTCTACTTGCCTCAATTATCCATCTAAATGCTAAAATATTTTTTCTATCTCCCGAAACAACTATAGGGACCTGATAATTCGCACCACCGATTCTTCTTCCTTTTACCTCAACAGATGGCTGAATGTTTTTCATAGCTTGTGTAAATACCGAAAGTCCGTCTTGTTTTGTTTTTTCGGATATTATATCAATTGCATCATAAACAATAGTTTGAGCAACGGATTTCTTGCCATTTTGCATTATATAATTTATAAATTTACCAATAACAATACTTCCAAATTTCTTATCTGGCTGTATTTTTCTTTTTGTAGATTTTTTGCCTCTCATATTTTTAGTAAATAGGTTTTAGATTTTAGATTTTAGAAAATTCTGAAACCTGAAATCTAAAATCTGAAATCTGAAATTTTAATAATTATTTCTTTTCCTTTGGTTTTTTGGCTCCATAAATAGATCTTCCTTGAGCTCTATTTTGAACTCCTTGAGTGTCATAAACTCCTCTTACCACATGATAAGGAACACCAGGCAAATCTTTTACCTTGCCTCCGCGAATCATTACTATAGAATGCTCTTGCAAGTTATGTCCTTCACCTGGAATATATGCTGTTACTTCCTGACCATTTGAAAGCCTTATTCTTGCTATTTTTCTTAGAGCTGAATTAGGTTTTTTTGGTGTAGTTGTGGTAACTTTTACACAAACACCTCTTTTGAAGGGAGATCCTATTTTGCTGATTTTCTTTGTTCTTCTTAGTGTGTTTGAGGTAACTTTAAGACCTGCCATTTTCGCCTTACGTCTTGGATTTTTTCTTGGTCTTTTTATTAATTGATTTATTGTTGGCATTATTTTACATGTCCCAATATAAAAGAGACTAATTAAAATT
>CAZWKI010000034.1:0-10740 GCA_964634645.1 uncultured Gammaproteobacteria bacterium | reverse complement strand
TCTATTTATATTGACAGTATTTAATAATTCACCTTTTTCTACCCACTTGAAATTTTTATGAAAATCTTCATTTAATTTGGGAGTTTCTTTTTCTGTCTGTCTCAAAAAATATATAATTTGTTTTTGGCCAGAAAATTTTTCATAAGATTTTTTTTGCTTATCCATATAATGAATTGGCCAATAATAATTATTGATTTTTTTTGCAATTCCCAAAATTGTCAATTTTTCTAGACCAACTTCTTCTTTCATCTCTCGCAGCAGCGCTTGTTTTGGGGATTCATTTTTTTCTATACCACCTTGAGGCAATTGCCAATAATTTTTATCATAGTCTCTGTCAATTAAAAGTATTTTATTATCATTGTTTAGTATAACTCCAATCACAACTTCTCTCAGTGGTTTCAATGTGTGTATTTTCCATTTTATTAGATTGTATAGAAAAGATATTATTGCATTTAATATTCTATTTATTCTATTTGGTTCTATCGCCAATCTCCAAGCCCATTCTAAATAAAGTTTTCTTAATATTTTTGGTGCTCTAGGAATTTTGCCAGACATGAAATCAATTGTCCCGCCAACCCCAATTGCCAGCTTAACCCCTGGCATTTTGTTTAGATTTTCGTAAATCCATTTTTCTTGAAATGGGGCACCATATCCAACTAAAAGTATTTGCGCCTTGCTTTTGTTTATTTTTGATAAAATTTCTTCATTTTCTGATTCGCTAATATTTTTTATATTTTTGAATCCTTCTTCGGCGCCAACAATTTGTATGTTTTTGTATTTTAGTTCTATTTTTGTTTTTGCTATTTGAGCATATCCTTCTTTTGCTCCAAGCAAGAAAATTTTATATCCATTTTTGTCTGCAAGTTTTATTATTTCGTAAGTCATGTCTACACCAGTAACTCTATGCCAAATAGGGTCATTTGAAATTATTGATCCAATAATTATTCCACCTCCGTCAGGAGTTACGATGTCGGCATTATTTATAATTCCTCTATATTTTTCGTCTTTTATAGTTTTAAGAATTATTTCTGGATTTACGGTTACTATATAATGCTGTTTTTCGTCATTTATAAAATAATCAATTTTTTCAATTGTTTGTTTTGTGTTTATTTTATCTACATTGACGTTTAGTATATTGACTTTACTCATTTATTTTATTGTTTTAGATGTTTTTTTGCCAAAAAAATAATTTCTTGCTTTATTGCTCTTTGCAAGTTTGTAGTCAAAATATTCTATTCATATAAGTATTTTAGCAGTTTTTTGTTATCAAGTGAAGCTTTTGTAATATTAGAAATTAGTATGAATTTTTCTTAGAAAAGTTTTGTATTGTGGATCTTCTTTCATAAAATTATCAAGCAAATCTCTTAAATATCTTGCTTTGCTTTTTTTGTTTCCCACCGCTTTCCAGTTTAAATATCTTTCAATTCTGGGAGATATTCTTAGGGTAAATTTTACATTTACTTTTTCTTGCATTAAATTTCCAGATTCTAACAATTCTAAGAAATCAAGAATTATACTTTCAATATTTTTTTTATCAGGCTTATAAAATTTTAAAAAGAAGTTTTCTCCAAGATTTTCATCTTTTCTTATATATTCTAGTTGTTCTGGAATCAAATGTCCTTTTTCCATTAAATATAAAACGGGTTTTTTATAAGCTAGCGCTGTTGCAATAATATAAATCATATCGCTAAAAGTTTCTGTTCCCTCTATTATTACAGCTTCAATCTGTTCATAGCTGATGCTTTTTCTTGCTTCAATTTCACCTTTTGTAACAACTTTTTCTATATTACTAAGTAGGTTCACGCCATTTTTTACAAGCAGCTGATTTATTAAAAAATATCTCTGTTCCCAGTATTTGTCTTTGAATTTTTCTAAATTGGCGCAATAATAAATTTTCATATATTTTTATTCAAAAAATTCTCCTTGAATGTTTTCTTTTAGAAGTTCCCTTATTTTTTGTTCATCTTTTGTTTGACCTAATATCCAAGATAATTTAGCACAGAGACACTCGGGAGTTATTTTGCTTACAGTGACAACTGTTTGTTTGAAAAAATCTTTACTAAATCCAACGGGACTGTATAATATCGGAATTTTTTTATTTTTTTGACTTAATTTTATTATTTTTACAAATTTTTCTCTATTTATCATTTGATTTGGCCATGATTTGAAAATTATTGCTTCCACCCCACTATTTTTTGATAAGATTGTATCTAGAGTTTTTAACTCGGGAATTGTTTCAAAAAAAAGAAAATTTTCATTTAATTCATTGTAATATTTTGTTTCTTTTTTTGTTTCATTTTCTACTTCAATGGATAATCCAAAATCAATTTTGGCAGAATATGTATTATCGATAGAATCAAATATATTGAGATCATGAAGTGCGTTTCTTGTAATTTTTGGAGCCTTTATAACCCTATTTCCATAAATAACACTTATCTGTTTTAAGCCATTGTTTATTAATTGAACGGCATTTATTAGATTGGCCTTAAAAGATAAATCTGCTAAAAGGCCCGTTTCTTGTTCTATTACATTAGAACCCGTTATTACAATTGGTTTTTTGGGATTTTGTATTAGCCAAAATAATTGATTTGCAAGTACTGGAATTGAATCTACATCGTGAATTATCAAAACACCATCATATTCCTTTATTTTTTCTTTTATATGTGTGGCTATTTTTATAACACTATCTGTTTCTATTGTTTCTCTTTGCTTTTGTATAATAAGATTGTCTCTTGTATCTGCTATAAGTGAAATTTCTGGAATTTTTGATTCCCAGGATATAAGATCGCTTTCTTTTTCTACATATATAAAACCATCCTTTTTATCAAAAATTCCTGTCCCCCCATAAAATATTGTAAGTATTTTAATCATTTTGAATCTTTAGTTATCTTTTTTAAACAATAAATACATTATCGACAAGTCTAATGGAATTGCGAATAATGGGCCGTTTCTATCAAGATCGTATCTGCCGACATAAACGACATACCAATCAAATATTAATCCAAATATAAAAGGTATGGATGTACCAATAATAATTATAAATAGTCTTTTTTTATTTATCCCTTCTGCAGATAAATATTTTTTTATTAAAATACCATAACTACAAATTAGAATAAAGAATAAAAATATTCCATATAATAACAGAGGAATTTTGTTTTCTATTTCGTGAAAACCAAATGGAAATTTTTCCACTTTTATTAACAACCAATTAGATACTATTGAATAAAAAATTATAATAGATAAAAAAATAACTATAAATGTTAAAAACTTATTAAGTTTAGTTATTTGATAAGGATATTCAAAAGAAAAAAGTAAGAATATTATAAATATTTCAGCAGCAAATAAGTATGAAAGTTTGGTAAATAAAAGATATGTTAATTCGTTTTTTGAAATAAAAGTTGCGGCAACGCTTGAAGACCATAGAAAGGCAAAAATACAAAAGAGTATAAAATACAACACAGACTTTGTCTTGCCTCTATTTTTTTTATATATTATAAGGGCTAGAATTAAATTAAATATAGCAACAATAATTGTGATTATAAATCTAATTGTCATATATTTATATTAATTATATTTTATTATAATGACGGCCATTAAGAATAAGACGGCTATTTATACTTTTACCCTACTCTCCTACTTTTATACTGTCAATAGATAAAAAATAGGCATTTTTAAGCCCATTTTTTAATGTTTTTTATATTTATATAAATAAAATATTATTTTATTTATTGTTTGTGGCAAGTTGTCCACAGGCTGCTTTTATTTCATTTCCAAAGCTGTGTCTAAGCGTTAATTTTACACCATTATCATGTAATATTTGTATAAATTCAGTTATTTTTTTATCATCTGTTGCCTTGAAATTGCCAGTTTCATTGTATTTTATTATGTTTAGCATATAAAGTGTTTTTTTCATTAGTTTAGATAGCTCTATGGCATATTCTTTAGAGTCGTTTACATCTTTTATCATGACATACTCAAACATTACTCTGCGATTTGTTTTTTCTATATAAACATCAACAGCCTTCAATATTATCTCTATACTGTATTTTTTATTTACTGGCATTAATTTGTTTCGCAGTAGATTCGTTGGAGCGTGAAGCGATATTGCTAAATTGATTTGCATTTTTTCATTTGAAAGTTTCAAAATTCCTTCTGTTATGCCACATGTTGATATAGAAATTTTTCTTGCTCCAATATTAAAAGCATTATTGTCATTTAAGATTTTTATTGATTCAATTACGTTTTCGTAATTTAAAAATGGCTCGCCCATTCCCATATATACTATATTTGTGATTTTTTCATTTTGTTTTTTGAGCAATCTTGCAAATAAGAGCACTTGTTCTATTATTTCATATTTATTTAAATTTCTTATAAAGCCCATTTTTCCTGTTGCACAAAACTCACATTTCATTGGGCATCCGACTTGAGACGAAACACAAACAGTATTTCTATTATCTTTATGAGACAGAAGAACGGTTTCTATTTTTGTATTATCAGAAAGAGTGATAAGTGCTTTTTTTGTATCTCCGAAATTACTTATTTTTGCATTTATAAAAAGAGAGCAAGAATTACTTAGCTCTTCCCTTAGGTCTTTTGATAGTGTTTTTGCATCTCCCCAGTCCTCTATTAGGTCTTGGAATATACATTTTTTTAGCTGATTTAATCTATATTTTTCTTTGTTTTTTAGTATTTTTTCTATATTTTCCAAATTCATAAATTTAAAATAATATTCCTTGTGTAAGAGATCGTTTTTTTTCTTCTTTTTTTTCATTGTGTTTTTCTATTACACCAAGTTTTTGTAATGCAAAAAAGCATTTGGCGCATATTTTTACATCTGTCATTGCATTGTGAGCATCTTTAAAATCAGAATTAAAAAGTTTGAAGTGTAATTCTGATAATTTTGGAAATTTGAAAGGCTTTGATTCTCCTCCAGGAATTTTACAAAAATCTGCTGATTTTTCCATTGTACATATTTTTTCAATTTGAGAAATTTTTGTATTTATTTTTTTTCTCAAAAATTCAGCCCCGACAATTTTATAATCAAAATTTATATTATGAGCTATTAAAAAGTTTGATACTCTAAGTGCTCTTTCAAATTCATTTAAAACAGCCCTTAATTCTACACCATTTAAAAGTGCAGTTTCTGTTGATATGCCATGAATCTTTGCACTATCATGAGGAATAAAAAAATCTTCTGGTTTTATTATATATTCCTTTGTTGCTATTTCATTTCCAGACAAGTCAAATTGCATCCAAGCAATTTGAACCAACCTTGGCCAATTTTCAATATCTGAAATAGGCGCATTCCAGTTGATGGGTAGTCCAGTTGTTTCGGTGTCAAAAAATAAGTACATTTTATGTTTATTTTAAAATTTTTTCAATATGTTTTTTTGCCAAAAGTTGTTCTTCAATAGAGTTTTCTACTTCAAGAGCAAGATATTTTGGTAAATATTTTTTGTATTTTTTTATATAATTAAACTCATTTACATTTTCAAAAAAATGAGATCCATTAGTAGCTTTTTTTTGATAATTGTCAAAAAAGGCCTTCTTTTTGATTGCGCTTATGTGCGCAAATCCACATTTATGAGTTTTGAGTATTTTTATGGTTTCTTTTGGGAAGCCCTTTTTATTTAATATAGAGTCATGAAGATGTGAAACATCTAAACATATTCCAGCAAAATCATTTATTTCATATTTTATAGAGCAAATTTCTATATTTTCAAGATATATTAATTTTTTGTATTTTTTTATTGCTTTTGAATCTTCTAGACCCAGATGATCTTTTGGGTGAGTATTAAACATTTTCGTTTTAAATGTTTTTATAAGATATTCTATTTCTTTTTCCTTCATATCGCTTCTTAAATGAACAACGGGAATTGAAGTTATTCCATATTTTAGAAGGTTTTTGTATATATTTTTTCTAACATCTTGCGTGGCATATAGAGTTAAAAATAACGCAGCTTCTTTTATTTTGAATTTTTCAAGTTCTTTTATTTTTTGAATATAATTTTTATTTGTAGTTGTTATGGATGTTAAAATTTTCATTTTTTTTGAGGTTTTTTTATTTTAATCTTTATTTTGTTATGTGTTAATTATTTTACCACAATATGTAGTATTTAAGAAATTTAAAGACACTTGCATGGAACAAGTGTTTTTAAAAAGTCAATACACGATGCCAATATACAAATTTATACTAATTATACTAATGCAAAGAGAATTATTTTTATTTATTATTATATTAGTTTTTTTAAGACAACTTAAAATTATTTATTATAAGGTTGAAGTCGTAACCCAAAAATTTTGCTGCTAATTTACAGAAGGTCATACGTTCTATAAATTTTTCAAAATAATCCATTGGACTTGTAATTTTTGTATCAATTTGAATTTTTAGTTTTATTTCTTTTTTTTGTTTGTTTACAGAAAAATCATTTTTTATTGCAGCATAATTTACTCTATCGTGAATATCACTATTTATATCAATTATTTTTTTGGTTTTTACCCTTGTTCTATGAACATCTGATTTATCCGCAAGAATTAGTACCGCAGAAACAGCGTTTACAATTTTTAGTTCATTCTTATCGTGAGATGTTATTGCTTGCATTATTATTGATAATTCTTTTGGATCGTTTATTTCTTTTAGAAATGTTTGCATAAATAGCATGGCGCTCCAGTAATGATGATCTGTTCTTCCTAAGAAATTTCCCATATCATGACAATAGCCAACTATTGCACACATTTCTTGTTCTTTTTCAGATAATCCAATAGATTTTGCAAGCGATCTAGCACGATCAGAAACAATGCTTATATGTCTTCTTCCGTGATCAGTAAAACCAATAGCATCTAGATATTTTTCTGATTGATTTATAAATTCTTGAACAAATTTGTTTTCTTTTACTTGTTTTAGTGTGAGCATAAGTTTAATTGTTTAATTTTGAATTTTTAATGATGAATAAATTAATTAATTATTTAATTTTGAAATTTATTAGAAATTTGTTATTCATAATCCAAAATTTATTTTATATATTTTTTGTTTTTTAATTTTTCTGGAAGATATGTCTGCTCTTCTTTGTAATCATAATCAGGACTATATTTATAATCTTTTCCATACCCCAGATTTTTCATTAATTTTGTAGGGGCATTTCTTATGTGAAGTGGAACTGGTAAATTTCCAAATTCTTGTACATCTTTTGCTGCTCTTTGATATGCTACATAGAGTTCATTTGATTTTTTGCATTTTGCCATATATACAACGGCTTGAGCTAGAATTACATTGCACTCAGGAAGCCCAATAAAATGACAAGCATTATAAGCTGAGACAGCTTGTTCAAGTGCGCGAGAATTTGAAAGGCCAATATCTTCTGATGCAAATCTTACGATTCTTCTTGCAATGTAGAGTGGATCTTCTCCTGCTTCTAACATGCGAGCAAGCCAATAAATACTCGCATTTGCGTCTCCTCCACGCATTGATTTGTGAAGCGCTGAAATAACATTATAATGCTCTTCTCCGTTTTTATCATACATTAAATATGATTTTTGGAAGGCTTCTCTTAGCTCATCTTTTGTGATTTTGTTGTCTTTTGAAAGCGTAGATGCGTATTCTATTACATTAAGAGCTGTTCTTGCGTCTCCATTTGACATTTGAGCAAGAAGATTGATTGTAGCTTTGTCTATTTTAAGATTTAAATCACCCAATCCCCTATCTTTATTTTTTAATGCATTTTTTAATTGTTTCAATGTGTTCAACTTCAAGTTGTTTCAAAACAAAAACGCGACAACGAGATAGTAATGCGCTTATTACTTCAAAGCTTGGATTTTCGGTGGTTGCACCTATTAAGATTATATTTCCTTTTTCAACGTGAGGAAGTAATGAGTCTTGTTGTTTTTTGTTCCAGCGATGTATTTCATCAATAAAAACAATTGTTTTTATTTCAGATTTTTTGTTTTCTATTGCAACATCCATTATTTCCTTTAATTCTTTCACACCACTTTGAGTTGCACTTAATTCTTTGAATTCTGATTTACTCATTTTTGCAATAATTGAGGCAAGAGTTGTTTTACCACTTCCTGGTGGCCCCCAAAAAATCATTGAAGGAATTGAATCTTGTTCTATGGCACGACGAAGAAGTTTATCTTTTCCAAGTATTTCATCTTGTCCTAAAAAATCCTCAAATTTTTGAGGCCGCATTCGGTCTGCAAGTGGTGTTTTTAAGGTTTCCATGTAGGAATTATAGCAGAATGTAAAATAAATAAAAATAAATAAAATTAGCCTTTTTTATTAAAATTTATAAATTTTTAAAAAGTTTCAATACATAATTCTTTACCATAATAAGTCGGCGAATATTTATCTAATTCCTGGCATATATTTATATCATTTTTATCTTTAGCACGTTTTTTTATTACCGAATATACGCATTTTGATTTATCCATATTATATTTATCTAATTCATAGCATTTGTCCGCATTGTCATTATAAAGGGCGTTTGTTTCTATGCAATTGACTAGTGCATTAACATGTTGAGCCTTTTGATTTGGTATAGTTTTCTCCTTGAACCAATATAATTTTTTTATATTAACACACAGAGATATGTCGTTTTTTTCTTTTACTAATTTATTTATATCTAAAATTTTATTATTAATATTATTTCTATGAATTGGAAAAATTAAATATCCAAAAATTAATATTAAAAAAATCGAACAAGAAATAACTAAATAAAAAATTTTTGTATACTTGCTTATTATACTAAAAATAAGGAAAATAATTACAAAGGGAACCCCAATAAAAGTAATCATTATTAAAAGTAAGCCACCAATGCCACCAAATGCACTCGAACCATGATACAAAATATTATGATATAGTCCCCTTATAACTAGATATGTTAAAAATATAGATACTAATATAAAAATAACAAGTATTAACTGGTTGATTATTTTTTTAATTTTCATGGTTTTTATTATTTTATATTTGAAAGTTGCAACTTACTTAAAATTCTAGTCGCATCTTCTCCTTCTACGATTTTTGGTTGGGAGTAATCATAAATTATAACTGGCTTGAATTCTGTATTTATTACTCCTGACTCGTCAAAAGTAAATTTTGCTATCATTCCTTCTCTTGTATTTTGTGACCACATTTGATCAAAAATAAAATTGCCTAAACTATAAATAATATATTTATCTTTGTATTTTTCTACATTTTGAACAACGTGAGGATGGTGACCAATCACCATTTCTGCTCCCGCATCAATAGCAGCATGAGCAAAATCAGACTGATATTTATTTGCAATATTTTTATATTCTACTCCTGCATGCATTGAAACTATTACAAAATCATTGTCTAATTTTGATTTTTTTACAGCTTCTTGCATTTTTAGAGTGTCCATGAAATTTGTGCCATAGCGAGTTGCGTCCGCCTCGTAGCTACTTGGAACCACATCTGGACTATTGTAGGCCAAAAAAGCGAATTTTAGGCCATTTACAGTCGTTGTAGCGGGCGCCTCTGCCATTTCTTTATTTCCAGCGCCCACATATTTAATCCCAGCTTCTGTAAGATAATTTATAGTATCTTTCAGCCCTTTTTCTCCAAAATTAGGAGTATGATTATTTGCAAGTGATAATACGCTAAATCCGTTTTCTTTTAACGCAATTGCGTTTTCAGGGTCTGCACGAAAAGTCATTTCACCAGTTTTTATTGCTCTTCCAGGAGTAATTGCTGTTTCTAGATTTCCAAAGACAATATCTCCTGTTTTTAGGTACTCATTTACATTTTTGTATGGATAATTGTAGTCTTTGTATTTTTTTATTTTTGCATCAACATTGCGAGATAGCATTATGTCTCCAACAAAAATAATATAAACAGGTTTTTGTACTTCTATTTCTTTTTGTTCTAAATTATTTAGAGTTATATGGTCTGTTATTTTTTGTTCAAAAGTTCTATTTTTTGTATTTTCTTCCTTTGAAAATAATTCTATAAAAGACCTTGCACTTGTTTTGTAAAATAAAAAAGAAAAAATAACAATAATTATTACCAGGAATAAAAACAATATCTTTTTTTTAATATTCATTTTTTATATTATTTATTTTTTTGCAAAAAATGAAAAATAGAATCGCTTGCAATAGCACCCTCTGAGCATGCTGTAATAATTTGTCTAAAATGATTTGATCCGTTTGTGATATCTCCACTTGCCCAAATGCCAGTAACGCTTGTTGATTGGTCAGCATTTACTTTTATATGATTATTTTCTGTTTCAATATTTAGATTTTTTGTGATTTCAAGATCTGGTTCTGATCCAATTTCAATGAAAACTCCGTCAAGTTCAATCTCATTAGAATTTTCAAACTTATTATCAATTTTTATTTTTTTTAGTTTTTTATCGCCAATAAATTCAATAATATTTGTATTATATATTATATTGATTTTTGGGTTTGATTTTGCCTGTTCTATCCAAGCTATTTCTCCTTTTAATTTTTCACCCCTATATATAAGATAAACTTTGTTTGCCATTTCTGTTAAATAAATAGCAGAAGTTATTGCGCTATTTCCCCCGCCAAGCACAGCAACAATTTTTTCTTTAAAGAACGGACCATCACAAGTTGCACAATACGCAATTCCTTTTCCAAGAAATTGTTTTTCGCTTTCAAGATTTAATTTTCTTGGTTTTGTACCAATTGCAAGCAATACTGTTTTTGATTCAAGAATTTTCCCATTTTGAGTTTTTAGTTCAAAGAAATTTTCTTTTTTTTCAA
>CAZWKI010000033.1:0-11375 GCA_964634645.1 uncultured Gammaproteobacteria bacterium | reverse complement strand
GTGCTCTTTGTCAGAAGAAGATGAAAAAAAGTTAAAAAATTATATTGAAAGTAAGGGAATGGTTTTTTTAAGCACACCTTTTTCATTGGCAGCCGCAAAAAGATTGGAAAAATTTAATGTAAAAGCTTTTAAAATTGGTTCGGGAGAAATGAATAACTACCCATTATTAGAATATGTTGCCCGTTTAGGGAAACCAATGATTGTTTCAACCGGTATGAATGATTTTGCTAGCATTATTAAAGCCGTAGAAATTTTAAAAAGTAATAATGTAAGTTATGCATTAATGCATACAACTAGCCTGTATCCAACAATGCCCCATCAAGTTCGTTTGGGTGCAATGCAACAAATGAAGGATAAATTTAAAGATGTTCCAATAGGTTTGTCTGATCATACTTTGAATAATAATGCGTGTTTTGCGGCCTTAGCCCTGGGTGCAAATTTAGTTGAGAGACATTTTACTGATAATATGAAGAGAAATGGTCCAGACATTGTTTGTTCAATGGATGAACAATCCCTAATCGAGCTTATAGGGGCAGCTAGAGAAATACCCCTTATGTTGGGTGGAGAAAAAAAACACTTAGCAGAAGAACAAGTTACAATAGATTTTGCTTTTGCCACAATAGTTACCATAAAACCAATTTCTAGGGGAGAAATATTTACAGAAAAAAATATATGGGTAAAAAGACCTGGAATCGGACAAATAAGAGCAGACAAGTATTCAGAAATTATTGGCAAGAAAGCATTGTGTGATATAAAAAATGATACCCACTTAGATTATTCTATGATAGAAATATAAATAAAATATGCAAAAGAAAAAAATATTATTTATAACTGGTACAAGAGCTGATTATGGAAAACTAAAATCTACCATGAAGGCCATTGAGCAAAATAATTTTTATGATTTGTATGTTTTTGTTTGTGGAATGCATTTACTAAAAATTTTTGGATCTACTTACGAAGAAATTATTAAAGATGGTTATAAAAATATTTACGTTGCTCATGGACTAAGCTATTCAAATCAAATGAGTGCAAATTTGGGTTCAGTTATTTCATATTTATCTGGATATATAAGCAATATTCATCCTGATATGATTGTGGTACACGGAGACAGAATAGATGCTCTAGCTGGAGCTATTGTTGGGGCTTTGAATAATATTATTGTTGCTCACATCGAAGGAGGAGAAATTACAGGAACTATTGATGAATCAATTCGTCATGCTGTTAGCAAATTTGCTCACTTGCATTTTGTGGCAAACGAAGATGCAAAAAAACGCATTATTCAGTTGGGAGAAGACATAAATAATATTTTTATTATAGGATCTCCAGACATAGATATTATGCTAAATGGAAATTTACCTTCTATTAACGAAGTTAAAAATCGTTATAAAATAAAATTTGATAAATATGCTATATTTATTTATCATCCCGTTACAACAGAGCATAATGAAATTGGAAAAAAAATTAAAATAATTACAGAAGCTATTCAAAAATCAAATAAAAAATTTGTTGTTATTTATCCTAATAACGATTTAGGTTCTGAAATAATATTAAATGAATATACAAAATTAAAAAATAAAAATAATTTTGTAATTTATCCATCTATGCGATTCGAACATTTTTTAATATTACTTAAAAATGCGGATTTTATAATTGGTAATTCGAGTGTAGGCATAAGAGAGTCTGGCGTTTATGGTATTCCAACAATCGATATTGGCACAAGACAAAAGGGTAGGTATAAATTGGATGTTTTTAAAAATATCCAACACGTCAATGAAAGTGAACATGCGATATTGAAAGCAATAGATAAAATAGAAAAACATAGAGTAGTTCAAATGCATTTTGGAAACGGAAATAGCACAAAAAAGTTTGTAGAAATAATACTAAAAGATAATATTTGGAAAAAGACATTACAGAAAAAATTTGTTGATTTTAATGAAAATACGTAATTTTTATTTACTCAAAAAAGATTGGTATGTTATTTAATTCTATAAATTTTGCAATATTTTTACCAGTAGTATTTATACTTTATTGGTTTGTTTTTAATAAAAATCTCAAATACCAAAACATACTTATTGTCGTTTCAAGTTATGTTTTTTATGGTTGGTGGGATTGGAGATTTTTGTCATTAATACTTTTTAGTACTCTGATTGATTATATAATCAGCATAAATTTAGGTAAAGAACAAAAAATAAATAAGCGAAAGTTTTTGCTTTACATAAGTATAATCGTAAATTTAGGATTTCTGGGTTTTTTTAAATATTATAATTTTTTTATAGATAGTTTTAAGGCGGCATTTAGTTTTTTTAACTTATCAATAAATGTGTATTCTCTAAATATTATTCTTCCAGTAGGAATAAGTTTTTATACATTTCAGACTTTAAGTTATACAATAGATGTTTATAAAAAAAAAATAGAACCTACTCGAGATTTTATTGCGTTTGCTGCCTTTGTTAGTTTTTTCCCTCAATTGGTAGCGGGACCAATAGAAAGGGCTAAAAATCTATTATCGCAATTCTATGCAAAACGTAAGTTTGAGTACAATGATGCAGTGGATGGATTAAGACAAATACTTTGGGGCTTATTTAAAAAAATTGCAATTGCAGATAGTTGTGCTATATATGTCAATTTGATATTCAATAATTACAATGATTATCGAGGTAGCACATTATTTTTAGGAGCAATATTTTTTGCTTTTCAGATATATGGAGATTTTTCTGGTTATTCTGATATGGCAATTGGTATATCTAGGTTGTTTGGATTTAAATTAATGCGTAATTTTGCTTTTCCATATTTTTCTAGAGATATAGCAGAATTTTGGAGGCGCTGGCATATTTCACTTTCGTCATGGTTTAAAGATTATTTATATATACCTCTGGGTGGAAGTAGGGGTACAAAGTGGCTCATAATTAGAAACACCTTTATTATTTTTATAGTTAGTGGTTTTTGGCATGGAGCAAATTGGACTTTTATAGTTTGGGGTGCTTTACACGCAATTTATTTTTTGCCTCTTTTATTATTGAAAAAGAATAGAATAAATTTAGAAATTGTTGCCGCAGGCAGATATTTACCAAAAACAAAAGAAATAATAAATATAGTAATAACTTTTATTTTAGTTACTTTTGCTTGGATTTTTTTTAGATCAATAAATCTCATGCATGCTTTAAATTATATTTCAAAAATATTTTCTATGTCATTGTTTTCGACATTTGAAATTTTTCCAAAAAAGGTTATTTTGTTGGTATTGATTTGTTTTATTGTTGAGTGGTTTGGAAGAGAAAGGCAATTTGCAATTTCTAATTTGGGCTCAAATTGGCCAAGACCCGTACGCTGGTTTTTTTATTACACAATACTTTTTCTCACATTTTATCTTGGAGTCAAAGAACAACAATTTATTTATTTTCAATTTTAATATGAAAAAATTTTTAATCAATATAGTTATTTTTTTATTCCCACTATTTTTATTTACGCTGATTCCCATAAGCGTTCTCATTGTTTCAAAAGAAAATTTTTTCAAAATAGACCATTTTTTGAACCATAAAGAAAAATATTTAATAGGATATGCATATAATGAAAATAATTATCATTATATGAAATGGACTTATCTAAATTTGTATCCCAAAAGAGATGTTTGGATCCTTGGATCTTCAAGGGTTTTACAATTTAGGGAACAGATGTTTAATTCAACCTTTTATAATGCGGGTTATACTATTTTGGGAATAAATGATTACAGATCATTTTTAGATAGTATTCCAAAATCTAATTATCCCAAATATATTATAATTGGATTAGATCAATGGATGTTAAATGAAAGACATGATAATTTAAATAAAACAAAATCAAAATCATCATGGGTAGAAAGTTTTTCTTTTTATCCAAAATCGGGAGACATTTTTAATGTTTATAAAGACCTATTTAATCACAAATATAATTTCATTAGACTTTTAGAAGATTTTTCTTTAAATAAAATTGGACTTAATGCTAAAATTAATAATAAGGGATTTCTCAATGATGGAAGCATGTCTTATGGAAATCAAATTGATAAATTGATAAGTGAAGACAAAACAGCAAGTGATTATGATTATCAGGATACTTATGATAGAATTACAAATGGAAAAAGTCCCTTTGAATATGGTGTGGATGTTAATAAAAAGGCCTTAATAGAGTTAGAGGAGTTTTTAAAATTTTGCAAAGAAAATCATATTCAAATTGTTGCATTTCTTCCTCCATTTGCCAATAAAGTCTATCAAAGAATGACAGATAGTGGTAATTATAAATATTTAGATAAAATTTATCCAGAAGTAAAACCAATATTTAGCAAGTACAATTATGAAATATATGATTTTTCTAATCTTCAAGCGTGTGATTCTACGGACAATGAAATGCTAGACGGATTTCATGGAAGTGAAGTTACTTATCAAAGATTATTGATAAAAATATTAGAGCTTAAATCAGTACTTAATGAAATTACAGATGTAAGTAAACTTAAAGAAGATTTAATTAACAGAAAAAATAATTATGTAATATATGATTACTAATAAAAAAGTATTGGCATTAATTCCAGCTAGAGGAGGAAGTAAGGGAATCAAAAATAAAAATATAATTAATCTTGCTGGAAAACCCCTTATAGCATATTCGATAAAGGAATCTCTCAAAAGTCTTTATATTGACAGTGTCGTTGTAAGTACAAATAGCAATAAGATCAAGAAGGTTGCTGAGAAATTTGGTGCGAGAGTTCCATTTATGAGACCAAATAAACTGTCCGGCGATAAATCAAAAACCATAGATGCCGTTATTCATGCGATCAATTTCCTTAAAGGCATTGGAGAAAATTACGATGTGCTTATTTTATTACAGCCAACACAGCCGCTAAGAAGTTGCGAAGACATAGACAGATCGTTGGAATTTTTTGTTAAAAATAAATGCAAAAGCACGGTTAGTGTATGCGAGGTGGAAAGCCACCCCATTTTGATCAGAGTGATGGAAAAAAATAATCAATTAAAACGTGTTTTAAAAAAACGCAGCGATGTGAGACGCCAGGATATGGGGAAATTTTTTTCTATTAATGGGGCTATTTATATTAATAATGTTAAAGACATTAATATAAATACTAGTTTCAATGACAATGAATTGGGCTTTATTATGCCGAGAATAAGATCTATAGATATAGATGAAAAAATTGATTTAAGTATTGCCGAAGTGTTTTTAAAAAACAAAAGAAAATAAATAAAAGAATTATCCTTATTAAAAAGAAATGCTAATTTTATGGATACTATTAATCAAGTAAAAAATTTTACAATTCTTTTCATTCCAGAGGTTGCGATTTACCCATTTACAAGGGGTCTTGTAGTGTTGGGCGATGCAGTCAAAAAAAACAGAGGAGATGTTTTTATAACTAAATGTTCAGGACAAATGATACGCTGCCCCATAATGTCAATGCACAGAGTATCTGCAGTTCCGTCAAATATAGAAAAATCTAGGATATGCAAAAAGTGTTTAAAATATTTTCAAAAAATTCAAAAAAACTATAATTTTTCGCCCATTGATCTTTCAAAATTTATTGATGAAAAAAAATTTAGAGAAATTGATAATATTGCATCCATAGAAAGTGAAAATATTGTCGATATTATTTTTAAAGATTTTCCTGTTGGTAAAATTGCTCAATATGATTTCATATTGGAAACAAAATATCCATATTCTGATAATCTTTCTAAAAAAAATAAAGAAATTTATTTGTCATATATAAAGAATACAGCGTTAACCATCGTTATGATGGAAAACATTATTAATCATTATAAGCCATCATTGCTTATAACTTTTAATGAATATGCACAATCTCAGGCCGTGAGATATGTCGCAAAAATTAATAATATACGAAGAATGGCAATGACCTATCCCGTTCATTTCAATATTGATACATCTAGATTTATGATCTGGAAATCTACTTGTGAATATTGGCGTTATAAACATTGTCAAAAGTGGCAAGAAATTAAAAATATTTCCATAAAAGCAAATGATGTTTTAGAGTGTTGGAATGACACAATATTTAGAATGTATGGCATTGGTTCACATATATTTTCTTTACACAAGAAAGATAATCCTAGCGGTATTTTAAAGAAAATAAAATTAAATCTTGGTAAAAAAATTGTAATAGCATACACCAGTAGTCAAGATGAAAGAAAAAGCGTAGAAATTGCTATGAAAATATGGACAGAGGATAATCATATTACAGACGCATTTTCAGATCAAATTGAATGGCTTAATATGTTGCGTAATTATGCAAAAAGCCGGAATGATATTCAAATTGTAGTTAGAATTCATCCTCGTGAAGGAAAAAAACAGTTTGGTTTTGACTCAGAGCATTTGAAGCAATTGAAAGAAAAATTTGTTGAAAATAATCCTAATTTTATAATTATTTGGCCAGATGATCCGATTTCTAGTTATGATCTTATGGAGTTAGCAGATATTTGTCTCGTATCTTGGTCATTGATGGGTCAGGAAGCGGCAAGACTTGGAATTCCCGTTCTTTCGTGTACGGGTAATATGTTTTACCCAGATGACGATTTTATTCAAGTTGCTACTAATCCAGAAGAATATAAGCAAAAATTAGATGCTATTTTAAATATGAAATACAATTGGCAACACCTTTTGAAAGCGGTTCGCTTTTATCACTGGCGTACCTTCATACCATCATTGGATTTAAGTGAAACCGTTCCATCTGATTTTGAAGATACTAGTATTTGGCCAGAGGCTCCAATAAGCAAGATCGAGGTCCTAAATGATATTTTATCAGGTAAACAAGATTTGATTGAATACAACATTAAACAATGGGAAGATTCTTTGCCAATAGATGCTACTTTCCGTGAGTCAGAAGCTATGCGACAGGGTATTCGTTTTTTCTTAGATAAAATATTTTATCCTCCCAAATCATATGGAAAAATAATAGACAAAATGCTTTATATTTGTGGAAAAATTTGGCGTAAATTTATACGTCGTCGCTTGTATAAGATTATTAACAAAAAATATATTTCTAACAGGAATGATGGTTATAAATCTTTCATTGATTATGATTTAGAATTTACAACAGATGTTTCACAATCAGAAGAAATGCGAAAAAGGACCAAACAAGATAAAAATTTTAGGATAGTTTTAGCTAACGGGATGTTTGCAACTTTAATACATAGAGGAAAAATGTTGAGTCGCATGTCGCCAATGGTGATTAAATTGGCTAGTTTACATGCTGATAGCCTAAAAAACAAAGATTAATAATATTTTATTTATGAAATTAAATTTTTTATACTTAAAACAAAAATTCGTTGATGAAGCCAGTAATCAAGAAGATAAACCGATTATTGATTTTTTGGAAAAATTAGAAAATAGCAAAACCTGGAAATATTTAGAAGTTGGTTCTGGATTGGGTAGATTTGCTCTCAAAATACATAAAAATTATAAAAACATTGATATTGAATGTGTTGAAATAAATCCTGATTTAGCAAAAGGAACAAGTGATTTGGGTCTAAAGACTATTATTGCTGACGTAATATCTTTACCATATCCCTCAGAAAGTTTTGATATTGTTCATTGCTCTCACGTTATTGAGCATTTTAAATACCCTGAAATTAGTCAGGTTTTAGATCAGCTACATAGAATCACAAAACCGGGTGGATACATTATTATCAGAAGCCCTTTAATGCACCCTGATTTTTATTTGGATATTGACCATGTCCGCCCATATCCTCCAGAAACTATATTAAATTATTTTAAGAATAGACAACAACAAAAAGTTGGGAAAGGTAATTTAAAAGTAGTTACTTGTTGGTATCGAAAACAAAATTATAAAATTTTTAATAATTGCAATTCTAATATAAAATATTTTATCAATATGGTGTTAGCTTTTTTATGGACATACATTAAGTTTCCTTTTTCAAAAAAAAATGGATATATACTAATAGTGCAAAAAACAATATGAAAAAAACAATATTAAAGATTTTAAAATTTTCAAACCGATAGTTGTGTTTATACTTGAATTAGAATCATTAATTGCTAAAAAATGGGTAGCGTCGGCACACAAAAGATTGTTTTATGCCAGTTGGGGTATTCCTCAAAATCCAGAATTTTTTGATCACAGTATAGATTTATTTTATCACTGGCAAAAATCAAGAATATCATTTTGGTTAGAAAGAGGTGTTTTTGGTTCACTTGCTTTAAAAAGAGATGGCGACGTGCTCGAATTGGCATGTGGAGATGGTTTTAATGCTTGTAATTTTTATAGTGGATTAGTAAATAGTATTGTGGCTTGTGATTTTGATAAAAATGCAATAAATATAGCTAAAAGAAAAAATAATGCTCCTAATTTAAAATTTGTTTTAGCAGATATTAGAACCGACATGCCGTCAGGTGTATATGACAATATTGTTTGGGATGCGGCTATTGAACATTTTACAACAGAAGAAATTCCGCATATTATTAATAATATTAAAAAACGTCTTAAATCAGAGGGTATTTTAAGTGGATACACCATTGTTGAAAAAACAATGGGTAAGTTTTTAGAGCAACATGAATATGAATTTAAAAATATGGAAGATTTAAAAAGATTTTTTGTACCTTTTTTCAAAAATGTGATAGTGTTTGAAACCGTATATCCCCAAAGGCATAATTTATACTTTTGAGCCTCAGATGGAGTGATCCCGTTTTCCGAAAAATGGGAACACTGGTTAAAATTTGAAAAATAATAAATTAAATATGAATTTAGCCCCAATAGTTCTATTTGTGTACAATCGTCTCGAACATACTAGTCGAACCGTTTTTGCTTTGCAAAAAAATATTTTAGCATCAGAAAGCGATTTAATAATTTTTTCAGATGCAGCCAAGAATGAAATGGGGATGGATAAAGTCAAAGAAGTCAGAAACTATTTAAAAACAATTTCTGGTTTTAAAAGCGTGAGAATTGTTGAACGTCCAGAAAATTTTGGCCTTGCCAAATCTATCATCACTGGTGTTACCGAAATTATTAATCAATATGGGAAAATTATTGTTTTAGAGGATGATATGGTTACTTCTAAATATTTTTTGCAATATGTTAATAATGCTCTTAATTTATATGAGAAAGAGGACCAAGTAATAAGTATTCATAGTTACATTTATCCAGTTAAAGTGAAATTACCAGAAACGTATTTTCTTAAGGGTGCTGATTGTTGGGGCTGGGCTACATGGAAACGTGGTTGGGACTTATTTGAGGGAGATGGACAGAAATTATTAAATGAATTGAAGAAAAGAAAATTAACAAAAGAATTTGATTTTAATAGTTCATATCCATACACCAAAATGTTAAAAGATCAAATTGCAGGACATAATAATTCTTGGGCAATTAGATGGTATGCTTCAGCTTTTCTTAAAAATAAATTAACTCTTTATCCACGGGAATCCTTGATTTATAATTCTGGTTTTGATGGTAGTGGTACTCATTGTAAAATTGAAAGTAATTCTAATAAAACTGACCAGGTAGAAAATATTAAAATTGAATTAAAAAAAATTGAAATTAAAGAAAATATTGATGCTAAACTAGCCGTTATTTATTATTTCAAAAAACAAAAGAATCTATTTGCAAAGGGTTTAAGATATTTAAAAAAGATTTTAAAATTTTAAAAGAATGTATAAATACAAAAGCAACATAGATGAACCAAATAAAAATGATAATCGCTTCTATGATTTTAGTAAAGAAGATTTTTATACAAGAGCCGAATTTTTTATTATTTCCAATTGGTTGAAAAACATGAAAAAAGTTATTGATTTGGGTTGTGGAAACGGATCTTTAATTAAATATATAAAAGAAAGAAAAAATATTGAAATTGAAGGAATAGAAATTGCACAGTCCGGTGTTGATTTTTGTTTGAAGAATGGGTTTAATGTTCGACAAGGAGAAATAGATAAGTTAGACACTTATAAAATTTATTCTGATTTGCAGTTTGATGTTGCTATTTGTAACGTTACCTTACAAATGGTTCAATATCCGGAGATTTTATTGAAAGAAATGATGAGAATTTCTAAATATCAAATTATATCATTTCCTAATTTTGCTTATTTTGAAAATCGTTTAGAACTATTATTTCATGGAATTATGCCGAGAAAGATGCTTTTTGGATACACTTGGTATAACACAGGTCACATTCATCAATTAAGTCTAAGGGATTTCAAAAATTTTTGTAGAAATAATAATATTCAAATACTCAAACGTAAAGATTTTGGATTTTTTAAAAATATTTCTCGTTTTATTTGGCCCAATTTACTTTCTAAAGAGTCTATCTATCTATGTAAAGGTAAAAATTTTTAAACGCTATGTTCAATTTAAAAGAAATTAGTAAAAAACATTTTTTTCAGCCTAGCTGGTATTCTTTGTTTATCAATCCTTATTTTATTGCTCGCTATGGATTATTGAACAAAATAAAAGTTTTTGCCAAAAATGATTTTTCGGGACAAATTTTTTTAGATATTGGTTGTGGAGGAAAACCTTATCAAAATTTATTTTTAAATTTAGAAAAATATATTGGTATTGACGTTGAAGGTGGTGGACACAAAGATGAAGCTAAAAATGTAGATAAATTTTATGATGGAAAAATCATTCCTTTTTCTGATAACAATTTTGATGTTGTTATTTGTACTCAAGTTTTGGAGCATGTGGAAGACCCCATTTTTTTGCTGCAAGAAATAAATCGTATTTTGAAACCTGGCGGTAAGATTTTTTTAACCATGCCTTTTGTTTGGAACGAACATGAAACTCCTTTTGATTTTCGTCGTTTTACTCGTTATGAACATATTAGAGTTTTTGAAAAAGCCGGATTAAAAATTGAAACAATAGAAGCTACCACTGGATTATTTGGTGTTTGTGGTCAATTAATATCAGCGTTCATTTTTGAAGAAATTAATCCAAAAAAATTTATTTTTAAATTATTAATTGCTTTTTTGTTTTGTTTTCCAGTACAACTTATTTTTATAATATTAGATTTTGTTTTCAAAAATTCTTGGTTAACTCTGGATTATGTTATTAATGCAAAAAAATATGAAATATAATTTTTGTACTTTGTTTGATAAATATTATTTAACGCGCGGATTAGCATTGTATAATTCTTTGTTTTCTTGTGTTGAAGAATTCAAATTGTGGATTTTATGTTTAGACAAAGATACATTTGAATTATTATTTAAATTAAATTTAAAAAATGTTGTTTTAATTTCATTGGAAACCATAGAAGATGAAAAATTACTAATAGCCAAGAGTAATCGTACTTGGGGTGAGTATTGTTGGACATTGGGTTCAGTTTTTACCCATTATGTTCTATCAAACAATCCTGATTTGGACCATATTACTTATTTGGACAGTGATT
>CAZWKI010000032.1:0-11842 GCA_964634645.1 uncultured Gammaproteobacteria bacterium | reverse complement strand
TCCTCTGGGTACTTAGATGTTTCAGTTCCCCAGGTTGCCTTCAATGACCTATTTATTCAGTCAAAGATACTGACAGTTTTGCTTTGTCAGTGGGTTACCCCATTCGGAAATCCCCGGATCAAAGGTTGCTTGCCACCTAACCGAAGCTTATCGCAGGCTGCTACGTCCTTCATCGTCTTTTATTGTCAAGGCATCCACCATACACCCTTTTGTAAAATTGCAATCACTGAAACATAAAACGTTTCTTATGTTTCGTGTTATTTTTTTATTTGGTGTTTAGATCTAAATTTTCAATGTTCTGTCAATATAATCACTAATCAGTAGTAAAGCAATTATGGCAAGAAGTTTCTAAGCAGATTAATAGTTTAATTACCTAAACAAATCTTAAATAATTGCTTTCTTGTTACTACTAGTTACTAGTTATATTGCCTGTTTTTAAAGAGTTAAAAAAACCGCTCTAATCAAGCGGCCTTATATAAAGGTAGAATAAGGTTTTAGGACCCGCTTGAAAAATTTATTATAATTTTTTTAGCTTCTTTAGACAAGGTTTTTTATTAATATTTAAGTGTGGATAACTGATAAATATTATATAGCAAATTTTATATCATGTAAAGGGTTTTGTCAAGAGATACGAATGGGTGCAATTCTAATATACTAATTCATACTAATAATACGAATTAAAGCGGTAATTTTCATGATTATTTATTGAAAAATTTTTCTAAAATAATTTTAAAATCTTACTTTAAATTTATACTAATACATATTGACAAAAAAATTAACGTGGATTAATCTAACAATAAGATAAAAAAATGGAGGAACGAATGAAAACAATCTTGTATTTTTTAATGTCGCTCTGTTTAATATCTGCCGCAATTTATGGACTTTGCGCAGTCAATAAACATATGAATAATAATATGCGCCGAGCAGAATTAGAAGAGGCAAATGATCCTATATTCAATGATAGCAAACACAGACTAAAAGAATTGGTTTTTCAAAAAAATAACACATCCTCAATAGACACAGAATTCTTTCATTTTTTAGACAAAGAAAATCAAAAAACAAATCAAATACAGGATGTACAATTTGCGTGGGAAATCAAAAATGGTAGCAACGAATATGTAATAACTAAGATGGATGTATCGAGAATTATTATAAAAATTGATAATTCAATAAGCGCTCCATATGTAAAATTCTCTCACGGCGACTATCTTTATCGTGTGATAACTGAAAATATTCAAAAATCAATTAACTATAATGTTGATTATGCTGAAATAACTTGTAGAGAAAGCGATTGGCCAAGGCACATTCAAACGCCAACACTAAAAAACTTTATAAACAAAAGCTCCTTTTAGGAGCTTTTTTAGTAAGATTATAAATTAATAATCGAAAGCTTGTTATATGTTTAATTTATTATATTCTTCAATTAATTTTACCCAGGAATTTTGAAGTGGCAGTAATTCCTTTCTTATTTCTGGAAAAAAATCCAAATCTCTGAAATCTCTTTGCATTTTCTCAAACACATCATATTTTTCTCCATAATATTTATTTCTTCTTACAATATCTAGATATACGCTCTCAGAAGATGTGATATGGCTTGCCGTGTCTGCAAAACAAATTATTTTTGCCTCAAGCGTATTTGGTGCAACATCTTTATTTCTATGCGCTCTTATGCAGTGCAAAACCTTTTCCTGTTTTTCTCTGTCGTAATTTTCATTTTCCAAAAATATTTTTGCTCTTTGCTCTCCAACAATAGCGTGGTCATTTTTCTCATAAACTGGATAATGTCCAATATCATGAAGCCAGGCTGAAAGAATCACAACCTCAGAATCAGTGCTAGGATTTCTTTTTAATAAATAATTGCACCATCTTTCTACTTCTTCTATATGACCCCATAAATGATAGGGATCTTCTGGATAATTTTTTATTATTTTTTTTATTTCTAATTTTGCTTTTTCAATAATGTTTAACATAACTTTATAAATAAATTGATCTAATATTTTTATCGTGAAAAAATTATCAAGAATCTTAAAAATCACATAAAAAAATATTTTCTATCTTTTCAAATTATCTCTAATTTCTCTTAGAAGTAGTGTGTCCTCGCTTGGCTCAACTGGTTTTTCTTCTTCTTTTTTCTTGAGCTTATTAATTTGTCTCACAACAATAAATATACAAAATGCAATAATTACAAAATCAATAATAGTGTTTATAAATATTCCATAATTTAAGGTAACCGCAGACGTAGAATCAGTAGCGCTCTTTAATGTAATTGCTAACTTTGAAAAATCAACCCCTCCAAGTAAAATACCAATTGGTGGCATTATAATATCAGAAACCAACGAACTAACAATCTTTCCAAATGCGGTTCCTATAATTACACCAACTGCCATGTCCACAACATTGCCACCCATTGCAAACTTTTTAAATTCTTGTAACATACTTTTTTTATTTAATAATTATATAGATATTAATATTATACAATATAAAACCACAAAAGTAGAGTCTAAAACTTGCTTAATACTGATAATTATGTATAATATTTTATGTGCTGTGGTGCTCGCTCGACTTCCTTAAAACTTCGATAAGGGGTGGAATATATCAGAATAAATTTAAAAAAAATTTAAAAATTGCCAAATATTTAATAAAAAATATACTTAAGCCGTGGTGGCGGAATTGGTAGACGCGCTGGACTTAAAATCCAGTAGATGCATAATCTGTGAGGGTTCGATTCCCTCCCACGGTACCAAGTTAAGTTATAAAGTTAAAAGTATAAAGTTAAAAAGTATGGTGGAAATATAAAATATCTAAAAATAGATTTTTTTGTTTAATAAAAAACGGTCAATTAAGACCGTTTTATTTTTTATAATTCATTTAATATTGATATCAAATTGGAAAAAATATTTTCTTTTTTAACTCCAATTTTGAACCAATCATCTAATTCCATTGTGCCTGTTAGAACTGCAAAAAAATCTATTCCAGCATCACGCGCTGCCTCAAAATCATAATTTGTGTCTCCTATATAACAAACTTCTTCTTTGCATATTCCTAATTGCTTTAAAAGACTAAGGGCAGTACAAAATACCCGTGGGTCTGGTTTTGAAAACTCACAATCTTCAAGCGCCTGGATAAAAAGAAAATCCCCCTGATCTAACTTTGTCTCTTTTATTGCTCTTATCAGACTTTCTTTTTTTCTACTTGAAATTATAATTCTTTCAATGTTTCTTTGTTTTAAATCAAAAAGATAATTTTGTATTCCAACAAAAAGTTCTAGTGATTTTTCCATAAGACTGGATTGCCTTTCAAGTATTTCTGCTTGCTCATCATTCCAGCCACATTCTTCTTTTGCTTTTTGTATTATTTCGCTATATCTCATTCCCCAATGTTCTTTCAAAAAACCATACGTGGGTTTTTTGATTCCTAACTCATTAGCCGTTGCCATAAAACAATGAATTCCAGATATGACCGAATCAACCAAAGTTCCGTCAAAGTCAAATATAATTGCTTTGTATTGCTTTTTCATAATGTCCTCCTAAATTGTTGTATTTTAAAAAACTTTACTAAAATAAAATGCGTTTGTCAAAACCAAAAATAGCTTGTAATATAAAATTATAAAACAATAACCACCAAAAGCTGAAAGCTGACCGCTGAAAGCTGATTGCTAACAAAATGAGACTCTGGTCAATACATCCAAAATATTTAGATAAAATCGGACTTGTTGCTCTGTGGCGAGAAGCGCTTTTGGCAAAAAAAGTTTTGGAGGGAAAAACAAAAGGATATAAAAATCATCCCCAGCTAATACGATTTAAAAATAGCGAAAATCCACTCAAATTTATAAATAAATATTTAGAAATAGTTTATAATGAAGCAAAAAATCGTGAATATAAATTTGATATAAAAAAATTTCAAAAAATAAAACTAAATAAAAAAATAAACATAACAACCGAACAAATAGAGTACGAAATTAATCATTTAATTAAAAAAATACAAAAACGTGCCCCACACGAATTAAATAGAATTGAAAAATACATAAAAGCAAATCCTATTTTTAAAATAATCAATGGGGAAATTGAGAGTTGGGAAAAAATAAAATGACAATAATAAAGGATCAAAAAATATTACACGTTGGAAATTTGAATAAAATATTTCAGAAATTTAATTTAAGCGCGCCATGTGGTGCAAAAAAAATCATTGAAATTTTTAAAAAAAATAATTCGCAAATTTTAATTCCTGGTGGATTTGTAAGAGACATATTACTCAAAGAAATTCCACATGATATTGATTTTGCAACAGATTTGAGTCCAGATGAAATACAAAATCTTCTTGAAAAAGAATTAAGCGGTGAATACAAAAAATTAGAATTACAGGGCAAAACTTTTGGAGTGATAAGAATTGTAATGACGAGTGGTGAAAATTATGAAATAGCGACTTTTCGAAAAGATGGAAAATATTCAGATGGAATTCACCCTGATAATGTTGAATTAATAGATAATGCGTGTGAAGATGCGCAAAGAAGAGATTTTACAATGAATGCACTTTTCTATAATCCAATTAGTGGTAATATAGTTGACTATGTAGGGGGACTAAGTGACATAGAAAATAAAAAATTAAAATTTGTCGGAAATGCAAGTGAAAGAATTGAAGAGGACAAGTCTAGAATGCTAAGATATTTAAGATTTTTGTTAAAAACAAATTTTTCTTCTGAAAAAAGCGATGTAGATACAATAAAAAATTACGCTCATGAGATAAAAAATATTCCACGCGAAATTATAAAAAAAGAGTTAGATAAAATAATACAACTTACTGATGCAAAAACATTCTTAGAGCGTCTTGATGAACTAAATTTACTTGAAAATATTTTTCCAGATCTTAAAGAACTAGAAAATTGTGGCGGCGGAGCTCCATTTCATATGGAAGGAAATACATTTATACACACTCTTATGGTTTGTGAAAATTTGCCAGAAAATTCTGATCCAATATTAAAATGGTCTGCAATTTTTCATGATATTGGAAAAATAGAAACTAGAAAATCAAAAATTCAAAATAATCAAGAAAAAGTAAGTTTTATAGGACACGACAAAATTGGTGCGGAAAAAACTTCTCATATATTGAAAAATATGAAATTTTCTAAATTCGAAATAAAAAAAATTACTTGGATTATAAAAAATCATCTTAGAATATTTATGCAAATTTTTGATTTTATAAAAAACAACGATGAAAAAAGTGCAAAGAAAAAATCTGTAAAAGAAATAAAAAAATTAATAAAACAGAGTAATGAAAAACAAGTAAAAAGACTTATAAGCCTTGCTTGTGCTGATAGTAAGTCATCTATATATGAAAATGGAGATGGTGAGACAAAATACTTTAACAAAATATTTGATTTTTTTGAGAATGCTAAAGATGAGATTGAAAATGAAAACAAAAAAGGTATTGATATAGAAAAAATTGTAGATGGAAAAATAATAATGAAAGAATTAAATTTAGAAACTGGTGAAAAAATCGGAAAAATAAAAAAACAAATAGTCACAGAATTGTCTGATAAAAATTTTGACAATAAAGAAGAAGCACAAAAAGAATTTATAAAAATTCTTAAAAATTTTTCCGCCAAAGGCAGTTTAGCCTCGGACCAAAACAATTAAAACATTTTGTTTATAAACTCAATATCAACTTTTTCCAAGGTATTGGCATATATACTTTTTTCTTTCAAAATATTTTTATCAACATGATCTCCCACTGCAATGCATTTCATATTTGCACTCTGGGCAGCTAGCACCCCAGCCGTGGCATCTTCAATTACAAGGCATTTTTCATTTTCTACTTTAAGTGCTTGAGCTGCACAAATAAAAATTTCAGGATCTGGTTTTCCACTTATTACATCTTCTCCCGATATAATAAATTGAAATCTATCTATAATTTTGAAATTCCTTAGTAAAAGGCGTATATAACTCTTTATTGAGGAGCTTGCGACCGCCATTTTTATATTATTTTCACTAAGCAAAAATATTAATTCTTTTGCGCCTTTCATAAATTGTATGTTTTCTTCTCTTACTATTTTCTTCATCATTTTCCATTTTACTTTTTTGAGTTCATCATAGTCTGCACTTTTATTGTTTTCTTCAAAGACTGTTTGAAAAATTTTTTGCACTCTGACGCCTGCAAATCTTTTTACTATTTCTTCTACTGTAATATCTATTCCAAAGGTTTTGAAAAGTTCTACCTCAGTCTTTGCATGAATATATTCTGTATCAGTAATTGTTCCATCAAGATCCCATATTACTGCATCAAAATTGAATTTATTGTTCGCTATCATAAAAATATTTTATTAATCAATATTAAAATAATATATTAATAAAAATCTTATGTCAAAATGTCTATAAAATGTCTGTAATAAAATTAATAAATACCCCCACATACCAATTAAAGGGATTGATGAAAAGTTAAAGCCAAAACAGTTTACAAGGCTTTATAAAAAACCAATTTAGTAAATCTTTATTAAATTAATCAGTAACCAATTTTTATATTTGACACAATGCTAAACATGTGATATTATTTAAAATTAAAAACAACTAATGGGGAGGAATAATGACTGAGTCAACTCTTGTATTCAAAATCCTTGGATTTCTTTTTGGAATTGTTTTGGTAATTGTTCTAATATTTATTCAAAAAAATAGGTTGAACAAAAAAATCAAACAAAAAGAATACCAAGAAAGTCTTCAAAAAAAGATCAAGAAACAACAAGAAAAACAGAAGAATCTTGGAATGGAGCTTGTGAGATACTTACAAGAAACTTGTGATAGCAGAAAGGACAAAGGTCGCTATATAGTGGGCTATATTGATGACAATAATAAAGGAAAATATTTTTCAGTAATAATAACAGATAGAAGTTTTAATGTTGATTGTCTACAAATTAACATCAACACTTCTGAAAATTTGATACAAGAAATAACTCTCCAAAACATCACCAAAAACTTTTTGCTTCGTGAATTTCACGAAATCAAAAAGATTTTGGCAAATGAAATTAGAAGGCTTTAATACACGCTGCTTATGCAGCGTTTTTTATTTTAAAAAGGATTTGAATCATTATTCAAACCCCTAATTAAATATTGTGCCAATTATTCCCTCTACTGGACCATAGTACGTATTTATCCTTACAAAAAAATCGTCTGGGTCAAAAAACCAATCTCCATATATTCCATTTTTTGGAACAAAGATTGAGGGAAATAATTTTTTGCTTTTTCTAGCTTCAATCGCATATGGTTCATTTATAGTATCAACACCCATGAGTTTCAGAATATATTCATCTTCACACATTTTTCCTCCAAAGAATTTATTTATTTAAATAAATAATAATATATAAAACAAAATTGAGCAATAAACCTTGACCTACTAACTTTATAAGCGTATAATGGCATTATAATTTAAGTTAAAGGCTTAAAATTAAAAATTCAAAATTTAATTGAAAATTGCAAAATTGAAAATTAAAAATATCGTGCCGGGATGGTGGAATTGGTAGACACGCTTGCCTTAGGAGCAAGTGTCCTTGTGGCGTGGAGGTTCGAGTCCTCTTCCCGGTACCATAACAAGTTCTAAGTTTAAAGTATAAAGTAATGAAGCGTGTCATTACTTTTTTATTTTAAAAAAGAGGACGAAAAGTTTATCCGCCGAAGCGATAGCGAAGGAGGAAGTCCTCTTCCCGGTACCATTCGATTCGCCCCGCTTTAGCGGGTCTCACTCATGGTTACAACCATGGCAATAAAAAACAATTTATTACAATTTATTGAAAGAGAATATCCTGAGCCTGTCGAAGGGCATTATTTTATTTATATTTTAGAATGTAGTGATAGAAGTTTTTATTGTGGATATACTAAAGATATAAGAAAAAGAATTCAAGCGCATTTATCTAAAAAAGGATCGCCTTGGATATTAAAGAGATTGCCTGTAAAATTAGTTTATTATGAAGAATATAATTCTTTATTATTAGTAAGAAAAAGAGAGAAACAAATCAAAGGTTGAACTAGAATAAAGAAAATAAATCTGACATTAGGAATTTGGAGTAAATTATAAAAATAAAATAAGATAATTTTAATTACCCTTTGAGAGGTTCAAGAAACTCAACGCTTCGTTGTGGCAAGAACCATGAAATACCCGAGATAAGGTGTTTTTTTATTCGACATTTTAACGTGTAAACAATTTTAAAATAAAATCACAATAAAAAAACAGGACCTGAAATTTATTCAGGCCGTATAATTATTTTACTCGATTTTTTAGAAAATGTCTTCTTGTATGCTACTCCTTTTGCATAGCACTTCTTGATTTTGCTTGTTATTATTGATTTTAAGAATCATTTAATAATTTATTCGCATCAAACTCTTTTATCAATTCTCGTTGTTCGTCCAAAAGGTCATACTGATACTTCAACTCGTCTTTGAATTGAAAATAAAGGTCATGAGTCTTTTTAACAACTGGGTTCTTTAGTTTGTCTTGAATAAAATTTATCCTGGAGAAAGTTTCAAATATGTTGTTTTGAAGAAATTGTTTTTTTTCTGCCAAGGCTATAAGGGTGATTACCCTTTGTATTCTCTGGGAATCAAAGTTTGATTTGAAAGATAGACTGTCCCCCTTACCGGTAAAGTTGTTCTGACCTATAAAAATAGGTTCGTTGGTTGTTTGAGATTTTTCAGTTAGATCATTCAAATCGGTTGGCTTAACCTTATCCGCATCTTCATTATCGCTAAATACAAGAAGATTATCATTTGAATTTATAAGCTGATCCCCCTTGTGAGAGACAAATGATGCTCTAAAAACAGTAATCCTTTTATTACCATTTTCGACAACAACATCACCTTTATAATTCAAATTTGCATCGAAATTTTCTAACCTTGTACCATCTGGATTTATTACGGTAACAGTTTCAAGCACAGGATGCCCAAGAAGGTTTTCGAGTCCAAGCGAATTTTCGATCACCTTTATTATTTTTGGGTCATCTGTATGAAATGTGATTTTTTCAAGCATCTCCTTGCTCAAATCCAGTCCTTCAAATTTGTTTAAAGGGTTTTTTATAGTATCAGCATTTTGTGGGTAGTTGCTGTTAGTGACAATTTCTTGGTTTGAAGGGTTAAAAGAATTATCTTTTTTGCAACTGGTAAATAATATCATTAGCACCACAATTGATAACACAAACAATATTTTATTTTTCATGATTCCTCCTAAGGATTGTATTTTTATACACCTTACAACCTAAATATCATCTTGTCAAGTAATACCAAAAAACATATACAAATTTTGTACTAAATATCCAATGTGACATCAAAGAAGTAAAAGCAATTGCCCCAACAAAGACAAATATATATTCAATCATTGATGATCTAGAAATTGTATACAAGAATGTAAATCCAGAATATCATAAAATTACTATTCAATTTTACAAAATCTAGATTGACTCAAGTAAACGCTTGGTTCGAGAAGAAGAGCTCTGTAATGACTTTGAGACCCTAATAAAACATGTAAGCAGATAAAAAACAACTTTGCGCTGATTTTTTTATTTACAAAAAATCAGCGCAATTAGGCGCTGAAATATAAATTATTGCTTACTTTAATGTTTTCCTAATATCTTTTCCGGTGTATATAGGAAATTCTTTACACATTTCTCTGCTTCTTCTAATGATGTAATAACGGGATAAGAGCCAAGCACATAAGCTACTGAAAAAATTATAATCCATAAATTGATCTTGCATTTGACAAATAGTGCTATCAAGCATAACAGACAAAACATTGCCCATAATACTACAACACATTCTTTCAAAAACCAACCTTTAAATTTATTCCAATATGTTGGTATTGAAAAATCTCTTTTCAAAATATACATTGTTCTTCCGATAATATTTTTATAATAACAACTTATATCTATTTTAATCAAAAGTCAGTAAAACATTTTAAATTTTGAATTTAAAATTTTGAATTTTTTTCTTCCACTTTTCAATTTCTTTATGATTACCCGACAACAATACACTTGGTACTTTTAACTTTCTACTTTTTAACTTAAATACTTCTGGGCGAGTATATTGTGGATATTCTAAACCATCATCATGTGACTCATCTTTCAAAGATTCTTCATTTCCCAAAACTTTTGGAATAAGTCGAGAAACAGAATCAATTATTACAGCACATGCAAGTTCACTGTTTGTTAACACAAAATCTCCAATAGAGATTTTTTCATCGACGAGCTTATCAACTCTTGCGTCAACTCCTTCATAATATCCGTTTACAAAAATAATTTTGTCTAATTTAGAAAAACTCTTTGCAATTTTTTGATTATAAACTTTTCCTTTTGGATCAAGAAGCACTATTTTTGTTTTCTTTAATTTCTTGATAGATTTCAGAGCCTTTGTAATTGGCTCAATTTTCAAAATCATTCCGGCTCCTCCGCCATATGGTGAATCGTCAACACTGCGGTGTTTATCACTCGTAAAATCTCTTAAATTTATATAATTTATTTTTATTAACTTTTTTTTCTGCGCACGACCAAGGATACTCTCTTTATAATAAGAATTTAGAATTTCTGGAAAAATTGTAATAATATCAAAAATCATATTATTTATTATTTTCAATTTCTAATTTTCAATTGATTTGTTATTTGGATATTTATTATTAAAATATATAAATAGCTAAATAAATAATTAAATAGTAAATAATGAATCAATTTCAAAATTAAAAATAAAAAATTGAAAATGCTTTATTCCTTATTATTATACAACAAAACCCTGTCATAAGGCAGGGCTTTGTTATTTATTTTGAGATTATAATTTCAAATCGTCTACATCGCTACTTGAGTGTTCTTCTCTTCTTCCTCTTCCAGCTGGTCTTTCTGAACCTTCTGGTTGATTGATTTTCAAATTAACTCTAGCGTTGTTTTTTGCACCTACAACTCTTAGCAATGTTCTAATTGCTCTAGCTGTGTTTCCACTTCTACCGATGATTTGACCCATATCGCTTGGATCTACATCAAGAGTCAAAAGGACTCCCATTTCATCAACAGCTCTTGTGGCCTTTACCTTTTCTGGTTTGTCAACAAGAAACTTTACAAGTGTTTCTAAAAATTCTTGATCTTTCATTTCTTTGCTTTTACTTGTTAAATAGCTGGATTTTTAAATTAAAAAATCCTTAATGTAATAATATCACATCTACAGAATTTGTCAATCATTAAATATTAAAAAAATATTATTTGTTATAAGAAAATGATATAATTTCAATGTAAAAAATATTGCTAATTTCAACTCAAAAAATGATTTTGAAAAATTTGATTTAATATTAAATGATATAAATTTATAAAAATGTATGGACAAAATACCTATTCGTAAGGTATCAAAAAAAATATATAAATTAAAAGGTTTTCCATCTGGACCATTTAGTAATTGTCTAAATTGTAAATGCGGAAAAGATAAAAAAGGCGGAGCATGTTGCAAACACGGAGTTTTTGTAGACAAAGAATCTTACGATCTAATAATCAAACACAAAAAACATTTTGAAAAAGTCTTGAGAATAAAAATAGAAAAATGTTTTAGTAAATCTTTTATAAAAGAAAGTGATTACTTGGGGAAAAAAGCCATTGGAACAAAGCAAAGAAATCATAAATGTGCTTTTATATCTAATAATGGTAAGGGTTGTGAAATTGTAAAATATGTTTATAAAAACAATTTATCACATAGAATGATTCCGTCTCCTTGTAGAATATATCCTCTGACATGGGACAATGGAAAATTATATGTAGGCGATATAAAAGAAGGCTGTGTTTGTATAGACAAAAACAACAAGACAAAAAAATCAATTTACCAAACACATAAAAAAGAAA
>CAZWKI010000031.1:6181-12581 GCA_964634645.1 uncultured Gammaproteobacteria bacterium | reverse complement strand
CAGGAACAATAGGTAATACTGCATTTTTGGGTGTTTATATTGTTTTGGTACTATTTTTACTATTTTTATCTCATGTTTTTGAAGAAAATAAAAAGTGGAAATATTTTTATATTTTTAATATCATTTTGTGCATTATAGTTATATTTATAAACGCATCGAGAGGAAGTATTCTTGGTTTAATTGTTGGGGTATTTACTATTTTGATATTTTTAAGTATTGGCTCAAAATCAAACAAAAGAATAAAATATACATCAATTATATTTTTGATATCAGTGATTTTGTTTTCTTTTTTGGTTTTTGATAATAAAGATAAAAAATGGGTACAAGATACAAGATTTCTAAAAAGATTTACAGATATAGCATCTCAAGATTCTAGTTCTCAGGGTAGACTTATGATTTGGAGAGTTGGATATAAGTCATTTTTAGATAGACCAATATTGGGATACGGACCAGAAAATATTTTATATGGAGTTAATAAATACTTTGATCCACGAATTACAGAAAACTGGTTTGATAGAATGCATAATTTTATTTTTGATTATTTGAATTCATCGGGAGTTTTAGGTTTGCTAAGCTATATGCTGATTCTTATAATAGCATTCAAATATATATATAAATATTACAAACAAAACACTCTACTGGGATCTTCTTTGTTTGGATTTTTGGCAGCATATGTGACTATGAATTTTTTTGTATTTGATACAATTAATTCCTGGATATTATTAATCGTCTTTTTAGGTTTTATTGGTTATTTAAATCAAGAAAATTCCATAGAACAAAATATTCCAAAATTTTTATATTCAAAAGAGAGCCTTTTGTTGGGTTTTTCAACCATTGTATCACTTTCATTGATTTATATTTTTGTTTTTTTACCAGTCAAAGTTAGCTCTTATGCACTATTAGAGATTAAAAACATTGAATCAAATCCAAGTAAAAGTCTTGAATATTTTAAGAAGGGGATTTCTTTAAATACTTTTGGTGATAGAGAATTATCCATGCAATCATCAAAGATGTATGTTGAAAATGTAGCAGATAGAGACGATATCGATCTATACTTAAAGAAAAAATTTTTTGAAGAGATAGAGTCTAATCTATTAATTTTTATAAAAAAAGACCCACAAGACATAAGAACAAGAATGATTTTGGCGGAGCTATATTTAAAATATTCAGAACGTAATTCTTTTTATATAAACGAGGCAATAAACTTAATTACAGAAACAATCAAATATTCTCCGAATAGAGTAGAGTCGTATACAATGCTAGCCAGCGCTTATTTAAAGAAAGGAGATCCAAATAATGGTATTAAATATTTAGAACAAGTCTTAACTATAAATGACACGAGAGAGCAAGACTATTTAAACTTAATTAATGTCGCATCTCAACTAAAAAATAAAGATTTAATGGATAAATATGCTAATAAATTTTATGAAAAATTTTATAATAATACAGATTCTGAAAATTATAGAAAAATAGGGCAATATTACTTTGTGGCTGGATATCTAGAAGAAGCAAAAATAATTTTAATAGAAAAAGCAATTCCAGCTGATTCAAATAAAATGGAAAACTATGTATCTTTGGCTTCTGTATATGAATACGAAAAACAATACGACAAAGCTATTTCTTATATTGAAGGTGTCATAATTGAGCATCCAGAATGGAAAGAGACATTAAATGATTATATAGAATATTTAAATAATTTAAAAAATCAATAATTTTATGCTAGACGAAAAAGATTTATCAAATATAAGAGAAATTGTTTCAAAGGAAATTGATGAAAAATTAGAACGTATTAAGGTGAGCTTATTCACAGACAATGATTTCAATAGTTTTGTAAGCAAATTAGAATCAAAAAAATATATTACCAAGTATGACCTTGATGAATTCAAGGACAAAATGATGTATTTTGTCAGGGAAGAATTGAGTAAGCTTTTGACAAAAATATCAAATAAATAAAATTATTGAATTCATTTTTAAATTATGGTAAAATATGACCATAATCATGGTCAAACTTTATGGTAATAACAAAATCAAAAATAGCTAATAAAATTCTTCAATATTTCTTTTTCAATAAAAACGCAAAAAATTATATTAATGAACTTGCAAGAATTTTAGAATTAGAAGCAAAGAATACAGATAAGAAATTAAAAGACTTAGAAAGAGAAGGAATTTTAAAGAGTGAGTTTAGTGGAAATCAAAGGTATTATTTTTTAAATAAACAATTTCCATTACTAAAACAATATGAAGAAATTTTCAAAAAAACAAATGGCGTTGAAAATACTCTAAGAAAATTGTTTGAAAAAGATAAGAAAATAAAAAAAGTATATATATATGGATCTTATGTTAATAAAAAATTTGATGATTTTAGTGATATAGATGTTTTAATAATTGGTAATCATTCATCTTTAGAAATTCAGAAAAGTATTTTGGATATTCAGAAATCTATAAATAGAGAAATAAATATAGTGAATTTTGATGAGAAAGAGTTTAACGCCAAAAAAGACAAAGACCCTTTTATTGTTCAAGCCCTTAAGAATACTATAAAAATTAAGTAATTTTCATTATGTCATTTCAAGAACAGTATTTTCAAAAGTTAAAATTTACAGAAGATCAAATAAGCAATTATCTTAAATCCGCTGAAAGAGATCTAAATATAGCAAAAAACTCCAAAATAGAAGAGGTTTGTTTTAGATTTTCTTATGACGCTCTTATTAAGCTGGGGATTACAATTATTGCAAAAATGGGCTATAAAGTAAGAAGTATTCCAGGGCATCATGTAAAAACAATAGAACAACTAGCAATATTTTTTAAAAATAAAGACATTGAAATATTTGCTAATAAGATGAGACAAGTAAGAAATTCAGATATGTATGAAGGATATTCTTTGATTAGTAAAAAAGATGCAAATGAGTATCTAGATTTCGTCACAAATTTATTTGAAAAATTTAATAATTCAAAGAGCTAAGGATTAGGGGCTAAAAGCTAAAATCTGCCTGCCTGCCGGCAGGCTGGAAAGCTAACAACTAATAGCTAAAAATATGGATAACACGAAAAAGTATTTAAAATTACTTGTATATGCTTTAATAACATTTACATTTGTTTCATGTCTTTTTGTTTTCAAAACCTGGATTTTTCCTTTTATCACATCAAAAACAATTCCATTTAGAATCTGTATTGAATTACTCTCATTTGTATATTTGATTTTGATGTTTAAATACGAGGAGTATAAACCCAAGAAATCCTGGATTCTTTATAGTGTTTTAATATTCACTTTTATTGCAATTATTACTTCTATATTTGGATTAAACCCATATTTATCTTTTACTGGTGATTTGGAAAGAATGTGGGGAATTAGTACTTGGGTGCATTTAGTATTGTTCTTTCTTGTTCTTACAAATTTTTTGAAGACAAAAAAAGAATGGTTTGCATTTTTTAATATTATACTTGTATTTTGCTCTACTGTTGCAGTGATTTCATATTTACAAATATGGGGAGTCATGTCTATTTTTTCAAATGCAAAAGGCCTTGAAGGTGTTTTGGGAAATATTGCTTATATTGCAGGACTGACACTTCTTGGAGCGCTTTTGTCGCTATATTATTTAATAGAAAAAAAAGAATGGTGGTTTAGGATTTTATATTTATCTCATATCATAATTCAGCTTCCAATTTTAATGAAAACTCAGATTAGAGGAGCTCAGCTAGCGCTTTATTTGGTATTGTTTTTAATATCTTTTATATTTATTTTTAAGTCAAAGAAAAAATTTATAAAAATAGGTCTTTTGATTTTTGTAATATTTTTTATTTCAATTTTTACATTGGCATTTTTAAACAAAGAAAAAGATTGGGTAAAGAAAAGTATAATCTTTAATAAGATGACAAGCATATCAAAAAGCACCGGAACCGTCAGAACCAGACTTATATCTTGGAATGGTGGATTACAAGCAATAAAAGAAAAACCATTTATTGGATATGGAATGGAAAATTATTATTATGCTTTTGATAAGCATTTTCAAGCAGATTATTACAATATTGCAGCTGGAGAAACGTGGTTTGATAGGGCACACAATATGGTAATGGAAACTCTTGTTGCTCATGGAATATTTGGTTTAATTTTTTATTTATCAATATTTGTTATAACTCTATTTTGTCTATATAAAACATACAAAGCAAACAAAGAAAAGAATTTTCTTTATTATTTATTTTTTTCTTGTATTGTAATTGCTTATTTTATACAAAATTTCTTTGTATTTGATTCGCTTGCAGTTACCTCCACTTTTTTCTTTATTCTAGCCTATATCAATTTCAGATACACAGAGGAGACAGGAGCAAAATCAATATGGCAAAATCCGACTCACAATGTATTTAATTGGATAATTATATCAGTATCCGCACTTGTATTGTTGTTTATGATTTTCAATGTAAATGCTAAGCAAATGGAAGTCGCTTCTCAGAATTATGTTGTTCAAAAATCACTTTATCAAGACAATGATTTTAATAAGACATTAGTTGAGATAAAAAAATTGTATGAAATAGATAGTTATTTGAACAAGGATTCAACAACAATGCTTACTGACACCATTACGTCTGTTTATGGAAGAGCAAAGACAGAAGATCAGGTAAAGGCGGTCTTTGATATAGTCACTTATTTAATAGAACAAAGCTCATATTATCTTGATATAAACGAAAAAGAATCTTATATGCAGATGAATTCAGCTCGTCTTTATATGATGCAATCAATGTTTTTTGCGCAGGGCAGCAAAGAATATTTAGATATTTTGGAATTAGCAAAGAAGAAGATAGAAAAATCAATAGAATTATCTCCAGAAAGACTTCATAATTATTATTTTATGGCAAACATTGAAATGATGCTTGACAATATTGACAGGGCAATTAGCAATTTAGAGACAGCCTTGAAATACAATGACAAATACGCAGATACTTATCTTATGATGGGACAGATTTATGGGCAAAAAGGAGATGTAGCAAAAAGTGAAGAATATATTAAAAAAGCTATAGAATTAAATCCAAGCTTGGAAGAAAAATTAAAAAATTAGACGGCTTATTAATTGTTGATAATTTATTTGATTAAAATTTTTTAAAATTGTAAAATATATTTACTTTATAAATATATAATTAAGTGAAGGGGTTAAGTTTATGAAAAAAAGCGATTTAAAACAAATAGGACAGTTAATGGATGAGAAATTAATAGGCTTTGCTACGAAAGACGATCTAAAAAGTTTTGCTACGAAAGACGATCTAAAAAGTTTTGCTACGAAAGACGATCTAAAAAGCTTTGCCACGAAAGACGATCTAAAAAGCTTTGCTACCAAAGATGACTTGAAACAAGAAGTTGATGAAGCTGTTAATATTTTGGCTATAACCGTAAATCAAAATTTCAAAAATTTTGGGTTAAAAATTAATAAACGTTTTAATAAGATAGAGAATAAAATATCTAAAATGTTAAGCAAGGAAGAATTTTATAATTATATGGATGACAAGGCGTTTGAAGTAAATATAGATAAGCTTAAATATCTACATTTTCAAGAATTAAAAAATATTCCAAATAGAAAAATAATCAAAGAGACTTTGATTGCAAATAATTTATAATTTACTAGATTAAGGTTTTTTAAAATTATAAAAAGAGGACCATTTATCCCATGAGATATTATTGTCTAACGAGACAAATATATATTAATGTGTAGAATACAAATAATCTAAAAACTTATTTTAACTATTTATCTCACTGGATAAGTAGTTTTCTTTTATTTTGTTTATAAATTTATCAAAGTCAAATTTTTCTAAGCCCCGTGGGCCGTTTTTGATAAATTTTTGACCCAACTTTTTGTCATTTATTAATAATTCTATTTTGCTTGCTAAATCATTTACATTTCCGCTTTCAAAAATGGCCCCATTTGAATTGTTTTGTATGACTTCGGTCAATGATTCAAGATTTGAGCAAACTATTAAATTTGAGGCGTTTTTAAGCGTTTAAACGGGTGTCTGGTTTCAATCTAAAGAGATAAAATGTTTTAATATAAAACTATTGTATTTGATAATCAATACACAAATAACAATAACCAAATAAATTTTAATATTAAAAAATCAAATTAGGTGCTTGATTATTATTTATTATTTGAATTTTGGGATTTGGTGATTGGTTGTTGTTTGTTTATTGATTATTGGGGTTTTGGATGTTATTATAAATAACATATAGACTACTTGTTTTTTATATTATTTTGTTATAAGATGCAATATTATTATTAAAGTAATATATTATGAAAAAAGCATTAATTACAGGAATTACTGGTCAAGACGGGTCTTATTTGGCAGAGCTTTTATTGTCAAAAGGCTATGAAGTTCATGGAATTATAAGAAGAGCTAGTACTATTAATACCGCAAGAAT
>CAZWKI010000031.1:0-6171 GCA_964634645.1 uncultured Gammaproteobacteria bacterium | reverse complement strand
AAGAATTGACCATATTTATCAAGATCCACACGAGAAAGACGTTAGATTGTTTCTTCACTATGGAGATCTCACAGACGGTAGTAATATTAGTAGAATTTTGGAAAAGGTTAAGCCAGATGAAATATATAATTTAGGAGCGCAGAGCCACGTAAGGGTTAGTTTTGATTTGCCAGTTTTTACTGGAAATATTGTAGCTCTTGGAACGCTTCGTCTTCTTGATGCAATAAAAGACTCTAATATTCAAACCAAATTCTATCAAGCAGGATCTTCTGAAATGTTTGGAAAGGTATTAGAGACACCACAAAAAGAAACAACACCATTTTATCCAAGAAGTCCTTATGGTTGTGCAAAAGTATATGCTCATCATCTTTGTGTGAATTACAGAGAATCATATAACATGTTTATTTGCAATGGAATGTTGTTTAATCATGAGTCTCCAAGAAGAGGAGAAACTTTTGTGACAAAAAAAATTACTCATGGTTTGACTAATATAAAATTAGGCAAACAAGACAAAATTTATTTGGGAAATCTTGATGCAAAAAGAGATTGGGGATATGCAAAAGATTATGTGGTGGCTATGTGGATGATGCTTCAACAAGAAAAACCAGATGATTATGTAATAGCAACAGGAGAGACTCGTTCTGTTCGAGAATTTGTTGAAACAGCAGGAAGATATATTGGTTTTGATATTGAATGGTCTGGAACAGGACTTGAAGAAGTTGGAATTGATAGAAATACAAATAAAGTAATAATAGAGATAGACAAAAAATATTTTCGTCCAACAGAAGTAGATATTTTGTGCGGAGACCCTAGTAAGGCAAGACAACTTCTTGGTTGGCAGCCACAAGTAACATTTAAAGAACTCGTTGAAATAATGATGAGGTCAGAGCTTAAGAATTTGGCAAAATAATCTTTATTAAAAAATTGTTAAAATAAAAACAAATGGATAAAAATGCCAAAATTTATGTTGCAGGACACAATGGGCTTGTTGGTTCTGCACTTATTAGAAGATTAGAAAAAGACGGATATACTAATTTGATTTATAGAACCTCCAAAGAGTTGGATCTTACAAATCAAGAAAAGGCATTAGATTTTTTTCGAACAGAAAAACCAGAATATGTTTTCTTGGCAGCTGCAAAAGTTGGTGGAATACTTGCAAACAATACTTATCCAGCAGAGTTCATTTATCAAAACCTTCAAATTCAAAATAACATAATACACAGTTCATATTTAAGTGGAGTCAAAAAATTATTATTTCTTGGCTCTTCTTGTATTTATCCAAGAGATTGTAATCAACCAATAAAAGAAGAATATTTACTTACGGGCATTCTTGAGAGTACTAATGAGCCATATGCAATTGCAAAAATAGCAGGAATAAAGATGTGTCAAAGCTATAATAGACAATACTCGACGAATTTTATAGCAGTAATGCCTACAAATTTATATGGACAAAATGATAATTTTGATCTTGAAACTTCTCATGTCTTACCAGCTTTAATTCGCAAATTTCATGAAGCAAAAATAAATAATTCTAAAAATGTAGAAGTTTGGGGTACTGGAAATGTGAGAAGAGAGTTTTTGCATGTTGATGATATGGCAGATGGATGTATATTTCTTATGAATAACTTCAATCCAACCAGTGATCAAAATGAAAAGGGGGATATTTTTGTAAATTTGGGAACCGGAATTGATCTAAAAATAAAAGAGTTAGCAGAAACCGTTAAAAAAGTAACGAATTTTTATGGAGATATTATTTGGGATACTAGCAAGCCAGATGGAACACTTCAGAAATTATTAGATGTTTCAAAAATAAATAAACTTGGTTGGAAATATACTATAAATTTAGAAGAAGGTATAAAAAGAACTTATGACTGGTATATTAATAACAAAATTTAATTAATTTGACACCCAATGACACCCAGTGATATACTAATGACAATAATGCTAATATACGAATTGTACTAATAATACCAATAATACAAATGAAATTCGTATAATTAGTACGCATTAGTATATTTGAATTATTAAATGATTCGTATATGGAAATTAAACCAAATGAAGTTTATACACCAAGGGAAACTGAAGAAATATTAAAGGTTAGTAATAGCACAATTAAAAGAATGCTCAAAAGCGGTCTTTTAAAGGCAAACAAAGTTGGAAAGCAATATAGAATTTTGGGTTTAGAAATACTAAAAATGATTTCCCCAGAGGTTGAGAAGAAAGCGGTTGATAAATATCTTGATTTAAAACATAAAACAATTGAAAAAATAAAGGATTGGTAATTTATGCCGATTTCTTTTTTAAAAATAAAATATAGAATATTAGAAATTTGGAATCATTCAGGATTTCAAAAGTATTTTAGAAATACAGGATGGATGTTTTTTGGACAGATGTTTTCATTGGTTGTTTCTTTTTTTATTGGAGCTTGGCTTGCTCGCTATTTAGGACCAGGGAATTTTGGAACTTTGAGTTATGCAATTGCTTTTGCTGGTTTATTTTCTTTTTTTGCAGATTTTGGAATAGGCGGAATTTTAAATCGAGAATTAGTTAAATTTCCTGAAAAAAGAGATGAATTACTTGGAACAGGTTTTCGTTTGAAATTAATTGGTGGCACAGCTACTTTTTTTCTTGTTTGCTTCGTAACTTTATTATTGAAAAATAATTTTATAAGCAGATTTTTGATAATTTCATTTGCTTTTACTTTTATTTTACAATCTATAAATGTTATTAATACATTTTTCTATGCAAAAGTAGAATCCAAAAAAAATGTTCGTGTAGTTATGATAGCTACATTTATATCTTCTTTATTTAAAATCTTAGTTATATTACTTGGCAAGGGCATAATTTGGATTATGGCTATATATGTTCTGGATTCTTTGTGGCAAGGAATTGGTTTTTTTATAACATATCGTAAGCAGGGTTTCAAAGTAAAAGATTGGAGATTCGATAAAATTTTAGCTTTTGAAATATTAAAAAATTCATGGCCATTAATGCTTGCTGCAGTTGCTGGATTTATTTATTTAAAAATTGATCAAGTAATGATTGGTCAGATGTTGGGAAATTTTGAAGTGGGTCTTTATGCAGCGGCAGTTAAATTAGTAGAAATATGGTATTTTGTTCCGGCAATCATTTGTGGATCACTGTTTCCAGCCATTGTAAATGCTAAGAAAACCGATTATAATACTTATAAAAAAAGATTGAAAGCCCTATATTTTTTGATGGTTGGTGTTGCCGTCGTTATTGCTATACCATCAACTATTTTGGCCCCATGGATTGTGTCTGTAATTTTTGGTCAAGAATATATGGCAGCGGTTATAATTTTACAAATATATGTTTGGTCAGGCGTGGGACTATTTCTTAGTACGGCGATTACTCAATACTTTTTAGCAGAAAATTTTGTTTTGACTATTTTTTATTATAATCTTTTTTCTATGCTGACCAACGTGATTTTAAATTTGATATTAATCCCACGTCTTGGTCTTTCTGGTGCTGCTTTTGCGACGTTAATATCGTATTCGATTGGGCCAGTATTATTTATTACAAATAAACTCATTAAAAAATAAAATGTTAATTGTAATTTATTATAACCAAAATGATTAAAAGTAGTAGAAAATTAAAAATTTTACATCTTGCTTCTTTTGTTGGAAACATAGGTGATTTCGCTAATCATCGAGGTTTTTATAAAAAATTTGTTAAAAATATTTCTGCTGAATTTACTCAATTGGAAATCAGAAGGTTTTATAAAAACAGAGACGAAATGAGTTTTAATGAAAGTTTTGTAGAACTTGTAAATAAACATAATTTATTAATAATTGGTGGAGGGGGTTTTTTTGATTTAAAATGGGATTATTCTAATACGGGGACAACCATTGATTTTACAGAGCAATTAATAAAAAAAATTAAAGTTCCAGTTTTAGTTAATGCCATGGGCTATCACGAATATGGAGAAATTAAAAAAAAGAATGTTGATAAATTTGAAAAATTTCTTAATATTATTACGGAAAATCAAAATTGGTTTGTTACGGTAAGAAATGATGGTAGTTTTGAAAGACTTCAAAAAAGATACGGTGCTTTTAAAAACAAGATAGTTAAAGTACCAGATAATGGTTTTTTCTTTGAACCAAAAAAATACTCTCAATTTAATTTATATAACAAAAACGATGTTTGGATAGGTTTAAATATAACAAACGATTTATTTAATAAAAGTTTTAATAAAAATTTAAACATTAAAAATTTTAATTTATTGATATCCGAATTTATAAGGGATATTTTAAAAGAAAATGTAAATTATAAAATAATTTTATTTCCACACACACAACAGGATATAACCACAATTGGTATATTAATAAATGGAATTGAAGATAAATATAAAAGAGAGAAAATTGCGGTAGCTCCATTTTTTACAGAATGGGAATCTATAGAACAAATTTATGATTTATATAGAATATGTAGATGTATTATTGGGATGAGATTTCATGCTAATGTATGTGGTATTGGTATGAATATACCCACTATAGGTTTAGCTGGACATGAACAGATATCTGCCCTATATAACGAACTCGAATTGTCTAATAGGTGCATCAAACTAGATAGCTCTAGTTTTGTTAATGAACTAAAAGAAAAATTAAATAATAGCCTACAAAAAGAAAATATAATTAAAAAAGACTACGCTAATATTCGTGTTTTATTAAATAAAAAAACAGACAGTTATCATAAGAGAATAAAAAAATGGATTAAATTGTTCTAATTTTTGAAATATAAATTTATTAATTTAAATATAAATTTTATGAAATTTTGTAAAAAATGTATTATGCCAGATACAAGACCAGGGATAACATTTAATGATGATGGCATTTGTATTGCTTGTATACACGAAGATATGAAAAAGAACGTAAATTGGGAAGAAAGATTTGAAGAATTAAAAAGATTGTGCGACAAATATCGTCGAAAAAATTTAAAAGACTATGATTGTTTGATAGCGGTTAGTGGGGGGAAAGATAGTCATTATCAGGTTTATGTGATGAAAGAATTAATGAATATGAATCCTTTATTGGTAACTGTAGAAGATTTTTATACCACGACAGCAGCAGGATATCATAATATAAGAAATATTTCTGAAGCTTTTGGGTGCAATATATTTTCTTTTAAGCCAAATAGAAAGATCGGAAAAATGATTACTAAATTAACTTTTGAAAAATATGGAAGACCCTTGTGGTATATAGATAGGTTTATTTATACGGTACCATTGCACATGGCAATAAAATTTAATATTCCATTGATTGTTTATGGTGAAAATGTAAGCTATGAATATGGTGGAATAGATGATGAAGAAGTTTATTCCGCAAAAACACAAATCAACAACGGTGTTGCCTCTGGAATTGATTTGCAAGAATTGGTGGCTGATGGCATGCCCGAAGAAGAATTGTCTTTACTTGAAGCACCTTCAAAAATAGATTTAGAAAAACTTGATCCAATTTATCTTAGCTATTTTATAGAATGGAATGGACTAAAAAATTATGAATTTGCAAAAATTAGGGGATTTAAAAACCTTGAACATGAATGGAATAGAACAAACCACGTAGAAGACTTCAATCAAATAGATAGTATTGGTTATCTTATGAATGCTTGGATGAAATTTCCTAAATTTGGTCATGCCTATGCTACGGATTATGCATCTCGTTGGATAAGATATGGTATATTATCGAGAGAAGCGGCTGTAAAGCTTGCAGAGGAAAGAGATCATGCGATAGATTGTAAAATTATTGAAGACTTTTGTGCGTTTACAGGATATTCTCTTTCTGAATTTTATAATATTATAGAAAAACATTATAATAAAGAATTGTTTTATAAAAATTCATTTAATCAATGGCGATTAAAGCCTGAACACATTGAGGCGAGAAGGAATCCTTAAAAAGTAAATTATAAATTTATGAATTTTTTTATTGATAAAATTGAACTAGGATTAAATTGTGAACCCTTAGTAATTCCAGAAATAGGTATTAATCATGGAGGTGATTTAAGAGTTGCTTTTGAAATGGTCGATGCGGCACATCGTGCTGGAGCAAAAATTGTTAAACACCAAACACATATTATTGATGATGAAATGAGCGGAGAAGCAAAAAAAATAATTCCGGGAAATGCAAGTGTTTCTATTTATCAAATCATGAAAGA
>CAZWKI010000030.1:8264-12803 GCA_964634645.1 uncultured Gammaproteobacteria bacterium | reverse complement strand
CATCATCTTAGCGGCCGCCGAGACACCAATTCCACCAATACCTATAAAATAAGCCTTATTGTATTTTGTTAAGTTCATCCCGTTAAATATTAATATTATTATTTATATTTTATAAAACCATACCACAAAACATGAACTCATTAGATTAATTTTTATCTAACGGGATTCATATATTTTTTCTATTATTTTTTGACTACTGTTGTTTGGCATCATTTTTTTGATATTTTTTCCTAGTTCTATTTGTTTATCTCTGTTGTTTAAAAGTTCAAAAAGCTTTTCAATAAAATTTTCTGAATTTGCGATTTCAACTGCATTTTTTTTATAAAAATATTCTGCATTTTTCTCTTGATGACCCAAAAGTGGAACAATTATAGAACATTTTTCCATTGATGATAACTCCGTCAAGGTTCCAAGCCCTGCACGAGAAATTATAATGTCAGAAAGATAAAAAAACTCTATTGCCTCTTCTTTCAAAAATTCGATTTGCATATAATCATCGCTTTCAATTTCGCTTCCTTTATTTGTTCCGGTAACATGAATAATTTGACATTTTTTAGCTAACTTATCAATTGAATTATAAATGGCATTGTTTAGAGATTCTGCACCAGAACTCCCACCAAGAATAAGGACTATTGGCTTGTCTTTTTTCAAATTATGCTTTAATAATAAACTTTCTTTGTTTAATTTTTCAATCTCATTTTTTGTAAACCTACATGGATTTCCAGTAAAAAAAACATTTTTATTTTTGAATTTTCTTAACTGCTCCTCAAAACTTACCGTAATAGTGTCTGCAAAAAAACTCATTATTTTATTTGCCAAGCCAATTTGAATATCTTGTTGATGAATAAAAATTTTTATTTTTAATAATCTTCCTACAATTACTGGAGCCACACTTACATATCCTCCTGCGCTTATTATAATATCTGGTTTTATTTTTTTTATTATTTTATAACTTTCAAATAATGATTTTATAAATCTAAAAACATCAAAAATGTTCTGTACGCTCAAATATCTTCTGAGCTTTGCAGATGCAATAGAATATATTTTAATATCTAACTTTCTCAAAAATTCATTTTCTTTACCGTTTTTTGTTGAAACCCAAAAAATTTCGTCTTTTGAATGACTTTTTTTTATTTCATCTATTATTGCAATAAGTGGCGTAACTGGACCAAGTGTTCCACCACCAGAAAATAATAATTTCATAATTTTTTATTAAATAAAATTGAAAATAAAAAATAATAAAATAGCAAATCGCATTAATGTGTCGTGTGTTTTGACATATTCACCAATATTCCAATCGCAGCAAGATTTATAAACATTGCTGTTCCGCCATAACTTATAAAAGGAAGTGGAACTCCCGTCATTGGCACAAGACCAATTATTGAAGCAATATTTATAAAGCTCTGCAAACCAATCCACATTACAATTCCTGTTGCCAATACCTTAGCATATGTATCTTGTGAATTTTTTGCAATTTTTATTCCCTGAGATACTAATAAAAATATCAAAAATATGTAAATGACACAAAATAAAAATCCCAATTCTTCGGCAACTATACCAAAAATAGAATCTCCTGCAACTTCCGGTAAATATCCATATTTTTGTCTTGACATTCCAAGCCCCATACCAAATATTCCACCGGATCCAACTGCAATTAAAGCCTGATTTAAGTGATATCCTATTCCACCCGTGTCTGTATTTGGATTAATAAAAACCAAAAATCTAGCGAGTCTATATGGTGCAATTTTTATAGCCAGAATTGCAAGTGCAAAAGCGCCACCCAAAATAATCAAAAAATGTTTTATATCTGATTCTCCAACATAAAAACATACCATAGAAATCAAAAAAATTATAAACATCGTCCCAAGATCTGGTTGTAAAAACATAAGAATCATTATTAACGCGAGGATTAATATAAAGGGTAAAAAACCAGTGTGGAAGTCCTTGACATTGCGCCCTTTACTATCAAACCAAGAAGCAAGATATAATAAAAATGTAAGCTTTACAATTTCAGAGGGTTGAAGTGAAAATCCAAAAATATTTATCCAACTGTGAGCCTTTCCATAATTTGCTCCAATGCCCGGAATAAATACTATAAGCAAAAGCCCTATTGAAGCCAAAAGCATCAAAAAGGAAAATTTTTTCCAAATTCTAAAATCTATTTTTGAACAAAAATAATAAAAAATAACACCTGGTAAAACCCCGAATAATAGTTGGTGCCAAAACATATAATAAGAATTTCCAAATTTTTTGAAAGAAAAAACCGAACTCGCTGACATTAGCATTAAAAGACCAAAAACAACTAAAATAAAAGTTATAATTATAATTGTATAATTTGGTTGATGCTCTTTGCCATGCATCTGAAATAAATCAGAAATAAATTGTCTTGCCTTATTTTTTCGCATAAATATTTATAAAGATTCAACTATTTTATTAAACTGTTCTCCTCTATCAAATTCGTTTAGAAACATTCCGAAGCTGGCACATCCAGGAGAAAGCAAAATTACGTCTCCGCTTTTTGCAATTGAATAAAGAGCTTTTATAGATTTTTCAAAATTATCAAAAATATCAATTATTAATTTTTTGCCTCCACAGATCTCTATTTCTTTTTTTAATCTATCTGTTTCTGTGCCCTTAAGAAATGCAACGTGTTTTGCCTTTTTACAAATTGTTTTTGCAAACTCATTAATAGAAAGCCCCTTTGTCGCACCACCACAAATAAGCAAAACTTTTTTATCAAAAGAATTTAAGGCTTTTATTCCAGCAATAGGCGCTGTACTTGACGCATCATTTATAAACGTAATACCATTTGTTTCCCTAATTTTTTGTAATCTAAACTCAACTGGGCTAAATTTTTCTACAACTTGTTTTATAATGTCTTCTTCAATATTTAATGACAGACAAATAGCTCTAGCTGCTGCAATATTTTCGAGATTATGATCTCCGATAAGTTTTGTTTTCCAATTTTTTACATCTTTTTTAGAAAAATAAATTATTTTTCCCTTTGCCTCTTTTCCAAATTCTTTAAAATATTTATTTTTCTGATCTCTATTTAAAAACAAGGCATCGTTTTTGTTTTGAAATTTATAAATATTTTTTTTATCACCCACATACTCATCCATTCCTACGCATCTATTTAAATGATCTTCGTAAATATTTGTAATAATAGAATATTGGGGTGAAAATTTTTCATCTTGAAAACCCTGTAATTGCCAAGAAGATAATTCTAAAATAAGAAATGAATCTTCTTTTAAAAATTCTAAAAGTGGCAAAGTTGCTGTCCCCCTTATATTTCCAGAAATATAAACATCTTTTTTTGCTTCTTTTAAAATTTCATAAATTAGAGTTGTTGTCGTTGTCTTTCCTCTTGTTCCAGTAACAGCAATAATCTTTGCATTACTTAGGGTGCAAGCATATGACTCATCCATTATAATTTTATTATTATTTTTTCTTGCTATTTCTAAAAATGGAGAATTAATTGGAACGTCTGGATTTCTAACTATTATTTCATTTTCAATAAAATCTTTTTCTTCATGATAACCAATATGTAATTTAATATCCTTATACTTTCTAAGTTCATCTAAAGAATCTTTTAATAATTCCTCTGACTTTAAATCTGTAACAGTAACTATTGCTCCTTTATTATAAAAAAACAAAGCATCTTTTAATCCTTTTCCAATAGTGCCCAGCCCCATTATTAAAATTTTTTTATTTTTAAAATCCATAATAATTTTCTATTTATCATTATCAAATTTAAATTGATTTGCTATTTAATTATTTTGAATTTTAATAGAAAATAGCAAATGATAAATCAATTTATAAATTAAAAATAATAAATTATAAATCTTCTATGCCTTATCAAATAAATATATTACTATTGTTATAACCATAAAAATACCCCCAAGAAGCCATGCACGCATTACAATTTTTGACTCAGTCCAACCAATTGCTTCAAAGTGATGATGGATTGGGGTTGATTTGAATACTTTTTTCCCATTCCTTAGTTTTTTTGAAATCATTTGAACTATTACAGAAAGAGATTCTAATATAAATATGAAACCTATAAGTGGCAAATAAATAAGTGTATTTGTAAGCATTGCAATAATTCCAAGCGTTATTCCAAGGCTCATTGAACCCGTATCTCCCATAAAAAATCTTGCCGGCGGAATATTAAACCACAAAAATGTAACAAGCGCTCCGACTATTACTCCACAAAAGATAGCTAAATCAGTTTTACCCTGTAACAAACATATTATTGCAAAACCAACAAAACACTCCAAAAGCAATCCTCCTGCAAGGCCATCTAGACCGTCTGTTTCATTTACTGAGAATGATGTTGCCGCAACAACAAAAGTAAAAATAGGAATAATCCACCAATTTATATTAAAATTACCAAAAAAAGGAATATGTAAAATATCCCAATCAAGTTTAAAATAAAACCAAATTGCGCCTATAAATGCTATCCCGAAATACAAAATTAATTTTTGTTTTGTGCTAAGTCCTCCACCTCTTACTCCTATTTTTTTTACTCCTAAATAA
>CAZWKI010000030.1:7780-8254 GCA_964634645.1 uncultured Gammaproteobacteria bacterium | reverse complement strand
CGCCGATACAATAAGCGCTCCCAAGGGAAGTAGCGTTTGAGATCTTGAAAAAAAATTAAAAGAGCCCAGTCGTGACTCTGGAAAAAAGAAATTAATAATGTATCCCAAAAATATTATAATTAGCAATGTAAGCCAAATTATTACACCACCCATTGTAGGTGTTCCTACTTTATTTTTGTGTAAAGAAAAAAATATTGGCGCAGCATTCTCTTCTCTGATTTGTTTTCCCAACTTATGTTTATACAGAAAATGCGTAATAATTGGAGTAATTAAAATAGCAACAATAAATGAAATTGTTGTAAGTGTAAATATTTTTATAATTATTGCGCTTTCTAACATACAATAAAATTAATATTCAATACTTATAATACCCAAGATATACATAAACAGTTCAATATTTACAAATAGCGCTGCAAATAGAATAAAATAAGAAGCAAAAAATTCTTCTTTTTTATTATAAATCCAAAATGCCAA
>CAZWKI010000030.1:4470-7770 GCA_964634645.1 uncultured Gammaproteobacteria bacterium | reverse complement strand
ATAAAAAATTTATTAAAAAAATCATAAAACCCACAATCGGAATATAAATCAAATTTGAGCCCCCCCCCAGTAAATCAATACCAAAATAAAAATTATAGTGTAGAACGTGAGACTGTCTAGTAAAGTCAATATATTTATAAATCATTAAAAAAATTGTAATATCTATAAGTAAAATAAAAATAATAACAGGGTATACAATCTTATTTCCAAAAAAAACTTTTAATTTATGATTTACTTTCATGGATTTAATTAAGTGGTGAATAATTTCTTAATTCTTTAACAATTTTTTTTAGTTCTGCAATAAAATATCTTGCCTCTTCCATTGTATTGTGTTTTCCAAGAGAAATACGCAAAGATCCGTGAGCATTTTCTGGTTTTATTCCCATTGCAAGAAGCACGTGTGAAGGTGAAAGTGAACCAGATGCGCACGCTGATCCAGTAGAGCAAGCCATTCCCTTCATGTCTAGTCTTAATAAAAGGCTTTCGCCTTCAACGTTTTCAAACAAAAAATTTGCATTATTTTCTATTCGAAGTTCTCTATCTCCGCCTAGAGAAACTCCTTTAATTTTTAAAGTCTCTTTTATTATATAATCACGAATATTCTTAATTTTTTGTATATGATTTTTGTGTTCTTTTTTCATTATCAGACTAATCGCCTTAGCAAAACCAATAATATTTGGAACATTCAGTGTCCCAGACCTCATTCCATACTCTTGATGTCCTCCATGAATAAGTGGGGTAAAATTAATTCCTCTTTTTAAATACAATGCCCCAATGCCCTTAGGTCCATAAATCTTATGCGAAGAAATGGAAAGCATATCAACATATAATCTACTTACGTTCATTTGTAAAAAATATGTTCCCTGAACTGCATCACTATGAAATAAAACTTTATTTGTTCTTTTTTGATTCAATTCATTTATGATTTTGGCTATTTTTGCAATGGGCTGTATTGTTCCTATTTCATTGTTTACATACATTATTGAAACGAGTCTTGTATTATCTTTTATTGAAGATATTATTTTTTTGTAATCAACAATGCCATTTTTTTCTGGATTAATAAATGTAACCTCTGCGCCACAAGACTGCAAAAATTTTGCTGTTTCCAAAATAGCAGGATGTTCAATTAAAGTTGTTATCAAATGTCCCTTAAAATCAGAAAAGACTCCTTTTAAAACAATATTGTTGCTTTCTGTGGCGCCAGATGTAAAAATAATTTCATTTGAACTACAATTCAAAAATTTTGCCAAGATATCTCTTGATTTTAAAACCTCTGCTTCTGCTCTTTGTCCAAAACCGTGAATAGAAGATGCATTGCCAAAATAATTTGAAAAAAATGGTAACATTTCTTTAAGAACGCCTTTATCAACTGGAGTCGTGGCAGCGTTATCAAAATAAATTTTGTTCAATCCGTTAGATGTTTTTTTATTTATTGTTTTTTTCATATAAATGAATTAGATCTATTTTAGCACATTTATTGCTATATTTTATCTAATAAATTTCAATCGGTTAGATATTTTTTATTTTTTGTTTTTACGTGAGATATATAATTTTTTAATTCAAATATTTTATCTAACGGATTTCATATGTTTATTTATAAAAAAATAATCAAAATCTCTGCACAGATATTTTTGGAAAATCCTTACGAAGCTCACCTTGTATCATTTCTTTTATTGTAATCTCTGCCATGGGACAGTGAGAACACATGCCCTTTAATTCTATTATCAAATTGTTTTTATTTTTATCAAATTCAACAACACTCAAATCTCCCCCATCCATTTGAAGAATTTTTCTTATTTCATTTATTTTATTTCTTAATTTTAGGTCTAATGTTTCTTTTTTTATTATTTTTTTTGTCATCTGTTTTTTTTAAATAATCATTTATCGCTTTTTTGAGTGCTTGAATAGAAAGCATTGAACAGTGAACTTTTTGCTCTGGAAGCCCTCCGAGCTCTTTCAAAACAAAATTTTTGTCTAAATTCAGTCCATATTCAAGTGTCTTACCCTTTGCAATTGATGTTACAACTGATGAACATGCAATGGCGGCTCCACAACCAAGCGTTTCAAATTTGACTTCTTTAATTTTGCTTTTTAATATGTCTTTTTTATCTTTTGAGATATTTATATACAATTTCATAATATCTCCACAAATTAGGTTTCCAACTTGACCAATAGAATCAGGATTTTTTAATTTTCCTTGATTTTTTGGATTTTTAAAATGTTCTAATACTTGTTTAGAATACATAAAATTAGCTCTCGGCTGTTGGCTTTCAGCAAAATATTTATTAATTTAATTAATTTTATAATATCATTAAAAGACACAAAAGTCAAAAAAGATTAGTAAAAATAAGGTTTTTACAAAATTAATATCATTAACATATTGACAATTAACTAATTTTTGATATACTTTTTAGGTATTAATAAAATAAGGATCTAGATATTAAGTTAAAAACTAAGACCTAGAAATTAAAAACTAAACATATGGCACATAAAAAGGCTGGTGGATCCACATCGCTGGGACGAGACTCAAAAGCTAAAATGCTTGGAGTAAAACTTCAAAACGGTCAACTTGTTAAATCTGGCCAAATTATAATAAGACAACGTGGTACAAAATATCATGCTGGTAATAATGTTAAAAAAGGTTCTGACGATACTCTTTATGCAAAAAAAACCGGCATCATAAAATTTATGAAGAAAAAGATTTTAAGATTTGATGGAAACTTGAAGCTCAAAACATTTGTTATTGTTGAAGAAAAAAAAGTAGAAAAGAAAAAAGGAAAAAAAAGCAAATAAACATAATCATCAAAAAAACGTCGAGTCGAACTCGACGTTTTTTAATTTTTATTTAATATTTTAAATATTTTTTCATTGCAATAAAACTAAAAGACAATGAAAATAGTAGGCTGATTACAAATTGCCCAAAGAAAATCAAAATAAAATTTTTATTAAAATATTGTATTAAATTAAAAGCATATCCTTCAAATAGTCTATCTATAAAAGGTTGAAAAATAGAAGAAGATACATAAAACAAAATCACAACCAAACATAGAGCGAATAAGTTATACATCAAAACTTCTATAAAAAATGGCGTTTTTATGAAATTTGGTGTTGCTCCAACAAGTTTCATGATAACTATTTCATCTTTGTGTGTTGATAGAGAAATTTTCATTGTATTATAAACCATCATCAATGTTATAAGAATAAATATAATAGAAATAATATATCCTACCATTTTTACTCTATTTGATATTAAATTCAACCTTTCTGTAATTACTGTATAATCTTTAAATTGAGCCTCAT
>CAZWKI010000030.1:0-4460 GCA_964634645.1 uncultured Gammaproteobacteria bacterium | reverse complement strand
CCTCATCTATTTCAAACAAATCTCTGTATTGACTGTCGTTTAATTCTTTTAGAATCTGCTCATACATTACAACGTCTTTTGCTTTTATTTTGAGACTTGAAGCAAATATTGTGCTGTCGTCTTTTTTAAGCTCATCAATAGCTTTTAATATTTTCTCGTCTCCAGCGTGTCTGTTTTGAAAGTTATTAAGAGCCTGTTCCGAAGAAACATAATCAACGCTTTTTATAAATTCAGAAGAAGCGATTTTGTGTCTTACGTTTTCTATATCTTCATTTGTGATGTTTTCTTTAAAATAAAGACTTATATCCACTTTATCTTTTACTAAATTAACTGCATTTATTGTAAGCAAATTAAAAATAATTAAAAAATTAATCATGATCAATGTAAGGGTAAGAATTGTAATATTTGCAATAGAAAGCCAAAAATTTCTTACAAATCCTTGTCCTGCGAATTTTAATACCCTTGATAAATAAACAAACATAACTTTATTTTTTATTTTAAAACTTTCTACGAAATTGAAAATTGCACAATGTTAATTGAAAATTATAATATGTATCTTCCGTTTTGTTGATCACTAATAATTCTACCCGCCTCAAATGTAATAACTCTTTTATTTAAATTATTTACAACGTCTCTATTGTGTGTAACAAGCAAAACCGTTGTATTTAATTTATTTATTTTTAAAAGCAAATCAATAATCTCTCTTGTGTTTATTGAGTCCAGGTTTCCAGTTGGTTCATCTGCAATAAGCAACTTTGGTTGATGAACTAATGCTCTTGCGATAGCAACTCTTTGTTGTTCTCCTCCAGATAATTGATTTGGATATAAATTTACTTTATTTGAAAGCCCTACGATTTTAAGAATTTGAGGTACTATTAACCCAATTTTATAATTGTCCATCCCGCATGTTTGCATTGCAAAACAAACATTTTCATAAACATTTTTCTTTTGCAATAATTTGAAATCCTGAAAAACAAATCCCATCTGACGTCTTAGATATGGAACTTCATATTCTTTGATGTGTGTAATATCCCAACCACCAACAATAACTTCTCCTTCAGTTGGTTTTTCTTCTGCAAACAGAATTTTTGCAAGAGTTGTTTTGCCAGTTCCAGATTGTCCTACAATAGAAACAAACTCTCCTGATTTTACCTGAAGAGAAACCTTGCTTAATGCCCACACGTTTGGGGGATAAAATTTTGAAACTCCTGTTAGTTTAATCATGGATTGGTTATAATGTTATAAAGTACTAAGCTACAAAGCAAAATTTATACTTTATAACTTTTAACTTTCAACTCATATACATTTTACTATATTTTTGCACTTTTAGCTAAAAATATATTAATGGAGCCATCTGTCCCGCTTAGCGGGACGACCTATGATCTATCCGCTTATACCGTATTTCAGCGGATGCGTGATAGCTTATTGGAGCCGGAGACAGGGGTCGAACCTGCGATCTTTGGTTTACGATACCACTGCTCTACCAACTGAGCTACTCCGGCATAAAATATCTAACTAAAAACTCTTTATTTTAATATGCTTTCGCTCCCTGCCTGCCGGCAGGCAGGTACCAACTGAGCTACTCCGGCATATTTTTAACAACTGCCTGTCCCGAGCTTGCCGAGGAAAGCTAAGATGGCAAAAAAATTAATTTATTTTTAAAAGAAAACGAATCTTATTTGTATTTATAAAATCTTTATAATAATTATTAAAACTCATTTTTGGTAAAAATATTTGACTTATTTGATAATATTTTATACCTTGTTCATTTTCAACAAACCCCACTAATTTATATATATGAAATCCTGATATACTTTTCATAACTGGAGTAAAATCATCTATTTTCATATTATCTACTTTTTCTTGAATATTGTCCGGCAAATCTTGTATGGGTAGCCATCCCAAAATTCCATTGTCAAATGCTATATTTTCGTCTTTATAAAAATTTGCGTAATCGTCAAATAAATTTGGATTTTCCAATAAATCAGCATAAATGCTTTCTAATTTCTTCTTATTATCTTTATTAAAATCATCGCCTTGTAATCTTTGAGAAATTTTTCTCTCCAAAAAGTCTGCTTTAATAATATATTCTTGAAAATTTTTATCATACACATTAACCAAATTAGTTTCATTTACTGGATAAAAATTATTAACAAATTCAGAATATTCTTTTTTTTCAATGGTAACATCAAATTTTTTTGAAGCTTGTTTAATAACTTCATATCTAATAAAAAAATCATTTATAAATTCAGACCTAACATTTTCATTTTTGAAAATATATTTCTTATATGTATCAGAAATCTTGTTGTATTCATTTACACTGATCAAGTCTCTTCCCATAAACACGGCTGGGTAAGGAATTATTTTACTCAAAGTTTTGCCAAAAAATATTTTCTGTCCAACAAAATAAACATCTATTAATGATATAAGCAATATTATAATGAGAATAATAATAAAAATTTTAATAATTTTTTTCATAAAAATTAATTATTAACAAAGTGTTCCCACCACAATCTTAAATTTGATTTGGTTTTATCGTCAGTAGATATTTTATTGGCGCTATCAGCTTCTTCTTTTGTAAAAACGACTACTGTTTCTCCTGGTTTTTTATATCCTAATTTCTCTCTTGATGAAGCTTCTACATATTCATCTGTTTGAAAATATTCTATCAAACTACTGAGTTTTGTATTTTCGCTTTGTAAATTATTTATTTCTGCTTCCAGACTCTTTATTTCTCTTTTTATCTTAATTCTTTTCTCTATTTGATGATAAACGTTTATAAATAAATAAACCGCTATTATAAAAAAAATGATAAAAAACAATCTTGAAGACAAGATCTTGAAAAAAACTGAGTCATTTTCATTTCTAGTTCTAACTGGCATAAACCATTGATTATTTTCTATATTTTAATTATAATAGAAAAATAAAATATCAACAAGGAATTTAATGTACAAAACCCATGAAAAGAAAAACCATAAAGGTCGTTTGGGTAATATTAGCTAGCATTATGATTATAGGAATGCTTGTTTTTACTATTTCACCATTATTATTTTACTAATCTCTCTTCAATACAGAAAGATAGGCGTCTTGTGGAATTTGAACTCTTCCACTTGCCATCATTCTCTTTTTTCCTTTTCTCTGTTTTTCCAAAAGCTTTCTCTTTCTAGTAACGTCACCCCCATAAAGTTTTGCAGTGACATTTTTTCTCATTGCACTAATCCGCTCTGATGCAATTATTTTTCCACCAATTGCTGCCTGTAGCTTAATTTCAAAAAGTTCTTTTGGTATTACGGTTTTTAGTCTTGCAACAATTGCTTTACCAACTCTATATGCTTCATCTCTGTAAACAAAACTCGATAATGGTTCTATCAAATCCTCTGCTATGTAAATATCCAATTTCACAAGATCAACAATATCATAATGTGAAAATTCATAATTCATTGAAGCATATCCCCTAGTTATACTTTTTAATTTATCGTAAAAATCGACAAGAATTACAGACAATGGAATTTTGTATCTTATTACAACAAGATCTTCATTCAAGTAATCTGTTGTTTCGTATATTCCGCGACGTTCTGTTGCAAGCTTCATAATAGAACCAATATAATCTACTGGACTCACTATATCCATATTAACAATTGGCTCTTGTATAAAATCTATAATTTGCAAATCAATTTCTGATGGCTTTGTAAGAATAATATATTTACCATCTTTATCTTCAAAAACATCTAGTTTGTATTTTTTTGAAAAACTATCTATGTTGTCTTTTTTTATGTATGCATTATATGCAACTGAAGGAATTGTAACAACCAAATCAAGATCATATTCTCTTTTGAGTCTTTGTAAAAATATTTCTAAATGAAGTAGTCCTAAAAATCCACATCTAAAACCAAATCCAAAAACAGAGGAACTTTCGACTTGTATTTCTACAGATGAATCGTTTAATTTCAATTTTTCTACAGCTTCGCGAAGTTCTTCAAACCTATCTCCTGATTGACTATAAATTCCGGCAAAAACCATTGGTGTTATAAGCTTATATCCAGAAAGAGCATTTGATGGATTTTCTTGCAAAGTAATTGTATCTCCAACTCTTACCGCCCTTAAATCACGTTGACCCGTAATGATATATCCAATATCACCGCTTTTTATTTCATCTGTTTTTTCTAATTTCAATCTAAAATTACTACTGATGCGTTTAATATTAATTTTGAAATTTTTGGCGATTTTAGCGCCAAGACAACAATCGCCGGCGATCCGACTTTGGCTCAAGAAATAAAAGATGTTTTGAAAAATGAAGTTAACATTCATCTTATCAGCGAAACCAATCTTGATTATGGTAGTGGCATTCCGATATATTTACTGGCCGCTGCCCTAAAAAATGTTAAAATTATTTCTATCCCCACCGGTGACTTGAGCTTGGCGGAATATTTCGAATTTGGAAAAAAATTAAAAACTATTTT
>CAZWKI010000029.1:0-13064 GCA_964634645.1 uncultured Gammaproteobacteria bacterium | reverse complement strand
AATAAAAAAAGGCAAAAGATATTTGATAAGATAAAAAACATAACTCAATTACATAGTTTTTGGTTGGCACTGGGTGGGATTATTCTTTTGGCTTTTGCTGTTAATTTGGTTGAATTAATTTGTTCGGCTGGATTGCCGGCAGTTTATACTCAAATTTTAGTCTTGAGTAATTTAAACAAATTGCAATATTATCTTTATATAGCTTTATACATATTTATTTTTATGCTGGATGACTTATTTATTTTTTTTACAGCTATGATAACTCTACAAATAACTGGGGTTACAACAAAATATACTCGTTTATCAAAATTAATAGGTGGCCTTTTGATGTTAGTCATAGGTTTATTGCTTATTTTTAAACCACAATGGTTAATGTTTGGTTAAATTTAAAATAGATACTTATCAATTTATCAAACAACTGAATCTGTGCTAATATAAAAATATATATACTATAATAATCTAATTATTAAAATTATAAATTTATGAAAAAAAATACAATATTTATTGGGCTTTTAATAATTGTAACTATGTTTTGTTTTTCAATAACACTTGCTAAAGAACAAAAACAAATAAAAACCGCCTCACAAAATGCTTCAAATCCAAATGTGACGACAACAAACAACGGTGCTCTTCAAAGAAGCAATACCGCAAACTTTGTTCAAAATTTACTAAATATTGCTAATAAAGAAAAAAATGGAGTAGGAGAACAAATTAAATTGGTTGCTCAAGAACAAAATCAAATCAAAAACAATATAGATGAAAAGATAAAAAAAATTCAAGATAGAAACAGAATAAAAGCCTTTTTAATAGGAAATGATTACAAAAATCTAGGACAATTAAGAAGCGAGGTTTCAAAATTTACAAACCAAATAAACCACTTGAAGGATTTATTAGATAAAGCTACAAACGAAGAAACAAAAAAAACCCTTGAGGAACAAATCAAAAAATTAGAAACCGAACAAACTCAAGCAAATAACTTCCTAAAAACAAATGAAAATAAATTTAGTTTATTTGGTTGGTTTGCAAAATTTTTCAATAAAGAAAAATAATTTTGTAATATTACCAAATTATAATCTGTTATAATAAACGGACCAATTTTAATTAAAATAAAATGTTTTTTCTATATATAACAATCCTTATGGTGTGTTCTGCGTGATTTTCTGGTATGGAAATAGCGCTTTTTTCATTTACCCCAGGAAATGTAAAATCTGCAATAATCTTAAAAAAGAAAAACTCAAGACTTCTTGAAAAAATATTTTCAATTATTGTTTTATTATAAATATAAAATTTGTTTTGACAATGTTATATAAACATGACAATGAACTGATTGATAGGCTAGCGGCAAATGATATTATTCTGTTCAATAATTTATTGGGTGTAAGGGGTGTCAAGATAAGTCAGTGTTCGCTTGTCACAATTTTATTTTAGTTTTATTAATACCTGGATTGATAGAAGGTTTATGCAATAAGAGAGAATTTAAGAAAATATTTATAATTATAATTTAATTGTATCCACTAGTTATAACTATAAGTCTTAAGTGATTTCGATAATTTATTTTCTTACGATTCTATAAAATCTTATAATTGCCCATTTAAATAAAAAACCGCCATATTAAATTTATAAAAGTGAAATGGCGGTATGTTTTATAATTTACTTAGTCCGGAGGGTCCTCACGACAAGATGGAAATCTGAGATCATCTTCTGACCACGCCTTCGGTCCTGCCTCAAGAACCATAACACGAAAAGTTAATTGCTTCAAATTCTCTTCGAGTTCCAACATCTGGCGTTGAATTTCGATCCCTTCTTGCTTCATTTTCATTTGGGCAATTTGCTTTTGTAAAACAAAAATATTAACCCAAACACCAATAACAATAGCACATAAAAGCAATGGATAAAGAATTTTTCGAATTTTCATTATATCCTCCTTTTTATATATAAATAATAGCATATTTATATAATAATGTCAATAGATAGATGATAAAAATAGAAATGAGTTGAAGATTGTTAATTTTAATATTTTTATATATAATTAATATATATTTTATAAAAAATATCTATGAAAAATTTCTTGAAATACAGATATTTGAATACCAAATTTATATTTTTGGTATTTTTTACTATTTGCATAATTTTTAATTCAATTATTCTGAACGATGTTATTGGCTGCAGCACTGTTACAAATTTTGAAACCGGGACTATAATTTACTACACTCCAATTATTCAAACTGCCGAAGAAGCGCTTACAGCATATAATTTTAGCGAAGATCCTTGCGCCTTTCGTAATTTTACAGAATCATCTAATATTGCCAAGCCTCCAAACGTTAATAGTAGTAAAAACATAACATTTAAGCCAGAGATTGGCTTCCCTGGTTTTACTGGCGAATATGAGATTAATGGACAACTATTAAACCTATTTATGTCAAAATTAATTAAATATTCTATATATTTGGCAGGTATTGTAGCTGTAATAATGATTATTTTGGCTGGGTTTCAATGGTTATCAGCTGGTGGTAATCAAAGTAAAATAGGTACTTCAAAGGGCAAAATTACAAGTGCCATAATTGGGCTTGCATTAATATTTTGTTCATATATAATTTTGAATACAGTAAACCCAAGTTTGACTAATTTAGATAAAAACCTTGAATTACTATACATAGAACCGGATTATAGAGAAGATTTCGATGTTGTTGGTTATCCAGACGATTGGACAGAAGAAACAAGTTTCCTCAATTTTAATGAAAATAATGCTAATAATACAGATAAATACAACTTACTATCTATTTTTACAAAATACACCTCCGCGGAATCATCAATCTATTGCTCATCAAAATATGATTCAAATTGTCCTATAAGCGGTATTGACGCAAACAACGCACATGGATGGCAGTGTACCAAAGAAGGCATAAAAACAGCTGCAGCATTAACACTTGGACAAGTGGCTGGACCATGTCACTGCGCTTGTTATGTAACAAGAACATTAAGGCATGCTGGTTGTGGCAATTGTATTACCCTTAATGTTGAGAGGCAAAAAAACGAGGCTATTCCAAAAGACTATCTCAAAATAGAAGGAAATGCCGCTCGAAAACGCCCTCCAAGAGCAGGAGATATTATAACAGTTGATGGACATACAATGCTATCAATAGGGTCCTATGTTTACCATGTTGGAGAGAAAAAAGAATATTGTGTTAGCTGGGTTATACACTCAACACCAATTGTAGGCACTTGGAATGGGTGTACAAAAAGCTCTAAATATTGTGAAAATAGTTGGCATGGACTAGGCGATAAAAAACCTTATAGACCTTTTGCTGGAGGTAAATGCACAAGTAACCAAGTTGTAAAAGTAACAAGACTCTATTATCTGTCTGATGAGAAATATACACTTTACGTACATCCACAGAATAAAGCACCGCTTGTTAATGGCGCCTTCGCCGTTCATGAAAATTGTACAACGAAAGTAGCAGAGGATAAATTTATTAGTGAGTACGGTGATCCAAATTTAAAATCAAACCCTATTAACTATATAAATCATCCAATTCCTAAATAGAGTAAAAATCACAATATTATTTAAGCAATAATTAATAAAAGTTATTTCAAATTTCAAAACCACCTATTTAATTAGGTAATTTTTTATTTTGTTAAATTACTGATATAATTAAATCAAGATAATTAATAAATAAAATGTTTTTTATATACATATTAATACTTATAATAATGTCTGCGTGGTTTTCTGGTATGGAAATAGCGCTTTTTTCACTTACTCCGGGAAATGTAAAGTCTGCTATAATTTTAAAAAAGAAAAACTCCGAATTGCTTCAAAAAATATTAAAAAACAAAAAAAGACTTCTTGTTGTATTGCTTTTGGGAAACAATTTGATAAATGTGACAATAGCTGGAATGTTTAGTTTGTGGATAAATGAAAAATTTCATAGTGGCGCACTCAGCATAGCAACAGGAATTGTTACTTTGTTAATTTTGATATTTGGAGAAATGTTACCAAAAGCCTTTTTTCAAGCAAGAGCAGAAAAACTTGCATTACTTTTTGTTCCAATAATATACTTACTTGAAATAATTTTTTATCCCGTTGTATTTTTACTAGAAAAATTATTGCGCTTATTGGTTGGCAACAAAAAAAGAGATCTGGTCTCAGAACAAGAATTCAAAGCTCTAAGCAGGGTTGCTGTAGAGCACGGCGTATTTCATTTCAAAGAACACGAAATGATGATGAATATTTTAGAATTTGGAGACACAAATGCAAAAAGCATTATGACGCCTCGATACAAAATGTCTGTCGTAAATGACGAAACTGAGATAGATCAAATATCTTATTTTATGGCACAAGAAGGTTATAGTAGATATCCAGTTTATCACAACCAAGAAGATAATATCATAGGATATGTTCATCTTATTGATATAATGAAGGTTTTAAATAGCGACAACAGAGAAGACGAATTATCAAAATACGTAAGTCCTGTTATAAAAGTTGATGAAAATACAAAGATATATAGAATTTTCAACAAAATGATAAAAAATAGAATTCATATGGCTCTGGTTTATAGAAAAAACAAACAATTAATAGGACTTATAACGCTTGAGGATATCCTAGAAGAAATAGTAGGAGAAATAGAAGATGAAAATGATAGAGAAATAAGAGAAATTCCTGATGATAAAATTATTTAATAATTAATCTCGATTTTCGAGAGAAACAAAAATATGGGAAAAGGACAAATTGGATTTATGTGGATTTCTTTAATCTTGATATTTATTTATATTGCATTGCTAATTTTGAAAAACAAAAAAATTATAAAAGAATTATTACGCGGAAAAATTTTAAACATGTTGCTATTAATTTCCTTCTTATTTGTTTTATATTCTGCTCTTGTTTCTATTTTCTGGAGAGATTTCAAAATTGAATTACCAGACGTTGTAGATCATAAGTTTTGGGGAATAGTTATGATTTGGCTTTCTGTATTTCATACACTAGAAAGAAAGTGGTTTTTTACAAATATATTCAAGTTCAAGAAAAAAGAAATAAAAGATATTACAAACAATTAAATACATAAGATAAAATAAAAATACGCTGGTTAATTGCCAGCGTATTTTTGTAATTACTTAATGTTTTGTTTTATTAGCTCTTCCTGTGCTTTGAAAACTTTGAGCTCTTTTTCTCCACACTGAATATCAATGAGTCCATAGATCTTCTCCTGAAGTTTTTCATAATCAATTGTCTGTGAAACATTATTTCTACCAAAATTCATCTGATAAGTAAGCGAATGACAAAACCACTGTGGGGATAATTTTACTGTGAACCTATGTTCAAAACCAGGTCTTTTACATTCAAAGCAATAAATGTTATGTATAAGACCTGGATAAAAACAAGATCCGCCAAAAAATGGACATTTGGAGCATATTAGATTCTTAAGATAATCTTCGCGAGCTTTTGGTAAAATTTCTTTTGCAAAATCTCTAAGACCAAGCAAATAAAATCTCTCTTCTTTTATAAGAAGCTCACTTTCATATTTTTTCAAAAGTGCCTTTTCCTTACTAGTATTAATGGGGCCGCCAAAACTATCACTTGATTCCATTGTCTCAATATGCTCTTCTAGAGCAATCATTACAACCAAATACTCTTCTGTGGTTTGTGGAATAAACTTTTCCATACCAGTATAAAGCCACGAACTCATAACATCCTCCTAAGGTATTTATTTTGGATATAAATCATAACAAATATAAAATTTTTAGTCAAAAATCAAAAAAGAGCATATTGCTCTTTTTTAAAAATATATCAAAAATATAACTAAACACTAAACTCTAAATACTAAACCTTATTTATTAAACAAGCTTTTCGCCAAATCCCACCCTTCGACAAGCTCAGGATGCCCATATTAATTAAGAACTGAATAATGGGATAATTAATTAAAACAAAATGTTTAGGTGCCTCGAGCGAAGTCGAGAGGCAATATTTACTAGTTATCGAATAATGTCTTTGCAATATCCCAGTATTCTGAATTTCCAATACTCTTCTGGTAATACCACCATTCCACTCCCCATAAATATGCCCTGTTGAAATCTGCATTTATTGCAAATTGCAAATTCGCCTTGAACTGTTCTATGTCAAAAGATTTGTCAATTTCCTTGAAAGACATATCTGCGAGCGTCCCTTTTGGTACCCATGGCTCTGCTTGAAGTTCTGCAACTATCATTTTGTCTATATCTATGCCGACCAATTTTCCCTTAAACTTATAAAACCAAGCTGGTATTGGATACCTGAAATATCCAAAAACAGGATTCCATACAACTCTATACATTGTTGTTCCAAATATGTCTCCAATACGCCCTTCTTTTTTCCATGTGCTAAGTTCGCCCGATGCTGAAATTATTATTGGGCGCGTATCCAAATTTCTTACAAGTTTTACTTCTTGTTTCAAAAAATCAATATCGCTTTTTGGACAAATTCCAAAAACATCTAGCAGTGGCTCATTTTCAACTTGCCAGGCTATTATATTTCTATTATTTTTATATCTCTTTACGGTTTCTTGAATTGCATCCATTGCAGCATATTGATATTCATCAATGCTATGCCCTCTCATAAAAGTTGGTGCATGACACTCTGGCCAACGAGGAAGACGCCAACCGACATTTACAATAAATTTCACACCCCTTTTACTTCCTTCTTCAAAAATATAATCGTAATCTGAGAAGTCATAAAAACCTTTCTTTTTTTCAATATCATCCCAATATACTGGTATTCTAACGTTTTTTACATTTAAGTCGTCTAGCATTGCAATATATAAATCTTTCCAATTTAATTTCATTTCATCTGAAAATTTTCTTGAGAATGTGATGCCCCAATAATCTTCTTTGGCAATTAAATCAATATTTCTTGGATAATGTTTTGCAAATTTCAAATACCAAAAAATATAATATATTAATATTATAAAAAATATTGCCAAGACTATCTTAATTATTGTTTTTGTTTTTTTGGAAAACATTTTATGAAAATTCTAAATTATAATATCGAAATTATAAACAATATCTAAATTAGAAATAAGAAATCATAAACAGTTTGAATTTTTGAAATTTCAATTTTGTGATTTGTTTCGTATTTAAAATTTCAAATTTCTAATTTATTTAATTATCTTGCTATAAAATACAATCCAATTCCAATAAGGACAATTGCTATGATTTTTTGAATAATAATGGATTTTGAAATATCTTCTTTTATGGCACTAGGCATAAATATTGTTGCAATAGCTCCCATTATAAGCAAAAACACATACTGAACACCCTGCATTGCATTTACAATAGCAACAGGACCAAGTGAAATTGCATAATTTTGCAGTATAAATCCAACTGCTGCTAGTCCTTGACCTCCCAAAAATATAAATTTTGCTTTGTTTTTTATTACAGATTTCATACTATCAAAAATTCCACGTCTGTCTGCCTTGTTTATCAAAAATGTTAGAACCGCAACGAGAGTTCCAATTCTAATCCAAATAAATGCACTTACAAATGAATCTTTTTGAATATTGTATAAATATTTTGTTCCAATAAAAAACATTGAATAAAAAAAAGCGCTTGCAATTGCTTCCCAAATTCCTTTTTTTCTATTATCCTCACTAAGCCCAAACCATATTGAAAATTTATGCCACATTGTTTTTTTATTTGGAAGCCAAGAAATAATTACTGTTCCTACAAACAACAAAAACATTCCAAACCATTGATAATTTGTAAATTTTTCTTTTAAAAATAAGGTTGAAAACAAAATTGTAAAAATAGGAATAGATCCTCCAACAAGAGTTATCATGCGAGATGTATCTCCAACTTTCAAAGATTTATACATAAATGTAAGAGCTATTGGAAAAAGAGCTCCTACAAAAATACTTATTAAGAGTGTACTTATTCCTGGCCAGACTAGGTACCATGGACCAACAAAAACAACTAGTGCTCCCAAAATTCCAACAAAAAACGTATACGCCTTACTGTTTGGAACTACATTTCCAAGCACAAATTTATCTACAATATTTACTATCGCCAGAATAAAGTAAGATATAATAGTAATTAAAATAAACATGGTCAACATATTTTTATAAATTATTTATTATTTCTTTTAAATTTTTCATTGTACTCGAATCAAAGTCTTTTTGGGATATTTGTCTTGACGCATAAAATGCATTTATAGATTTACTTTGAGTGTGTTGATATTTTCTTGGATAATTATTCTCAAGCTCGCCATTATCAAGTATAAAAACACCGTGTCTTTTAAGGTGGTCAAAAAATTCTTGATTTCTATTTCTTGGTAACTGTATTTTCATATAATTCAAAAGCTCGTATAACCTTGGACCACGAAGAACGTCTTTATCAAAAATTATTATAAATGGAATTTTGAAAACACTTAAAATCTCTACATAAATGTTCGCATTCCCTTTTCCATATGTCTGAATTACTTTTATATCTTTGTCTCCATTATAAAAATTGTTTATGAGTCCTCGAAACAAAACCTTATCAGAGGCTCCTTCAACAAGCACAACCTTATCTGCAAAAAACATTTCTAAATTATCTGCATTTAGCTCTTGATTTAATCTTTCATAATTGTAGTTTGCTTTTGATAATTGAAATGCCTGTGTGCTTGTTTCGTTTTTTGTAACTCTTATAACTTGTGGCAATGTAACTATGTTTAGAAACAGTGCTGAGTGTGTTGTAAATAAAATTTGTCCTGTATTACTGTTTTGCATAGCAAGAAGCAAATGTTTTGTCATGGCTGGATGAAGATGTATTTCTGGTTCATCAATGAAGACAATATTATAATCTGGGTGATAAATATATAATAAAATTGTAAAAATTCTTCTAAACCCACTCCCCAGCCAATCTATTGTTGCACGTCTATCACTATCAAAAAGTCCAGACGTATCATAACTAGTATCAACTGCATTTTCATCTATAGAAACTTTTGGAAAATGAATTTTGAGAGCTTTTCTAAAATCTTCTAGAATTTCTTTATGAGAAAAAAGGCGTTTGAAATCTTTCTCTATGCTTTGAAAATTTTCAAAAGCATTTTCATCTAATCTTTTTAATTTTGAAAATAATAATTTTGAAATTTTATAACCATATTCAATTTCTTTATTCTTAAAAACTAATTTTCTTTTCTGATCTTTTAAAATTAATTTGCATGCGCTTTCATAAACACCTAATTGTTTCATTTCTTCCGTACTCAAAATAATATCTATTTCTATATCTGATTTATTATAAAACAAATTACTTTTATCTAACTCTGGATCAAGCGTAAGTTGCACCGCATTTAATATATTTGTTTTTCCACAATTATTTTTTCCAATCAAAATATTCATAGGCAAAATATTTAGCCTAATTGCCGTTTTTATACTTTTATATCTATTTATTTTGAGTGATTTTATAATCATACAATATTAAAAATTCCTAAATTAAAATTTGAAACAGAATTAAACTTGCCTGCCTGCCGGTGGGCAGGAAAATAAGAAATAAAAAATTATAGTAGGTGTACATCCTCTATTTCGCTCTTTTTTCCTTTTAATACAATATTTTCTATATGATATGTTCCCATTTTTGGCGCGTCCAAATATCCCTGCATTGCAGCCTCAGCTAGCCAACCAGAATTAAGCCAATCCATAAGCCATTCATCAACATATCTTGGATCTTTGGCGTCTATTCCACAACCCATATTAAGTAACCATTCTCTATTATAATACTCCTGAGAACCAATTGGCTCTGACATTATAATAGGAATTCCTAATCCACTATAAAAAGTCAGTTCTGATGGTTTTGTCCACAGGACATCTGTTGTTCTAAGGGTTTCATTAAATAATTTAAAATACTCAATTTTATTAATTTCAAAAAGAAGATTTGCCATTTTGTTGTTTTCTAAACCCTCTTGTTTAAGAATTTTCTTAAAATACAAATAAACATCATTTCTAACTCCTGCTATTAAATTTAAACGAAGTTCTTTTTTTTGAATATGTTTTTTTAATCTTTTAAGCACAAGAGCGCCTAACTCACGTTGTGCACCAGCTCCACCAACAGCAAAAGTAACTGTAATTGGATGTTTGTTCTTTTTTATTTCTCTTATAGGACATAGATATCCCTCTATTAATTTTTCATATTTTTTTCTATAAATTCCTCTTGGATCTAAATTATAAAGCCGGGATTTCAAATCGTGCTTTAAAATCTCTTGCCTTAATCCTCCAATGTTTTCTTTTGGTAATGGAAATCCAGTCACATATATTTTCTCTGGTCTTACGCCATAAAGGATTAATCTTTCTTTGACGCGCTTATTTGGTGCAAGATAATTTATTTTACTATTTTTAGAATCATATGGAGCCCAAGCACGTGCAATATCTGCATCACAAACAATACAATAAATTTGACCCCTATATCCATTATACTCTGCTGCATATGCTGGTACAAAAAAAGATGTAAGAATTGGCAACGGATATTTGTTTAATTCATTTATAAGATTTTTTCCGAGTCCATGACGCACTTGATTGTAAAAATATTTTTGCTGAGATGAATTTTTTGATAAGTCCCTTCTTGGATAAAAAGACTCAATTTTTTGAAAATAATCCATTATAGAAAAAGCTATTTCTCCGATAATAGGAAAACTTTTGTGTTGAGAAATTATTTCATACCACTGCCTTCCAGAATTCCATGTTTTTTGTTCAGAACTTGCAATTCCCCTATATTTATTCGCATTTATTACACCTCCATAGGCCTTGCTTAAAAATGGATAAGTTGCTCTCTGATGTCCATATCCCATATCTACAGTAATAACATACATTTCAGCTTTTTTTGTATTTTTATTTTTCATTATAATAAATTTTAATTTTGATTTTTAAATTTTGAATTTTAAAATATTACTCTGCAACATTAAATACTTCATCAACTGTTGTAATTCCGTCTTTTGCTTTCAAAAGTCCGTCTTGAACCATTGTTATCATACCATCTTTTTGGGCAAGCTCTTGAATTATTGACTCAGAAATTTGATTATTCAAAATTGATTTTTCTATTGCGGCTGACATTGTAAAAATTTCATATATTCCAATTCTTCCCTTGTATCCAAGTCCATAACATTTTTCACATCCTTTTCCTTTATAAAATTTAATATTATTTAGTTCTTCATCTTCTAATTTTGATCCCGATGATTCTGGGATAGAATTTAAGGCGTTTAATATGGTTGTCATTTTTTCATTATTAATATTTTCTTCTTCTTTACAGTAGGGACATATTTTTCGGACTAATCTTTGTCCTATGATTGCATTAATTGATGGAATAAGCAAAAATTGTTTTACTCCCATTGCTAAAAATCTTGGAATAGCTCCTGCGGCTGAATTTGTATGAATTGTAGAAACAAGCAAGTGTCCAGTAAGAGCTGCATTTATAGCCGTCTCAGCTGTCTCTAAATCTCTTATTTCTCCAACCATTACAACGTCTGGGTCTTGTCTTAGAATTGAACGAAGTCCCGTTGCAAAGCCATAGCTTTTATCAGCCTTTATTTGAGACTGATTTATTCCCTGTAGCCTATATTCAATAGGGTCTTCAAGTGTAATAATTTTACTGTCTGGTGTATTCAATTTTTTTAGTATTGCATAAAGAGTTGTGGTTTTTCCACTTCCAGTTGGACCAGTTGAAATTATCATACCATTTGGACGCTCGATTTGACGCTTTAATTCATTATAGGCCCTTCCTCTTACGCCAAGATCTTCAAATTCCAAGCCTACCGATGAAGACCTAAGAAGTCTCATTACAACACTTTCTCCAAAATTTGTTGGAATGGTAGAAACTCTTACGTCTATATCCTCTTTTGACAAATGGATTGTAAATCTTCCATCCTGAGGACGAGACATAATATTTATTTTGAGCCCTGAAATAAGTTTTATTCTTGAAATAATTTTATTCCACCGGGATAATTCTATGGTTGTAATCAAATTTAAGGTTCCATCAATCCTAACTCGAATTTTTACTCCATCTTCTTGTGCTTCAATATGAATATCAGATGCTTCAAATTGAATTGCGACAGATATTATAATTGTAATCAACTCTGAAATATCTGCTCTTTTCAAAAGCTCTTTAACTTTTTCAAATGTAAAACCCTCTATCTTATATTTTTCTATATTACTCTCTGTTATTTCAACTCCACTTTTTATGCTTGTAATCTTTGGCATGTCCTCGTACATTTTAAGTGCATAATTTAAGCTTTCGTCTGAAACCAAAAACAACTCAACGTCTTTATCTTTGCTCTGTTTAATTTCATCTATTACTTTTTTAAGTTGGGGATTTTTTAGACTATTTGTAGCTAATTTTACCTCTCTATCAAAAACAGCAAAACAAACAACTTCTAGACTTTTTGATTGCTCTATTGGTATAAGTAAAAGAGCGTCTGGCACAATTGGAAAACCCTTTAAGTCAATATACGAAACCCCCAGTGAAGCTGCTTGTCCTTGAACATATTCTTCTATTTTTTTTTGTTTAATATTTTCTATTTTTTTATCAAGCCCATCTGGGGATGGAGTTTCTTCTTCGCTACTTTTTAATAAATCGTCTACTGTCTGCATATATTTGTTTTTTATACAATTAAACCTTGCTTTAATTTTATCATAAATATATGACTATAACCAAATTATATTGACCCTCAAATCGCTTTAAAAAAATAGTCTTGAGGATCTATCATCAAGACTATTTTAAAGTCTAATTTTAATTATTTGTGGGCACTATTTTGTCTTTCTTCTTTTTGGGGTTCCAGTTTTTTCTTTATCAGGAATCTTATTTAAATCAGAAACCGTATTAATTTGATTTTTTGTCTTTGCATAACTTGCAAAATACCTAAGCATTCTTTCTAATTTACTATATCTTTTACTTTCTACAAGCTCGTTGAATAACAATGTCCATGATACTATTTGGAAAACGGCAATAAACGATCCTCCAAGTAAAAACACTATTGTAGCTGGTATTAGCTTCCATATTATCAAACCAAGTGCCATATTTTGAAATGCAAATACTGCCAATAAATCCATTCTCAAAAATGGTCCAAGTATCAA
>CAZWKI010000028.1:0-13914 GCA_964634645.1 uncultured Gammaproteobacteria bacterium | reverse complement strand
AACTCTTCGGGGATTGAGCTTGAAATGTTTATTCATGGCGCGCTTTGTATATCTTATTCTGGTAGGTGCTACCTAAGTAAATATTTCATGGACAAAGATGCAAATCGTGGAGAATGCGTTCAACCATGTCGCTGGGAATACGAAGCACATGAAAAAATAAAAACTGAAAGAATTATAAAATTTGAAGAACAAAACAATACAAATTACATAATAAATTCAAAAGATTTGTGTTTGATAGAAAAATTACCAAAAATATTTTCTCTAAATTTATCATCTTTAAAAATAGAGGGTCGTATGAAAAGCTCTTATTATGTTGCTATTGTTTCTATGATTTATAGGCGAGCTATTGATGATTATTTTCAAAATAAAAATGTTTTTACAAAAAATCTAAAAAACTACAAAAAAGAATTAGAAAATATTTCTCGTCGTGATTACACAATAAATTTTTTTGATGGATATAATGACAATACAATGAACCCAGCATCATCTGGATACATAAAAAAATACAAAATGCTGGGAATTGTAGAAAAGTATGATGAAAAAAATAAAGAATTATATATAAATTGTAGAAATGAAATAAAGAATGATTCTGAAATTGAAATTATAAACTGGAAAGACCATAAAATAGAAAAAATAAAAATAAAAAAAATATTTGATATAAATAAAAATAAAGAAATTAAAAAAGCTGGAAATGGGTATTATATAAAAATTCCATGTAATGAAAATTTTGCAATGCATTGCATAATAAGGGGCAGGATTTAATGATTTTAATTTTCCTCTAAAATAAAAAAGCAGGAATTCATCCTGCTTTTTAAATGTTTTTCACAAAAGCGCTAACACCTTTATAATTTTTCGCTCTTTTTTCTTGAGCTTATCATTTCTAAATTTGAAATCATGCTCAATAGGCATTCTTTCTTTCCAACAATTACTGATTGCCACATCATTACCAATATAAAAACCAATGTGATAATGCCCTGATTTATTTTTCTCCCATATTATCACATCACCGGTTTCAATGTCTTCTAATTCAACTTTTTTCCATCCAAAAAGTCTCATATTATAAAATGTTATCTTTACTATTGCATGCGGATCATCTATCAGATTGAAATGCTTCAAAACGCTTGAAACAAATATAGCACAAGAAAGTTGTCCGCCCTTTAGATAATCAACTCCGCTTACAATTAAATTCCTATATTCTTTGGATCCAATCTTACTTTCTATATATTCAAGAAATCCTTCTGGATATTTTCTCATTTTTCCTCCTATATTTTACTAGTCTATTATTTAATCATGATCAAACAAAAAAATCAAGATATCTTAATATTCTTGATTTAATGTTATTATGATTTTTTTAATCAAATGCAAAACTAATTAATGTATTAAATCGAACCATCTTCAAGATTACACATCAATTGCACAACAACATTAATACTTTACTGACAAGCTGCAGGAAGTAAATCAGACGCAATACAAGATCCGTTTAAGCAATAAAAGTTATAAATAGATCCCGTCTCGAGATGCGTTATTAAACAAATATCATCTGTACCCCTAATAACACTATAGGTTTCAGATACTTGGGGGGGGATAGGAATTTCGTTGAAATATGTTTCCCCTCCTTCTATCCATGGATACCCGTCCCAACAAACATCAAGTTTATAAAACAAAATGTTATCTGTACAATATGATATTGGATTCATACCATCTCCCGCAATAGGATAGGCTCCATTGTTAACCTTATAAATCTCCAATGCACTAGCTATCATCTTCAAATCATACATTCTCTTTGCGTCTCTTGCTTTTGCTCTCGCGTTTCCCAATGAAATGACAGCAAGCGTTGACAAAAGAGAGATAATAGAAATTACCACTAATAGCTCTATAAGTGTAAAAGCTGATGATTTATCTATTTTATTATTTATTTGCATTCTGTTGAAGTTTTAATTCTACTTCTTGTATGGCTTTTTCTCTTTGTGCTTTTTTATTTTCGTTGCTTATTATTGTAGACGCAACAACCGAAACAATAACAAGCCAAGAAATTAATATAATAATTATATAAATCAATCTTTTGTTTTTTCTTATGGTTGAAGTGGGTTTTTGTTTAAATTCATTCTTTACATTTTGTTTTGAAACATTACTTAAATCTATTACCTCATTGTTTTGATTGTTTGTTGTCCTTGTCTTGGAGGTATCCAAATCTCCTAATTCATTTTTATTAAAATTATCCATATTTATAAATATTTATGCTTATTATCTTTAATTATATCATAAATTATTGAATAATAAACTAGAATTTATCCAAAAAGCTCAATATTTTTACAATTTTTCTTTTTCCTCTATATCTATAATGATGTTTCCAAATTACTCTTTTTGCTGTTGAATTGCTTATTGCTCTATATTTTCCGATATAAAAACCAATATGCAAATTGCCTTTTTGATTTCTCTCCCAAATAATCACATCTCCTCTTCTTATATCTTTTAATTCAGTTTCGTGCCAACCAAAAGCAATCATATCTTTATGCGCAGATTTCACCTTTGCATGAGTTTTTTCAATCATTTTAAATTCTTTCAAAACCTCTGATACAAATTTTGCACAAGAAAACTTCCCGTCTTGCAAGGCATCGAAAAGGTTTCCATCTTTTATGATAAAATGATTCTTGTATTTATCAGATCCAATACTGCTTCTTATGTGTTCTAAGTATTTTATTTCGTATTTTTTCATATTGTTTATTATACATAAAAACAAAAAATAAAAAACCCCTGAAGTTCAGGGGCTTATTGATTATATTTGAATTTTAATAATTTTTCATTTTATATTTTGGTTTATACTATAGGTGATTTTGTAAATACAAAAAACACTGGAAAAGTGTTTTTTATAAATTTTGGTGGGCATAGATGGACTTGAACCATCGACCCCCACTTTACCTGCCCGCCGAAATAATAAAAGTTCTAAAAATATTTTATATTATACAACTTTGGTGGGTGTGGATGGACTTGAACCATCGACCCCCACTTTATAAGAGTGGTGCTCTAACCGGCTGAGCTACACACCCAAAGTAAAAATATTTTAAACGAGCTTTCTATTTCGGCATGTAGGCGGGTAAGAGTGATGCTCTAACCAACTGAGCTATATGCCCAAAACTTAATTCTATTAAATAGTATTATAAAAATACCAAAAAATCAATAAATGGTGGGCGTATCTGGAATTGAACCAGAGACCTTTACGATGTCAACGTAACGCTCTAACCAACTGAGCTATACGCCCCAAACTTTTTATTTTAAATTTAATATTTATAAAAATTTAGTCCAACTGTTGGAGTGAAGCGGAAATCCTGCAATGCGAGAAGCTATACGCCCTCAAAACTATTATATTATATAAGATAAATAAAAATATATCAAAACTATTTGTTTTGTATTTTCTTCAATCTCGCATTTTCTCTTACAATATCAAGGACTCTTAGTTTTACATCTTGCAACATTCCCATTATATCAAAAGACAATAAATCTTCGTTTCCTCTTATATTCAAAGCTTCCGTAATCCCTTTCGTAAGCTCGTAAGAATTGTGCTTTGCATTTGAGTAAATATAAATTTTTAGTAAATCAATTTGAATAATTTGAAACAATACTATTATTTCTGCCTGAGATGCTTTTGAAATAAGCTCGTCTATAAGATCTTCTATTTCAAGTCCATCTTGCAGGTCCTCTTCTTGCAATCTCAGTTCAGACCAAACAATTTTGTGTTCATTATCATAACTTAGTTCTGACAAAATATTTCCCCACGCACGAAGAAGCGGTATTGATTTTGTTTGATAAATACTTTCTATAATTTTTTCACGCTCTGCCCCAAGATCCATAAGCTTACTTGCAATATCAAGTGAAGATGAAGTAACTTTTTTATTTGAAAATCCGCGAGTGGCAAATACAAACCCAGACATAATACAATTTGCAATATTTGAATCTATAAAAACATGGTTTTCTGCAAAATAATCAAAAATTAATTCTGGTAAAGAATTTTTTGATGCGTCAACAAAATTAATATTTGCAAACATTTCATTTTTTTCATTATTATCAATGTTTATAATTTTGACTTTGCTAAAAAATTCTTTATTTTTTGTAAAAATGTCTCCTAAACTTTCTAGATCCCTGCATCCAAAAAGAATTACTAAATCATAGAAATCATCATAAAAAATAGTCACATCTCTTACGTCTATTTCTTTTGGTTCTGATGAAATTAGAATATTGAAATTATTTTTATCTTGATAAGAATCTATATTTTTAATCTCGTTTGCGCTTGTATCAATAGATATGACAAATCTTCTTTTTAGACCTTCGTCTAATTTTATTTCGTCAATTTTTGGTAAAAAGGAATATATTTTCTTGAGTTTTTGAGACAAAAGCAAGTCAACGGTTTTTGTGCTATTTTTTTGCTTCAAATAATTATAAAAAGCCATGGCAGTCGAAATACATTCGCCATCATAATTCTGAGGAATTAATAATAGAATATTATTACTTTTATTAATTAATTCTTGAATTTTTTGATTAATTTCATTGTTCATGTTTGAGCCCTAAAAAATTAATGATTATGACAATATATAATAGCCTAGACAATTTGTCAACTCGAGCCAATATTTTAATATCCATATAATAATTACAATAAAAAAATAAAAAAATACATGGCATAGTCTATATTTTATTATTTAAATTTTTCATATCATAATTTCAAACCCTTTTACATAGAAGAATGTATATTTTTTCCAACTTTTGGTGTAAAATTAAGTAATAGTTTCTATGATTTTATAATATTTTTGTATTTTAAATATATTTCTTCTTAAATAGATAAAATTGACAATAAATCATTTTGGTATTAATATAAATCAATTAAGTAACAAGCCCCCGCGTCAAATTCGGGATAAATAAAAAATCATGAATGTTAGCGAATTAGCAAGAAAATTAAACACAACAACATCAGAGCTTTTGGAAATATTACCACAACTTGGCTTTGACGTTGGTGCAAAAGCAATAAAAGTAAGTGATCATTTGGTAGAAAAAATTACATCAGCATACAAAGATTACCAGAAAAAAATAAAATTTGAAGAAGAACAATCGAAAATTACAGAAATAAAAATTGCCGACAAAAACAAAGAAGAAGTAATAGATAAAAAAATAATACAAATTGATAACAATATTATAATAAGAGATTTGGCAGAAAAAATGAATTTACCACTCAGTAAAGTGATGGGTGAATTGATGAAAAATGGAATAATGTTGTCATTAAACTCAACCATAGATTTTGAAACAGCTTCAATTATAACAGAAGATCTTGGATTTCAAGTAGAAAAAAGCACAGAAGACAAAAAAGAAAAAATAGCAGAAGAAGAAAAAATAAAAAGGCTAAACGATTTATTGGATTTAGATAAAAACAAAAAATTAAAACCGCCCGTTGTTGTAGTCATGGGTCATGTTGACCATGGAAAAACAAAATTATTAGACGCAATTAGAAAAACAAATATAATAGATACAGAAAGTGGAAACATTACTCAGCACATTGGTGCCTATGGCGTAGAAATTAATGGCAAAAAAATAACATTTTTAGATACTCCTGGTCACGAAGCATTTAAAGCAATGAGATCCCGAGGCACAAAAATAGCTGATATTGGAATAATAGTTGTTGCAGCTGATGAAGGACTCAAACCACAAACGGTTGAGTCCATTGAACTTGCACACAAAGAAAATCTTCCATTTATAATTGCTATAAATAAAATTGATAAACCAGAAGCAAATATTGAGAAGGTCAAAAAGGAACTTTCTGAACTAAATTTAATTCCAGAAGATTGGGGAGGAAAAACTATATGCGTAGGAATTTCTGCAAAAGAAGGTAAAAATATTACCGAACTTCTTGAAATGATAAATCTTGTTGCTGAAATGGAAAACTTACAAGCCGATGATACAAGAAAAGCAATCGGTACAATAATTGAATCTCACATAGACAAAAATCAAGGTCCTGTCGCAACTGTCCTAATACAAACCGGAACTTTATATCTTGGAGATAATTTTATATCAGGAAACACATATGGAAAAGTAAGATCAATGAGTGATCATCTAAATCGCAAAATAAATAGTGCTGGACCATCTACGCCAGTAAAAATTTTGGGATTTAAAGATGCTCCTGTAGTCGGTGATATTTTTAATGCAGAAATAAAAAACATTGATATGAAAGACGCAAAAAAGAACACCGCAAAAACAAATGGCTTAAATAAAAATACTTCCCAAACCAGCTCTGATAAAGATGAAGATTTGGAGAAAAAAAGTTTGAACATAATAATAAAAACAGACGTAGTGGGTTCTCAAGGAGCAATTATAGAAGCACTAAACAAATTAGAAAAAGATAAAAATTGCATTGATAATAATATAGAAATAAAAATAGTAAAATCTGGACTAGGAGCAATAACTGATCAAGATATATTGGATGCTGAGACAACGAATTCAATTATCCTGGGTTTTCATGTAAATGCAAATAATAATGCTGAGCTTATTGCAAAAGAAAAAAATATACAAATTAGAATTTATAAAATTATTTATAAATTATTAGAAGATATAGAAGAAATATTAAAAACAATGATTAGTGAAAAAACTATCAGAGAAGAAGTTGGAAATTTAAGGGTTTTGGAAATATTCAAAACACTATCTGATAAAATGGTCGTCGGCGGAAAGGTATTGGAAGGAAAAATTATCAAAGATGCATTTGCAAAAATAATAAGAAATAATAAGTGTGTTGCTATTGGCAAAATAACAAATCTTCAAAGTGCAAAAGAGAATATAAATGAAATAACTGAAGGCGCTGAATGTGGATTAGAATTCAGTGGAGATCCGATTATAAAAAAAGACGATATTATAGAAGTTTATAAAGAAAAAATTGTAAATTAATATGCCAAAAAGAACACAACAAGTTTCAAATGAAGTTTTGCGTCATCTAACTCAAATAATAAGTAGAAAAATTGAAGTAAATGATTGTCTTATAACTTGTACTAGATCTGAAATTACGCCTGACTTAAAAACAATGAGAATTTACATATCCGTATTACCAAAAAACAAAAAGGGGACAGCTCTTTCTAAATTAAATAATGCATCTCACTTCATACAACACGAATTAAAATCAAAAATAAGATTTTATACCGTTCCAAAACTAGAATTTCTCATAGATGAGGGCGAAATAAAAAGAATAAAGCTGACAGAAGCATTATCAGAAAAATAAAAACACCGCCATGACAGAAGAAAACATAAAAATATTTTTTGAAAAAATTGATAGATCCTTTAAGATACTTCTAGTGACACATCGTCATCCAGACGGAGACGCAATAGGAAGTATATTATCAATGCAAAATTTTCTTTTGCATTTAAATAAAAACGTAACATCTTTTTGTGTAGATAAAATTTCTGAAAATTTTTATTACCTTGGCGGAGTAGAGTTTTTACAAAATAATATAGGAAAACTGGAAAATGAATATGACCTGTGTATATTTCTAGATTGTGCAGACCTATATATGACAAAAATTGAAGAAGAAATAAAACAAACAAACTTTCGCTTTGGGACCATAAATATTGATCATCACCTTACAAATCCAAAATATGCAAATTTGAATATTATTATAAAAGACGCTTCTTCAACGGCAGAAATAGTTTATAAATTATTAAAACAATTTAACTTTAATATCACTCCAACAATCGCAACGTCACTACTTACTGGAATAATTACAGATACTGGAAATTTTACAAACAACGCAACAACAAAAGAATCAATAGAAATTGCTTCTAGACTACTTGAAGTTGGGGCTAATTTTCATCAAATACTTGAAGCAAATGTTTACAACAAAACGATCAATATTTTGAAGCTTTGGGGTCTTGTTTTGAAAAGAATTGTATACGACAAAGAGCTTGGTATGGTAGTAACGACGGTTTTCGATAAAGATCTAACAAGTCTTGAACTTGATAATGAAGCTAGCGAAGGAATTTCAAACTATTTAAATAATCTTTCAAAAGAGATAAAATTTAGTATATTACTAAAAGACAATGACGCTGGTAAAGTGAAGGCGAGTTTGCGAACAACAAGAGAAGATATTGATGTTTCTGAAATATCACTTGCATTTGGTGGTGGTGGACACAAAAAAGCGGCTGGTTTTGAAACAAGCGGACATTTGGAATTCAAAAACAATACGTGGAAAATAGTGAGGTAATTTTCAGTTTACTATTTAGCAAATTTCAATTGATTTTCAATTTATAAATTCTAAAATTTAAATAATAAATATCTAAATAGTAAATCAATTTCAAAATTAAAAATAATAAATAATAAATATATGCTTATACCAACAGTTATAGAAAAATCAAACATGGGGGAACGTATATATGATATATATTCTCGCCTTTTAAAAGAAAGGATTATTTTTTTGGGCTCACCAATAAATGACATTGTAGCAAACACAGTAATAGCACAACTTCTATTTCTTGATTCAGAAGACAACAAAAAAGATATAAAATTATATATAAACTGTCCTGGTGGAAGTGTGACTGACGGACTTGCAATTTATGATACAATGCAATTTGTAAAATCAGATGTCTCAACAATTGCGGTTGGAATGTCGGCTTCTATGGCTGCTGTAATATTGTCAGGTGGAGCACATGGTAAAAGATTTGCTCTTCCAAATGCAGAAATTCTTCTTCATCAAGTAATGGGTGGAGCAGAAGGTCAAGCAACTGATATAAAAATAAAAGCCGAGCAAATATTGCGAATAAAAGATAAGCTAAATAAAATCCTAGCTGAAACAACTGGTCAAGATATAAAAAAAATAGAAAATGATACTGACAGAGATTATTATTTAAATGCAACTGACGCAATAAAATATGGACTTATTGATAAAATTATAAAATAAATATTTTCCAAAATAAAAAACCGTCGATCTTAGCTCGACGGTTTTATGTTCTTAATACCAAATAATATCTATTTTATTTTTATCATTTAAAATAACATAGGCCATGTGTTCAATATAATCTATAGGACCAGACATATTTCCGTGTGGCCTATCTTTTTGCCAGAAACTCAGCTTTGAAGATGTTTTGAATTTAAATTCCTGACAAATAATAAATTCGTCGAATGCTTTTTTGAAAAAAACTACAAAATAAATCATTTCTGCCAGATTAAGATTTTCCTTCTTAAAATATCCTCTTTCTTTTTTTAGAGTTTTAAAGGCAAAATCCACCTCAGAACATTTTTCTGAAACAAAAATCCAATTTTCATCTATTCTAATAGTGCTATAGGCATTATTTTTATTTTGCCAATTTCCAAGAATTTTTTCATACTGATCCAAACTTGGATCTGTATCTATTATTTTTCCCTGTTTTCTTAAAAATTCTTTATAATCTTCACTTATAGAACCATCCTCTTCTACTTTGTATTCATTAGTTGTTCCTAAATTTTCTAAAAATTTTTCAAGTATTCTTGATTTTGTCTTTGAATCCAATAATTCTTTGAGATCTCTTGATGTTTTTTGAAAATTATGTTCCACGACTATAAAATCGCTAAAATATTCCGGAAACATATCAATCATATCAAAAACAGATAATCCGTTTGGTGGCACAGGAATTGCTATATATCCCAACTTACCAACAAAATTTAATAGTTTTTCATCTAGAGAATACTTTTCTATAAAATCTAGATCTTCCTCTGTTAAATGATTGAAAACGCACCTTAAGGTATCAATCGTTATGATTTTACTCATTTTAATCCTCCTTTAATTATTTTATATATTTGCCCCAATCTTAATAACATTTAAAATATTTGTCAATATAAAAAAATCGCTCTTTTGCAAAGCGATTTTCAAAAATTGACATTATTTTTCAAGACCATAACGCCTTCTTTTAATTTTATCTCCAATAGAGATAATAATACTTATAAAACCAATAGTTGTTAAAACTACACCACATATGAATCCTATCCAAAATTTCATATTTCCTCTCTATTTATTATTTTTTAATAAACAATATTACAATATTGCCATATTTGTGTCAATATTAATGGAAAATTTTAATCTTGAAAAAAATTTATGAATATGATACTATAATAATGTATTAAATATTAAATTTTTAAATAGAGAGTTAGAAATAGCTATTAAAGAAATCTCATTTTTCCCTATTTTATGCTAAAAAATACAAGTTTACACTTCTTATATAAAAAACATAAAAATCAAGAAAATTTGATTAAAAAGCTCTATTTTTTGATCTAAAAAATCAAAATCTCTCTGTTTATAAATCCGGAAAGATAACAAAATGTTAGAAGCACTGATATTTGCATCAGCCTCTATTGCAATTGCTGTTTTCGGTATATTTTTTGGTTATAAATTGAGACAACAACTCAGCAAAAACGCCGTTGACAGCGCAGAAAAAAAGGCAGAAGAAATAATAGAAAAAGCAAAAGAAAAACAACAAGATCTTTTAATTAGCGCAAAAGAAAAATCAATTCAAATAATTGATGAAGCAAAAAAAGAAGAACAGGAGAGAAGAAAAGATGTTGTACATGCACAAAAAAGACTAGAACAACGCGAATCAATGTTTGATAAAAAATTATTGGAGCTTGAGAGTAAATCTCAAGAAATAAACACAAAAACAGAAGCCATAGATAGACTCAAAGAAGAAATCAAAAAAATTCAAGAAATGCAACTTGAAAGATTAGAAAAAATTTCAAAAATGACTCAAAGTGAAGCGAAGAACTTGCTTCTTGATAAAACAGAAAATACAATAAAAGACGAGCTCGTTACAAGAATCAAAAAATTAGAACAAGAATCAAATGAAGAGCTTGAAAACAGAGCAAGAGACTTACTTTCAACAGCAATTCAGCGTTGTGCTATTTCTCATGCAGCCGAGACAACAACTACAGCGGTGAGCATTCCATCTGATGAGGTAAAGGGGAAAATTATAGGCCGTGAAGGAAGAAATATTAGAACAATAGAAAGATTGACTGGCGTTGAAATCATAATTGATGATACACCTGATACAATTGTAATTTCTGGCTTTAACCCAATCAGACGTCATCTTGCAAAAAGAGCACTCGATAAACTTATTTTAGATGGCAGAATTCATCCTGGAAGAATAGAAGAAACCGTTGAAGAAGCAAAAAAAGAACTTGCAAATGATATAAAGAAAGCTGGAGAAGAAGCAACTTATGAATCTGGTGTTCCAGCCGTTGATCCAAAGCTAATTCAAATACTTGGAAGACTAAAATATAGAACCTCTTATGGACAAAACCAGCTAAGACATTCTCTTGAAGTTTCTCTTCTTTCTGGTCTTATAGCCGAAGAACTTGGCGCTGATGTTGGAGTTGCAAAAAAAGGTGGACTATTTCACGACATAGGAAAGGCATTGGATCATGAAATAAAAGGAACTCATCCAGAAATAGGTTATGATATTTTGAAAAAATTTGGAATAAGTGAAGAGGTTGCACTTTGTGCAAAAACACATCATGAAGATACTCCTCCAACCCTTGAGTCTGTTATAGTGAAGGTTGCTGACGCAATAAGTGGCGCAAGGCCTGGTGCAAGAAAAGATACTTATGAAAACTTTTTACAACGTCTTGATGAGCTTGAAAAAATTACAATGTCTTTTGAAGGGGTTGAAAAATGTTATGCAATTCAAGCTGGTCGTGAAATTAGAATCTTTGTTCGCCCAGAAGAGATTGACGACTTAAAATCAATAAAACTAGCAAGAAATGTTGCTGATAAAATTGAAAATGAACTTAAATATCCTGGAGAAATAAAAGTGAATGTCATAAGAGAAACAAGAATAACAGAATACGCTAGGTAAAAACCCAACCCCTGGGGTTATTAAACCCCAGGGGTTAATTTAAAAAAACAAAACTATGTTAAAAATATTATTCTTAGGTGATATATCTGGCGCTATTGCAAGAGCTGCACTTATAAAAATATTACCAAAATTAAAGAAAAAATATAGTCCTGATTTTATTATTGCAAATGCTGATAATATTTCTCACGGAAAAGGTGTTACAGAAAAAAATTTATTAGAAATACACAAAATTGGTGTTGATTTTTTTACTTGTGGAAACCACGCATTCAAAAAAGAAGACCCCAATAAAATTATAGCCAACAAAAAAATTCCTTTTATAATTCCTGAGAATATGAGAGAAACTAAAAATGGAAATGGTTATGCAATTGTAAAAATTGGAAAGACCAAATTAGCCATTATAAACTTACTTGGAAGAACTTTTGTAAAAGAAGCTCATGATGCAGTATGTCCTTTTAAAAAATTTGATGAACTTTATAAAAAATTAAAAAATAAATATGATTTTCTAATAGTTGATATGCACGCTGAAACAACAAGTGAAAAAATTGCATTTGGATTCTATGTTGATGGTCGTGCAAATGCGGTTCTGGGCACTCACACTCATATTCAAACAAACGACCCTCAAAAACTAAAAAAAGGGACTCTATATATAACTGATATCGGCATGGTTGGTGCAAAAGAATCTGTAATTGGAGTTGGAAAAGATGCCATAATAGAAAAATTCTTAAATGATTCTCAAATTGTATTTTCTTTACCAGAAACTGGCATAGTAAAAATAAGCGGAGTCCTTTTGGAATTAGATAAGACCATGAAAACGAGCAAAATTAAACTAATAAATGAAGAAATATTAATATAAATATAAACAAGGTTTTATTATTAAATTTAAAACCATGAATAAGGTAAGCTTAATTGAAGCAATTGCTTCAAAAACAAAATGTACAAAAAAAGAAATTGAAAATATTATAGATTTATTTGAAAAAATTATTATAGGTGAACTTGTGCGAGGTGAAAAAGTGGTTCTTACTGGTTTTGGAAAATTTGAAGTAAAAGAATCAAAATCAAGAATAGGAGTAAATCCACAAAAACCCGATGAAAGAATCACAATCCTTCCAGTAAAAACTCCAAAATTCCGTGCCGGCAAAAGATTTAAAGATGAAATAAGAAAATAAATTCAAACTATGAAAAAAGAATTTACAACACCCCGTGCAAAAGAATATAGCGAAAAATCTGACACAGAACTCGTTGATATAATTTCTGATAATGGTTCCGATATAGTTCAGGGTACAACAAGGGCCATTTTAGATTTAAGACTTAAAAAAGCCATACAATTTTTAACGGAAGTTATTGAAAAAAATAATGAAGAAATGAAAACATATAATAGAAAATTGAATAAACTAACTTTTTGGATATTATTTTTTACTGTTGTAATGGCTATTCTGGCAATAATAAATATATTTATCTTATTTAAAAAGTAATAGCGCTATAAACAATATGAAAATTATAAACGTAGTTAAATCCATATTAATAGTATTGTGTGTAATTTTTATATTTTTTAATTGGAGAGTATCTATAGTTCTTTTCTTAATATCCTGTATATTACATATAATTCCTGCTGGCCCAAACATTCTTTTAAACACAATTTGTGGATTTTTAATGATTGGCGGATTTATTTTGTTATTCATAAATTGGAAAATTGGTATTATATTAATACTTGGATCTATTTTAGTAGCAAAATTTCGTCTGTGGAGCATTAAAATTAATAACAAATATTATAATGAAAAAATTAATAAAAAATGAGTCAATTGCGGTATGTAATATTCTGGCAACGGTATTTGGACTTATAACTTTTATCACTGCGATAATATAGATTTCATAATAAAAAACGCAAGAATTTTTTCCTGCGTTTTTATATTTCTCTAAGCTTTGTTTAACTCAAAAATATTTGATTGAAAAGATCTATCATTGCTTCATGCACATCTTCACGAATAAGTCTTTCTCGATCAAACCTTTGAATACCAAATTTTTTGTCATACTCTTTTTCTGTCAGGGATTCCTTTTCCAACAGATTGGATATTT
>CAZWKI010000027.1:0-14497 GCA_964634645.1 uncultured Gammaproteobacteria bacterium | reverse complement strand
AGATATATAGTCCGCTTCTGCTCCTGAAAATCCTGGGTCTCCAACAGGTATCCACTCATCATCATACATCATAACACTTACGGAATTACTATTTCCTGCATCTTTGTATGCAACATATGGAATGTTGTTATTATCTATTGCTAGAGATATATAACCTGCTTCTGTTCCTGAAAATCCTGGGTCTCCAACAGGTATCCACCCATCATCATACATCATAACATTTACGGAATTACTATTCCCAACATCTTTATATGCAACATAAGGGATATCATTCTTATCAATTGCTAAAGATATATAGTCCGCTTCTGCTCCTGAAAATCCTGGGTCTCCAACAGGTATCCACTCATCATCATACATCATAACACTTACGGAATTACTATTTCCTGCATCTTTGTATGCAACATATGGAATGTTGTTATTATCTATTGCTAGAGATATATAACCTGCTTCTGTTCCTGAAAATCCGGCATTACCAACTAAATTCCAATGAAAATCAATAGCAAAAATATTTCCTGGATTTATTTCAAATAAAGATATAATAAAAATAATAAATATAAACAAAAAAAATACAAAAAATTCTTTTTTTGTTGGCATTCTTCTTTTGCAATTTTTTATATACATAATAAATACTACATTTTCCTTTGATTTAGTATAATTAATTATAACAAAAAAATATGAAAAAGTAAAACAAAAAAAATCCCCGCATTTTTGTGCGGGGATATTATATTATTTCATATAAATCATTTTTTTAAATGGAGTTTTTTCAAAATCATTTGAGATTTTATAAAAATATACTCCACTTGCTACTTGGACATTATTTTTGTCTAAACCATTCCAATAAATATAGTTATTTTTGGAATCCAACTTATATTCTTTTACTATTTCACCCTTAACATTATAAATACAAAGCTTTGAATTTTGAGACTTTGTATTATATGGAATACTCGTTTCTCCATTAAATGGGTTTGGGATATTTTGATAAACGCAAAGATCTGTTTCTAGATCATCTGAGCTTTGATTTAAAACCCTTTGTGAGCTCACAATTACATCGTCAATCCAAACGGGAATATCTTGATGTCCAAAATAAATTGCAAAGCGTGGACTACCAGTTGTATTTGATGTAAATTGCACAACATATCTTTGCCAGAAATTTGAAATATTGAACTCGCTCCACAGGCCATAATTATTCCATGGAGCACCATCTCTATACAATTCTACTTTGATATTTCTATTTGACTGTGATTTGGCCCAAAAGGAAAGTTCATAGGTTTCTTCAGCTACAACACTTATATTTTGTCGCAACTGGACCATCCAATGACTTTCTGATTGATTCGGGTCAATATACATAGAAATATTTCCACCATGATAATTTGAATTATCTGTATAATAGTTTGCGACAGAATTATTATCCTCCATAAACCAAGGAGAAAAATTACCCGATTCAAAATCACCATTTGAAACTAAGTTTCCATTGGACGTTTGCGTATTATCAACTCTTTCAAAGACAACTTCATCAAAATAAATATGTCCTATATGACTCCCAAGCATAAAAGTAAGCCGTGCAAAACCATCTGATGAATTGGGAGAAAATACATATTGATATTTTTGCCAAGATGTTCTTGCAACGAGCTCTTTCCAAAGACCATAATTATTCCATGGAGATGTATCTTTTATCATTTCTAATTTAAATGGAGTTTGTGTATCAGCTCTTACATAAAAAGAAATATGATACAATCCACCAGAAACAACAGAAACAAGTTGTTTGAGCTCTACTTCATAATAATTCACAGGAGAATTAACTTGTATGTCAGATTTAAAAGAACCTGATACAGTCTCACCCTGAGTTACAGAGAAGTTTGCAATATTATATGAATCATTGAAAATCCAATAGCTGGTAAGCCCAGAATCAAATCCTCCGTCTTCTAATTCTCCACCTTGATAATTTACTTCTCCGCCACCTACAAAAAATTGAATATTTTGTCCAGACGCAAATGAATTTATATCAGCGTCTGTCACTTCAATTAAGTTAGCGAAATTAAATCCATAAGCATTGAATGTAAGTTGATCTACTATCAAACGCTTCAAACCATTTTCTATATAATAAAAATGCGGACCAGAACCAGAAATGAGTTTTCCGTCCATAATTTTCTCATAAACAACTACTGACGCTATTTGATAACAGTTCAAAACGCTTTGAGTAACCATGACATTGAAGTTTGGATGATAATAATTAATATCATAAACACTCTCAGATGCCAATCGCACAAGAACTTTTTGTCCTGCATATGCAGAAGAAACCTCTGCTCCTCTTTTTATAACATAACGCACACTCGGAGAACTTGAAGATCTCAAAACTGTTCCATATGGATAATCCGTATTAGAAACAAGTGGAGTGCCAGCTGCAAACTGAACCAAATAAGAATTTGTACTAGGAATCCAAACGTCTTGTGCATATCCTAATTGTTGCCAATTGTTTACCATTCTTTTTACAATGGTTGTGGAATTATTTGATGCATAATCAAATACCCATCTTTGATAGTTTTGATCATAAACACATGTTCCAACTTTGGGTGGCATTGTCGCTCCAGCAGAAAATTGATTGAATTCGCTTTCACTAATATCAACTGCGTCATCCCAAGCAAATCCCCAAGTATAAAAAGGAGTTTCACTGGGAAAGGCCCTCATAAGTCCATCTTTTATTACATAATAATTCGGAGTGCCTACCACATGAACAAGTAAATCATCTGGTAAGATTCTTGAGCTCTCACCACTAATTGGGGCTTGAGGTGGATTTGAAATAAAATAATATTCATTTGGATTACAAGATGAATATAAATTCGTATCTTGAGAGTACCATCCATAAACATCGATAGGATTATTGTTATAAGAACAATCAAAGTGAAGATGAGTATTTGTAGATGTTCCAGTATTTCCGATTCTACCTATGAATTGTCCTTGATAAACAATATCTCCTACATTTACAGTGGGGCTATTATATAACATATGAGCATAGCGGGTCTTGTAACCATTGCCATGATCTATCATTACATAATTCCCATAACCAGTACCAGTATTATCTGCTACGCTTCTTACAACCGTAATTACCTCTCCACCATAAGCTGCAAGTATTTCTGTTCCTGAAATAGCAACATAGTCAATTCCACGATGCAATCCTCCACCATAACTCGCTGGATATATCCATCCAGCGCTAATAACATAATTACCACTTATGGGTAATGTAAGAAAATGATCTTCTGCAAATAAAAATATTTGCAATACGAAAATCGCCACGATGAAAGTAATGAGCTTTTTCATTTTTTCCTCCAGAAAAAATTATTTTTCATTAATCCCAACTATTTGGGAAATAAAAAAGTCGCAACACAAAAAGTGGCGACCTTTATTAATACATTTTTATATAAAGCCCTTCGGCTATAAATCGCTTTTCCTCGCTTTATTAAATTTTTAATTTACTCTACTTTTCAAAAAATATTTGAAATAAATTTAAAACCCCAATTTTAAAAAGATCAATATTTGAAACCGTTTCACACCCTATCATAACTGAAACATTTTCATCTCTACACTCATTTCCCATACAGTCATCTCCTGAATATTTAAATTCCAAAGATGGCTGATTGTTTTTATCTTTTAAAAATGGAAAAATGGCACTTACAGAATATATTCCGCTTGGCACTTCTAATCTATAAGCTTTTTTGTTTCTATATTTTGAATCAATTACTTGATTTGGTGTACAATAATAATTATTTGTTCCTAAATTTTTCGCACAAACAATAGAACCATTTGGAACTATTTCTGATGGATAACTTAGTTCTCCTTCAATTGCTCCCGTACAAGTTTTTTCTAAGTCAATGTTTTTGTTCTCTAAATTTTTGCTGTTGTCTATTTTTTTATTTAATTCTTTAATAATATCCTCTTGATTAAATATAAAAATAGCTAATACAAAAATTGTTATTAATAAAATTAGATGTAATAAATATTTTTTCATATATTTTTTTAATTAAAAACTTAAAATTCAAAACTAAAAAGTATAATTAAAAACTAAAAATTTTTTGCTCTGTTAGTATTTCTAAGAGTTATAATACTTGATGCTATAATATTTGATAATTCTTGAGTTTCTTTTAGAATTTTTTCTGTATAATCTCTTTCTGATCTATTTGTATCTCTTAAAATTCCTAACCAAAATTTACTTTCATTTGATGATTTAAGGGAATGATTAAAAAAATGTGTAAAATCTTTTCTGGTGCTACAGGCTCTTGCTTCTACAATATTTGCTCCTATACTTGTACCACTTCTTAATAATTGTTTAGCAATAATTTGAGTTGCAAAATCTTTTTTATCTAAACCATCAATAAATCTAATTAATGATATCGCGTACAAATAAACTCTTTTATAAATATCTATTTTAAATTTTGAATTGTAATTTTGCATTTTGAATTTTTAATTTTGAATATTTTTATTATTTGATTATTGGGTATTGAGTATTTTCGCCGAAGGCGAATCAACCTCTGGCTGAGATTATTCTTTCTCGTGCTTCAATTATTTAAAATATACAACTCTTAATAATTTTGTAAATCAATTTATCAACACAAAAAAAGACGCCGTAATAATGAGACGTCTTTTTATAAAAAGTTTTATTTTTTTAATGCGCTTAAAATATTTTCTATTGCTTTTTGATGTGCCAAAGACACTTCGTTAAAATCCGCAACATCTTTTATTAATACGCCCTGTTTATCAGCTACCATACAAATCAAATTATCTCCCCGTCTTACAAGAGACATTCCGCTACGTTTTATAATTTGATTATCTTGGGTTAAAAATTGATGAAATATTTCATCAAGCTTAACATGAAAATCTTTATTTGAATTAAGAAATGTTTCTATACCGTTTTTAGAAGAAACACTGTCTACCGAAACAAGTTTTTCGGCTACAAGCACTTTATCTAAATAAGTATCTCTTATTAAAAATTCTTTGAATGTCGATTATACTCGAGGAAAGGCATTTGCCTCTTTTATAATTTCTTCTTGTTCTAAAAAATCATTATCTATTCATGTTTAATTAATCTACCAACAAACCAGTTCATATTGGCTCTAATTTTATCATTTAAAAAACTACTTTTTGGGTTTCTTTTAAATGATTCATAAATAGACTCCCATGTTTTTATTTCATTTTTCGTCAAATTCTCATCTCCAGAAAAATCACGTTTAACTTCACTTACAAAATCCAATAATTTTTCTTTGTCATCTATTTTTCCCGTTTGAAAAAGATTGTTTAATTTGGAAGAATTATTAAATGAGTATTCGTTAATCTCTCCTGACAACTTTACATCCAGAGTTTCGTTTACTATTTCACCCGTGGAATTCGTATGAATAACGTGAGTTCCGAATCTATCTTGTTCATTAAATTTGATAATAGTGTCATAAGCACCAGACCCATCTTTATCATAAGAAATGCTTTGAGTGATTCCTGGAGCTATTTCTTTGGGCTCTTCCAAAATAACTTCTCCTTGAATATTTAAATTTTCTTCAGGAGATTGTCCGCTAGAAGACAAATCTGTATTTTTTATAATGCCACTATCTTCAATAACTTCGGTTTTGAAACCGTGCCAATCTTCTAGATTTTCTGGTTTTACTAAAAGTGTCACGTGCTTATTTCCAGATACAACATCAAATACCCTGTCTCCATTTGCCTTTATTTCAATAAGGGTAATATAATCTGCCTCTTGACCATTTATTATAATACCCTGGTCTTCAACAGGTATTTCAACTCCCAGTCTAGCTCCCTCAAAGTCATTCATTGGTTTATATGGATCAACTTCAACAACTGGGCGTTGAGGTGTTTGGGTATCTATTTTTTCAATAAGAAAATCAGTCGGCTTGTCGCTATGAAGCGCTTCTACTGAATCATTTTTAGACGATTCATAAGAATTTTGATCTGAAAGTTGTTCGACACCACCCGTAGACTTGGGAGAATTATCTTCAAGAATATTTTCTACACCGCCACTTGATTTTGGCGTTTTTAATAATTCTTGTAAGTCTTGTAACTCAGCACTTTTTGCGTCTCTTTTCTGAAATAAATCAGTAATATAATCTTTGTCATGACTCATATCCAAATCACCTTGAGCTCTTGATAATTGATCATTCAAATTATCTATATCTTGTTGTGTTTTTATAATATCTGTTTGTAATTTTGTAATTTCTTCTGGGCTAGAATCAAGTGAATTATCTAAAACCACCATATCTTCTTTTGGCATAGTAAATGTTTGGCTTTTTGAATCAAAAATTTCTTGTAAAGAAATCTTATTGTCTCCATTTAAATCTGTAAATTTTTCCCAATCTTCATGAGTTGCACCTGGATTTTGTTTAAAAAACATTTTCTCATAAACACCCACCAAACTATCACTCTGACGAGACATCATTGAATCTCTAAAAACAGTAATATTCCCAAGCTTATCCTCAACAACAATATCGCCCTTATAATGCAAATTTGCATCAAAATTTTCTAATCTTGTACCGTCCGGATTTATTACAGTGACATTTCCTTTTATAGGATGACCTAGTACATCTTCAAGCCCTCGAGAATTTGCAATAACCTTAATATTTGATTGATCTTGCGTTTGCTCTACTATTTTACGCATCATTTCCTCTGAAATATTTTGATCTCCTGTGAGTTCTTGAATTTGTCCTTGTTCTGCCGTTGGCGGAGTTTCAGTAACCAGGCCTTCATTTTTTGGAGTATCAACTGTTGCTTTTTCCGCCTCTTCACTAATACTTGTTCTTGCATGTGCTTTTAGTTGTTGTTTTTGCATTGAATCGTTAATTGATTTCAAAATAGTAGGCAAAGAAGCGCCCACGGCAGCAAATCCAAATTTAAATGTCCATTTTTTAATATTATCAAACTTTTCTCGGTTTTTGGATTTTTTAATTTGTTTTTCAAAATTATCTTCAAGATTTTTGATTAATTCTTCTGCTCTTTCTTGACTACTACTAATATCTTTTTGTTTTAAAAATTTTTCCTCACAACTTTTAATTAAATCTACTAACTCTAAATATTTTGTAGGATCTTTTTCTTTCAAATTTGAATTTAATAAATTTGCTTTAATGTGAGAAACTTTAACATAATCATTTTTTTCAATTTCATCACCTGTTGTCAAAATTTCTTGTAGTTTTTCTTCTGCCCTTTTTATTTCTTTATTATTAAATTTATAAGATGATAACTCACCAACAAGTCCTCCAAGTTTATATCCTGCTATACCAAGCAGAACATTTCTCAAAATAGGTACTTCTCTTGCGCATATACCAAGTGATGTAAAAATTCCGATTGTAGTTATCTTTTCTTGCGTCGTTTTTCCTCCACTTAAAAATGCACTAAACCAATTACTAGAAAAATTGGATGCCGTTTCTTTTACTTTTTTAGATTTTTTATCTTCCAAAAACTTAGTTTCCAATTCAGAATTATTTTGGTCTATTTTATATAATGCATTCAATGATCTAATAATAGACTCTTTTTCTTCTTCTGATTTATCTGGATAAGTCCTTTCTACATAAGATTGCAAAAGAACTTTTATATCATAAGAATCGCTATTTAAATCAACGCCTTTTAATTGTAATTGTTTTTTAAGCGCAACTAAACCAATTAAATTCTTATATAATTCATCATTTGTTTCTGTTGTAAATTGTATTTTTTGTTTTTGTTCTTTTAATTCTTTTTTTCTGTGTTTATCGGTTAATAAAGTGTCTATAACTCTTATAGCGCCCATTGTAGCTCCATAACCTATTAATCCAAGTGTTCCTATGCCCCCCGAAAGAACTGTAAATAGTGTAAATGCGCCTGCAGCACCAAGATATCCACCCATCTTCAAATATAATTTTTTTCTTTCTGCTTTGGAAACATTTTCAAAAATTTTAGACTCCATTGCAAATTTCTGATTATTATAAACATCTATAAGAGACTCTTCATCTATTCCAACTCTCTGGGATATTTCTTTTATGATATTTTTTACTTCGTCTTCTTGAATATTTTCTGGTTCTTTTATAGAAATAGTGGATTTTTCAAGCAAGGCATCAAATAATTTTTTGAGCTCTGGATCATTCTCTAATTCTTGTTCTATGTTTTTGAATTTAGAAAAATCTGCACGCTCAATATTTGCCTCTTTTGCTTTTATCCTATCTAACATACCTATATAGTCTATATTGTCTTCAATCTGACTTGATTTATCTTCTTGAGACTCTGGTTCTTTAGAAATGTTCTTTGTTTTTTTCCTTTTTTCTTTTGTAATGGTCTTCTCTTTTTTATTCGGATTAAAAAATGATTCTATCCTATTGAATACATTAGATTTTTTAGAATCTATTTCTTTGATTTCTTGATCTAATTCACCTTTATTTACTGCTCCGATAAAATCATTTGGAAGCTCACAATCTAGTGCATCTTCTTCAAGATCATTCCATATTTTTCTTTTTTCTGAACTCAAAGTATTAATTTTATCCCAAAAATCTTGACCCGCAAGAACACCCGGACTGGTCCAACTAGTAAACCCCGTATAACTACCGTCACATTCTTGTTTCTGCTCTTCAGACATCTGTGTTCTTGCAACAAAATAGTCATGATAGTTAGAAAAATCTTCTTTTTTTCCTTTTATTTCACCATCTTTTTCATAACGAGATACAATTAATGCATAGTGTGGTACTGGAGAATCTTCTCCAAAATTTTCTTTAACAAAAATCAACAATGGATCAAATTTCTCTTTCAATTTATCATATTTTTTATCGCTGAATTTCAATGAATCAAATTTCTCTAATTCTTGTCTGTTTAATTCATCTCTTGTCAATTCTCCATCTACTTGATTTACCAAAATTTTTTTTGTTTTCCCGTTGATATCAACTTTTAATTTGTTTCTATGTAAATATTCTGTATCATTGTATTTATATATATAATCCACCCAATCCTCTAATAATACTTCTCCCTTTTTATTGATTAGATTATATTTATTTTCATTCATTAACTTAACAAAACCATCTTGTGAAAAAATATTTTTATCATCAAATTTCACGAACCACTCTTTATCTTCTATAAAAAGAGGTTTGTCTTGATCTTTTAATCTGATATTATATTTAAATGTTTTTTTATTGTACAAAATCACACCATCTTCACACTGTTCTGATTCTCGATAATCTTCTAAATTATTACTTAAATTTTCTTTACTTGTTGGCTTTGTTAACTCTGGCTCAAGTGTTTCAGGCTGTGGGGTAAAAATTGGGTCTGATTTTGATTCTTCTGATTTACTTTCTGTTGGTTCTGACTTGGGTTCTGCTTTTGGTTCTTCTGGTTTACTTTCTGTTGGTTCTGGCTTAAGTTCTAATTTTGGCTCTTCTGGTTTATTTTCTATTGTATCTGGTTTTGGCTCTTCTGGTTTATTTTCTGATGATTCTGTGCTTGATACTTCAGAATGTTCAGCGCTTGATTTCATAACTTCTTCTGGATTCCAAGAGTCAAAATTCAAAGCTGGATCATTTGAATTGACATTCCATGTACCGCATAAATTATTCCATTCATTGTCACTCAAAACTTTTCCACTTTTTAAAAGATTATAAACCTCTAACAATAAATTACTTCTAATTTGTCCAAAAGAAACTCTTCCTGCTGGCTCATCTCCAAAACCAACTCCGTTTAAAACATTGTTATCGACTATCACATTTTTTGTAAATAAAGGAATTTCATTATTTTGATTTTTATCTTTATTACTATCAAGAATATCTTTAATAATCATAGAAATCTCTTGGTAATTCTGTTTATCAAAATAAATTACGATCTTATCTTTTCTATTGTACGCTTTTCCAAAAGATTCTTGTGCATCAACTCCGTCGTCTTCTAATGTTTTTAGATAATCTTCTCCATAGCTTGGAATTTTTATTCTACAAGCCAAATTAGTATTCCCAATTTTTTCAACAAAAGACTTTAAAAAATCTTGTGCAAAATCCAATTCACTATTAATATAAAATCTTCCGAGGTCTTTAATGTCTTTTATATTTTTATTTTCATAATAAAACCAATATTCTCTTTTTATGCCATACTTTAAATTCATTTCTTCTGTTTTTTTTGTATATTCTTGTAAATATTCTTTCCAATTCTCTGGCAACTTATTTTCATAACTACCATTGTAGAATCTATAAAATATATCTTCCATGTCTGCTCTATTTTTCACACTCTCAATTCTTTGTTTAAAATAATCTGTTTTCAAAAATTCCAAAAATTCATTTATTATATCGCTCGCCGTTTTATTTTCTAGTCTAATATTTTTGTCTTCTGGGTTTTGTAAAAGCTCTAACACCTTTTCTCTTATACCGTATTTTCTAGTTATTTTGACTTTATCAATTTCTCCAATTCTAGCTCTACTAATAATCCCAATTAAAAATTCTGCGGAATATTCTTGCTCGGATCCTTTCACAACTCCAATTTCTCTTATTATAAAAAATAATTCATCAAAACTTTTGGTATTTTTTATTTTTTCTTCTTTTATTTTATCTTCTGTCAATTCTTGCTTCTCTTCTCCTTGAGAAATTATTTTATCTATCATAGAAACAACTCTTTGCATCATATCGCTACCACCGCTAGAATATCTTGTAATAAAAGAAATATTTTTCTCCCTGTCTTGGTCTGCCTTAGACCCCAAATCTTTTCTTATTCCAATAATTTGTTCATCTGTTAACTCTTTAAATTTATTTTTTAAAATTTCAATTTCTGTTAATTCTAGTTGTTGTTCTTCGGGTTTGCTTTCTATTTTTTCTGATTCTAATATTTCCTTAGAATCTCTCTTTGACTCTCTTTCTTTTAAAATTTTTATTTTCAAAAATTTCAATCTTGCAAGATTGGTATTTATTTCTTGATCTTTGTTTGCAAAATTCTCTAAATTCAAAATAACACTTTCAATTTCTTGAAGTGTACTTTCCAAATTATCAACATTCAAATCTTGAAACGTCTTTTCTATTTTTTGAATGAATTCATTTGCGCTTTGATTTATTTTATGCAAATCTGTTTGTTCATTTTCTTTTGAGGTATTTTGTTCTTGAATAGAAGTAGTCGTTTCTTTTATCTGATCTATCTCATCCATTAAATCTCTAACCTTTATTTTTAATTGTTTTAATTCTTTAATGCTTTCTTTAAACTTTTTTTTATCTTTCCTCTCTAAATCGTTAATGGCAATATTAAGTTTACTTAAAATAGAGCTTGCTTGTTCCAAGGCAACGGATTCTTTTTTTTCTAATAATCCTTGAGCTTCTTTCTTTACATTTTCTGGATCTATCTCTTCTCTATAATAATTATCTTCGGCAAATGGGTCAAATGGGCCTGGTGCAAAATTTTTATTTTTTCCCATATATTTATTTATTTGTTTAAAATTTTCTTTCTTAAATTATTTAACCTATTTGAATCCAAAATTTTCTGAGCTTCTTTCATTATTTCAACTCTTCTGTTTTCTATATTATGAAGCTCCGCCATTATAATATCTAATCGTTTTTGAATATCATTTTTATTTTTTGAATTTGTCATATTTAATATATTTTTATTTTTTTAGTGTTACTAAAACCTCTTGAATAAAACTATCTAGTCCGTCTTTCATTTTATTTTCAAAGTCAGGAATATATTTTATAATAAGTTCCTGTAGTTTGATTTTATCGGGGATTATAGAATCTTTTATAAGCGCTGTATATTCTTTCAAACCTTCTTCTGGTAAATTATCCATTATTATAAGACCTATCCTTCTATTAAATTGCATTGCTAAATTTTCTTGAAAAGATGTTTTTTCTGGCTCTGGAAGATTATTCAAATTTGCCTCTTCCATTATTTTGCCAATAATTATTTCTAAATAATCCATATTTTTTGATTCTTTTTTTGTATCCATATTTTTGTTTATTCAGACAATGTCTAAATAATTATTTAATTATTAATGATATAACTTTTTTAATTTTTTGTCAAATATTAAAAAATAACTAGCAAATATTATAAAAACCAAACTTATAATCTGGGGCAATCTTATACCTATTAACATTGGTGTTTCATCTATTCTAATAAATTCCATCAAAAATCTGATTATCCCATATCCCAAAATATATAAGAAAAATATTTGTCCTTTGTTTTTTTTCTTTGTATTTTTGTGTTTGGATAAGTTAAAAAATTTTAGCAATATGAAAAATAAAATTAAATCAAGAATTGATTCATAAAAAAATGTTGGATGATGATAAAATCCCGTGCTTCTTATATAAATAGCCCAAGGGAGATTCGATATCTTTCCGTACAATTCTCCATTAAAAAAATTTCCCCATCTTCCTATGCTTTGAGCAAGTGGTGTTACAAGAACAAACAAATCTAAATACTTGAATAAATCTAATTTATTTTTTTTGCAATATAAATATATTGTGATAATACAAGAAATTATTGCACCTTGAATTGCTATTCCTCCTTGCCAAATTTTCAATATATCAATCAAGTTATATCTATAATAATCAAAATCAAAAAAGAATACAGAATAAAGTCTTGCTCCAATTATTCCAAAAATAATTAAGTAAAAATACAAATCTTCAATTTTTTTCCCATCATATGATTTATCTTTTTTTGTAATTCTATTTATGACAAACATTCCAATGATAATTGCCAAAACAAAAATTACTCCATACCAATAAATCTTGATAATTCCGAGATCTAATAATATTGGAGAAGGAATTATTTTTATCATAAAATATTATTTATAATTTTCTATGGCGTAAAGAATTTGTTTCAACTCATCAATGGTTCTTGTTCCTTCAATTTTTATTCCGTTTATAAAATTTATCGGCGTACCATTCAACCTTAATTTATTCGCAAGCAAAACATCTTTTTGAACATCGATTTGGTATTCTTTATTTTCTATACATTTATTGAATTTTTCTTTGTCGAGCCCTATTGACTCTAAAATAGTATCTTTCAAATCAGTTGTCAGATTCTCTTGGTCTTGATATTCCAACAACTTATCATGCATTTGCCAAAACTTATCCTGATAATTTGCACAATTTGCAAAAGCCAAAAGAGAATAATCTGTATCTAATATGGGTAAATCTCTATAAATCAATTTTACTTTATCACTATTATCTATTACAAATTTTCTCAAAATTGGAGAAAAACTCTTACATTTTGGACATGCAAAATCTCCAAATTCAACAATTGTCATAATAGGATTCTTAGATCCCATTGATGGCTCAAAAGAATCTTCAAGCTCAACTCTACCTACCTCTTCTGTATTGTTTCTTTGCATATTCAAATATTGATATTTCATGTCCTCTGTAATGTATTCTCCTTTTTCAATTCCTTCTTTAATTTCGAAAACAAGTGATACAAAATATATTAGAAAAGCAATAATAATAACTAAAATTAAAATAATAATTATTTTTATAACACTGATTTTTTTCTTTTTTTTCATTAAATCTTTATCAAGCATTTTTTTTGTTATAAATTAATTCAATATTATGAGCTATATTTAAAATTGTTTCCTCTTTCATATAATCTCCTAAAACCTGAATTCCTATTGGAAGTGGATTTTTTGCAATCGGAAGAGAAATTGCCGGAATCCCAGCAATATTTGCAGAGACAGTAAAAAGGTCGCTGTAGTACATTTTGAGCGGATCTTTTATTTCGTTTAGTTTAAAAGCACGTGTCGGCGTTGTAGGGGTCAAAACACAAGAAACTTTACTAAATATCATTTTGAATCTTAATTTTATATCATTTTGAATTGCTCTAGCTTTATTGTAATATGCATCTTTATAACCACTTGATAAAACATAGGTTCCCATCATAATTCTTCTTTTTACTTCATCGCCAAAACCATCTGTTCTGTTTGCAAAATAATTTTGATCAAGATCAAAATTTCCATTCTTAGTTTTTCCATATCTAAATCCATCATAACGAGCCAAATTTGAAGAACTTTCTGCGGGCTGAATTATATAATAAACAAATAAAGCGTCTTCTATAAAAGACATATCAATTTCTTCTATTTTTGCGCCCATTTGCTCAAGACTTCTTATTGTATTTTCAAAAGCATCTTTAACTTCATTATCTAACAGCATTTTTTTGTAATCTTTTATAACACCAATTTTTTTATTTTTTATTGATTTTTTTATATTTTCTAAATCAACTGGCTCTGATTTGTTTGATGTTGCGTCGTGTTCATCTTCTCCAATTATAGAATTAAAAAGAATTGCTACGTCTTCAACACAATTAGCAAAAGGACCTATTTGGTCAAGCGAAGAGGCAAGAGAAATAAGTCCATATCTTGAAACTCTAGAATAGCTTGGTTTGAGACCCACAACTCCACAAAATGATGCTGGCTGTCTGATGGAGCCACTCGTATCGCTTCCCAAAGCCAAAATTGAATGTTTTGCTGCAACAGAAACAGCAGATCCGCCAGATGAACCTCCTGGCACTCTTTTTTTGTCATATGGATTTAAAACAGGACCAA
>CAZWKI010000026.1:0-16443 GCA_964634645.1 uncultured Gammaproteobacteria bacterium | reverse complement strand
CAAGATGGTCATGAGAATAAAAGACCTCTTTTTGATTCTCGTCATGTATTCGCGCGAAATGATTAATAAAGTTTTGCTCATCATTGTACCGTTTCAATAAAAATTTCATTCATAGAAGGTAAAATCTCATTAAAAGTGATTATTTCACTTTTATTAATAAAGTAATGGAGTAATTCATTAGATTTCATCTCGGCCGGAATCCTAAGAGTTAATCCAATCCCTTTAGGCAGCTTATTTTTTTTAGTAATTATAAACTTTCAACAATTTCTATATTTTTTTCTTTTACAATATCGCCTTCTGCTAATATGAAAATAGCTTTTATTAATTTTCCAGATAATACTTCTGGAATCCAAAATTTATCCGCGGGCCACATTTGGTCAAATGGTATTTCTTCTGTTTTAAACCATTCTGGTTTCATTTCTTCAGTTTCTTTTGGCTCTCCATTCCAATTTTCAGTAATATAAACGTGAGCTTTTTGATTCCATGATGGATTATGGGGAAAATAAAAGGACAATTCTGCAACCTTGTTGGTCTGTCTTATTGTTACATCTATCTCTTCTTCTACTTCTCTCTCTGCGGCTTTTGTTATTTCTTCACCCTCTTCCACCTTACCGCCAAGACCATTCCACCTATTTACTCCAAATCCACGCTTTTTCATTGCCAAACAAATTTCTAATATTTTTTCCTCTGTTTTTTTAATTAAAAAAACAATTGTAACATCTCTTAATATTTCTTTATTTTCAAAATTTGCTTCTAGGTTTTCCATTATTTTATTTCCAAATTTGATTAAGATATCTAAGACCAATTTTACCCATTTCTAAAAAGTATTCATTTTCAGAAGATGAATTATTATTTACTATTTTTTCATAGCTTGTTAATAAAATATGCATAGTATGAGCTAACTTTATATAATTAGGAAGTTTTTTTAATTCGTCGTCTGTAAGAGAATTATACTTTTGATATTCATCTAGAACTAAGTCATAATTTTCGAGAAACTCTTTGGGATTCTTGGGATCAAAAAATAAATCACAAAGAATAACCGCTAATTCTTGAATTCTAGGATAATAATTAGCAACAGCAAAATCCAAAATATATACATCTTTATTTACACTCCTCATTACATTGGTTTTAATAATGTCTCCATGGATGAAACAATGCGGTAAATCATTAATAGATAGGGAATTATACACATCAACCATTGGTGCAACAAGTTTTTTATCTTCTTTATCGAGATAAATATTTTTTTCTTTGTATTCTTGTAAAAAATTTATTATTGCCCAGTGGTCATATATCAAATATGGTTTAATATCCATTTTATTTATTAATGCAGCTTGTTTTATAATAAAGCACTTCTCTTCAATAGTGGGAGTAGCTTGAAGTTCATAAAAAGTTTCTCCCTCAATGCATTGCATTACACAAAGCCTATCTGTTGATAATTCATATAAATATCCTTGATTTGATTTAAAAAGTGAAGGGTGTGATATACCCGCTTTTAAAGCGCTTTCCATTATTCCAACGTATCTATTACATTCATTTTTATCACGAAAAGAACCAAATACTTTAACAAAATATTTGTCCTTACTTGTTGTAATAAATAAATTAAAATCCTCATAACCAATTGGAACTATTTCATAAGTATCATATTCCCCTATATCAAAATCTTTACAAACTTGTTGTAAGAATGGTTTAAGATCGCCCCGATAATTTATTCTTTTTTGAAAATTATTCATTTTATTTATTATTTTAAATTTTGTAGTTTTATTATTCTTTTATTGTTTAAGTAATTTTATTTTTAAAATTAATAATTGGTGGGTATGAGAGGATTTGAACCTCTGACTTTCACGATGTGAACGTGACACTCTAACCACTGAGTTACATACCCCCAAAATTTATTCCACCGTAACTGACTTTGCTAAATTTCTTGGCTTATCAACATTAATGCCCTTTGAATCAGCCACAAAGTAACTCATAAGCTGAAGTGGAATCACATTTATAAGTGGAGACAACTCCTCTCTTACACTTGGCACAGATATTATAAAACTCGATAATTTTTTTATCATTTCATCGTAGCCACAATCAGTAATAGTAATAATATTTCCTCCACGTGCTTTCACCTCCTGCATATTACTTATTACTTTTTCAAAAATTTCATTTTTATTAATAATAAAAACAACAAACATATTTTCATCAATTAATGCTATTGGGCCATGTTTCATCTCAGCTGCTGGATAACCCTCTGCGTGGATATATGAAATTTCTTTTAATTTGAGTGCTCCTTCAAGAGCAACTGGAAAATTGATTCCTCTTCCAAGATATAAAAAGTTTTTTGCAGTTGAGAAATTATTTGAAATTTCTTTTATTTTTTCTGATTTTTCTAAAATACTGTCTATTTTTTCTGGAATTAAACTCAATTCTTTTATAAGTTCACCGTCTTGTTTTAGGCCTAATTTTTGCCTTAAATGAAGCGCAAAAAGAATTAATGCTGTAACTTGGCATGTAAAAGCCTTTGTGCTTGCAACTCCGATTTCTGGTCCAGCATGAAGATATATTCCAAATTTTACTTCACGGGAAATTGTTGACCCCACCACATTTACAATTCCAAGCGTATCACAATTTTTGGCTTGTCTTATTGCGGCAAGTGTATCGGCTGTTTCTCCTGACTGAGATATTGCAATTAATAAGTCATTGTCTTTTATTATTGGATTACGATATCTAAATTCAGAAGCATAATCAACCTCAGTTGAGATTCCTGATATTTTTTCAATCAAATATTTTCCTATGAGTGCTGAATGCCAACTTGTTCCACATGCCGTAATAATTATTTTGTTAATGTTTCTCGGATTTACATTTATACTGTTTAATCTTATTTCACCATTTTGAATTCTTCCACGGAGAGTATTTTCAATAGATTTTGGCTGTTCATAAATTTCTTTTAGCATGAAGTGTTTAAATCCACCTTTTTCTATTTCATCCAAATTCCATTTTATTTCTTGTATTTCACTATTTACAAAATTTCCTTCTAAATTTTTCACCTCATATCCATCTTTTGAAAGCACAACTATTTCATTGTCTTTCATATAAATTACTCTTTTGGTATATTCGAGTATTGCTGAAACGTCTGAGGCAACAAACATTTCTTCTTCGCCAACACCAAGTATAAGTGGAGATCCACGACGCGCTGCAATTATTTTTTCTTCGCTTTCACAAATAACTGCTAGACCAAATGTGCCTTCAATATATTTGAGTGCTTTTATAACAGCATCTTCTAAATCGTTATCATAAAATTTTTCTATTAGGTGTGCTACTATTTCAGAATCAGTGTCTGATATAATTTTATGTCCTTCACTTTCTAATAATTTTTTGAGTGTTCCGTGATTTTCAATTATGCCATTGTGAATTATCGCAATCTTATTTTTACAGTCAAAATGAGGATGAGCATTTTTTTCATTTGGCTCTCCATGTGTTGCCCATCTTGTGTGCGCTATTCCCATTGTGCCCTTTATTCTCTTTCCCAATAATTCATTTTCGAGTTCTATGATTTGTCCTTTTTTCTTTATTGTTTGAAGTTCGCTATCGCACAAAACACAAATTCCAGCACTGTCATAACCGCGATATTCTAATCTCTTAAGCCCTCCGATCAAAATCGAAACAACCTCTTTTTTGCCTATGTATCCTATTATTCCGCACATAGTGTTAAGTTATTAAAAATGGAATTTTTGTTGTAGAGACGTTTCATGAAGCGTCTCTACATATTTATATATATTAAACAATATTAATACATAAATCAATAATTTAATATGCACCAATATAAAAACAACAAAAATTCCATTTTACAACTTTTCAATTTCTTTCAAATCTTTGTCTGGTATATACAAAATAATAATTCCAATTATAATTCCGACTAGCCCCGTCCAAAAATGACTTCCATTAAAAAATCTTACATCAATTGAATCAAGCACGTGCCAAATTCCTCGCCACACCAAAACAATTCCAACTATTATGAATAAATTTTTTGATAAATAGGCAATTGTTAATTTCTTTTTGTGTTTAAAAAACATAATTTTTTATTTATCCCGTTTTCGGGATTATTTTAAATTACTAATAAACTTTTTATCTAAGTGTCCATCCACCATCGACTATGATTGTCTGACCAGTGATATAATTTGATAAATCAGAAGCCAAGAAAACAACAGCACCAGCAATATCTTCTGGCTGTCCCGTCCTAGAAAGAGGAATCATTGCTATTGTTTGTTTTTTCATATTTTCATCTCCCCCACTAGCACCAGGAGTTTCTATTGCACCGGGTGCAACTGCATTTACTGTGATTTTTCTATCAGCCACTTCTAGTGCCAAAGCTCTCACCATACTATTTAAGGCTCCTTTTGAAGCACAATAATGAGTGAGTCCATTGAAACCAACAAAAGAGGCAATCGAGGAAATATTTATTATTCTTCCACCATTTGAAATTATTTCCAAAGCTTTTTGAGAACATAAAAAAACGCTTTTCAAATTGACTGACATTACCTTATCCCAATCATTCTCTGTAATCTCTACAAAAGGTTTAAATGGATAAATTCCTGCATTGTTTACCAAAATATCAAGTCTTCCAAAAGCTTCTTTTGTTTTTTTTATCATTTCATCAACTTGTTCTTTTTGTGAAACATCACATTTTACAGCTAGCACTTTTACTCCGAGTGATGTGATTTCTTTTTCTACGTTTTTTAATTCCACATAGTCAATATCAGAAATGACAACATTACAACCCTCTTTTGCTAATAAAATCGCAATTCCACGACCAATTCCTTTGCTAGCCCCCGTAACTAGCGCAATTTTGTTTTGTAATAACATATTATTATTTTAATTATTTATTAATTTTAAATCTCTTTCTTGAAATAAAAAATATTAAAGTTATATTCATAATGACTAAATATATTAGAAATGCTATACTTGAAAAATTCCAAAATTTCACAGCTGAAAAACCAGTAAGAGAACTGAACAATCCTCCGACAAAAGCACTTGCGGTTTCTGTTTCTGGGAACTTCCATGATTTTTTGAGAGTTGGAATTGCAGCAAAAAAATCACTCAGAATTGTAAATACAATTGCAACAATTGGTTCTTTTGTTATCCACCAAAGAATTAGAGCTAACAAAGAAAATAATCCGCATAAATAATCAAATTTTTGTAATTTCCAATATGAATTCTTATTTACAAAAGAAGCACAGAAAACTAAAAATGGTGCAAACCCTGAGATAAAAACCGGAAGCACATTTAATCCAACACCATTTGATATTGCTGCGATAGTTACAATTATGGGAGCAATAGACCACAAAAGCCAAGTAACTCTATTTGGCTTTGTATTTCCTTTTAAGGTTTCTTTTATATATGGAATAAGTAGTATCAAACCAACAAAAGCTCCCAAGAAAACTAGATATTGTAAATATTGAATCATAAACTATTTTATGTAAAACTTATTATTTTTATAATTTTCAATTACTTTTGCACTTGGAAAATACATTGGACTTGGTAAATTATCAATATCATACCAATTCCACTCCGTAATTTCATCTGGTTCCATAACTTTTGACTCACCACTAAAATTTTCTGATATAAGTCCAATTGTGACAAAATGCGCACTTTCAACAATATCATTATTAACACACATAACATTCACATCTTCTAATATTATTCCAGTTTCTTCTTGTGTTTCTCTTTTTGCGCCATCTTCAAAGCTTTCTCCGAAGTGTAATTTACCACCAGGCATAGTAAAACACCCTGCTCCATTTAATAGACTTGATGCTTTTTCTGGGTCTTCGTGTCTTTTTCCAAGCAAAACTTTTTTATCTTTCAAAATCATTACACCAAATCCGACTCCAATTTTTTTTATTTCTTCCATATTATTTTATCTGCTTTTTGTAATAATCATCACCTAAATCATAATAATTTTTGCCAGTTTTATATGAGTCAATAGAAAATTTTACTGCTTCAAAAGTTGGTTCTGGTAAATTATCAACATCATACCAATTCCAAAATTCACACTTTTCTGGTTCTCTTATTTCTGCTTCTCCGCTTTCCCAATCTGCTAAAACTCCAATGTGCACATAATGTTTTGACATATAATAATCAAGATTTGCAAGTAATTGAAATTTTATATTTTTTACTTTTATTCCGCACTCTTCTTCTAATTCTCTTTCTACGCAATTTTGAAATGATTCTCCATATTCTAAGTGTCCTCCCGGAAAAGCGTATTCTCCTTCACCATGAGAACCACGTCTTTTTCCAAGTAAAACCTTTCCATTTCTTATTATCATAATTCCAATTCCGACTTTTGGTTTTAAATTTTTTTCTGACATAATTTTGTTATTTAATAAATTTTATCTAACGGATTTTATTCTTAAAATCATAAAATTTACAATATTGAATCTTTTGGAAGTTGCCTTACGGCTAATTCTGCAAGAGCTCTTGATAAAAAATTTCTAAATCCGGCAGCGGCATCTTGGGCAAAAGTTATTGTATGTGTTTTTTCATGATAATAAACATCTGCGGCCTGAACTAGGTTCAACAAAGTTCCTCTAAACAAACTAATGCTTGTATGATCTGTAAAACCAGCCGCTACATCTTGTCCATCGAATTTTCTTTCATATATTTTTATATCTAATTTTTTATTTTTTGGCAAAAATTCATCTAATTTATACAATAAATCTATAACTTTCTTTTCTTCTTCACTTAACATATTTTTGTCTACAAATTTGACATCTGTTAGACTTTTTACTTTGTCGCTATAATCTACTATTTTATCCCCATTACTACCAACTAATTTTTTTAACATATCGGATATTTTTGTTGGCATAGTTACTGCTCTTAATCCAATATGTTCAAGTTGGTGAACTAAATTAAAATCTTGAGAACGAACATCTCTAACAGCGGTCTCTTTGCCAAAAAGATCTCTATATGTTTTGATCCATAAATCATGATTACTTGGATTAAAATCTGTTTGAAATTCTAAAAATTCCTCGTCTGTTTTATTTTCAGTTAAAAAGCTTGACTTATGCAAAAAATCTTTTATAACATCCTGCTTGTCTATAGAGGCCCATGTTTGGGATAATTCTGACATTAAGTCTTTTTTTGTTATTGCGTTTCTATCTCGTGTTTTTATATCAAAATGAGGAAAATGATAAGAATAAAGAAGATTGTGATTTCCTGGAATTTTTATATCTCTTACAAATAGTTCTCCGTCTGTTAAACGTAATATTTCAGAATTTTTTGTCGTGGCTATTGGATTGATTTTTTCAATTGATAAAATTTTTTCATTTGCATGTCTAAATTCCCCTATAAGTTCTTTTGATGGGTTATAAAATGTTGTTGCGCTTTTATCGTAATAATTATGATCTGGATCTTCATTTCTGACCGCACCATCTTTGATTTCATGAAGAACGTTGAATACAAGTTGCTGAATTTTTTTGCCATCAATTTCTTGTTCATGAATTTTAGGAATTGCCTTCCAATTTCTTGACCTTAAACTCATCTCTATATTATTTCTTAAACAGGCCGCTGACAACATCTTTAATCCTTCGCCCCACTTGCCACTGCTTACTTCTTCATCTTTTATGGATTGAAAAATGCCCAGCAACCTATAATCATAGCCAACACTACCAGCATTGGATATTTTAATAGTTTGTATGTCTTCATCTTTGTAATTTTTTAATTCATCAAAATAATGCCAATCTCCTTCTTTTGTTTGAAATCTAAGATATATTGATTGGCCCTCAGCATCTCTGGGTAAATGATTTTGAATTGCGTCCAACATTATTCTTTCTTCGTTCCAAATATCTTTTCCATATTCAAGAGTTACTGAAGTTGGTATGGTTTCTTCATAAACGGGCATTACATCTTTATCGGTTTTGACTTCACATTTAATCAAAAAATCCCTAAGTCCATGGGAAAGGGTAATTTTTTTTGTTGTATCATTTTCTACTGGGAATGATTCTGGTAATTCAAAATTTGTTTTTAGGCAAGCGTCTTCTCCAAAAATTTCATAAAATGCCTCTCTCCATAAAGATGGGTATTTTGTATATACATTATAATAAAATTCTAGTGAATTAATTTTTTGTAGTGATTTTTGCAATAAAATTTTTATTAAATTTTTATCATTTAGTTCGTTAATTATATTACTTATCCTATTAGCTACTCCTCCCATTATTACATTTCTATCTCTATTTGTTTCTACGTTGTCAAAATTATAAGAAAATATCAAGTCTTCATTGCCAACAAATATTCCTTTAACAAAAATTTCACCGCCTTTTTTGGATACTATTTGACCGTGTTCAGATGTAAATACTGGTTTATAATCTTCTGATAACTCCAAAATTTTATTTGGCATCTTCAAAATTTCATCAATAAATTTCTTTGACGGTTTATGAAAAATTGTTCTTGAGCCAATTATATTTTCTTGATCGTGATGATCTACATTAAATGACAATTGCTGTATTTGTTCTTCTGTTTTATTTCTAGTATTTTTGACATTAATTTCTTTTCCAAATGGTTTTGCGCTCCAATTTTGAGATTGTAATTCCATTTCTAAGTTTTCCCTCACAGAAGAAGCGGCTATTAATTTCATGCCTTCGCCAAATTGCCCCCTTGATTCTAATTCATCAGATTTTGTAGACCAAAGCAATATAAGATTTTTTACATCAAATCCGACACCATCATCAACTAATCTTACAGATTTAATTTTGTCTTTTTGTGTTTGCGCTTCTTCTAAAGAAACCCATTTATTGTCAATCAAACACTGAATCCAAATTTTTTCTCCGCCACTGTCAGATGGTAAATGATTTTGAATTCCATCTAAACATATTCTATCGACCCCCCATTTCTTTTTTTCATATTCTAGGGTCAAGGATGTATCCAGAATTTCGCTTGAGATTATTTTACCAGACATTTCTTGATTTAAAATTTTATCCTCATTCAAATACTCTTCTTGAAAATTTTGTAAATTATGATCATAATGTCTCAATTTTCTTAAAGCAGAAATAGACTCTTCTGCTAGCAAGTATAGATTATCTAATTTTTCTTCCTTATTATCTCTTCTTTTAAAAATAAGCCGGTATAAATTTTTCAAAGCATCTATTAAAATCAACGAGTCTTGTTCATCTTGTGTTGCTTTTCTGTCTGGTTTATATCTCTCAATCAATTGTAAGATACGGGTTAATCTAATTTGATCTTTCTCTTCTATGTCATCTCTTTTTTCTAAATTATCCTTTATTTTATTAACATAATTATCTACAGATTTTTTTTGATTAGAATACTGTGCCTCATTTTTTAAAATTTTAGGAGATGACTCAAAAAATTGCTGTTCTTGATTCTTCATATTTTTATTAATAATAATTTATTTTTTTAATATTTATTCTTTAACAAGATTTAATAATTTTTGAAATCTTTATTACAATTGCTCAATTTTATAGCAAATTTTTTTTATAAATTTCAAAGCATTCCACCCCAAAATATTACAAAATAACCACCTTCACAACTTGCAACCCATCTTCCAAAAGGAAACCACGAGACGCTGTAATCACAAATCAACTTACCGGTTTGTTTGTCTATTGTGCCATCTATTTTAGCTCTTTCATTAAATACTTTATCGTGAATAGTTTTATTATTCATCCAAGGAGCCCAAGCCAATAAAAATATAGATAGTAGCGAAATAATTAAAATAAATTTAGTTTTTCTTTTCATAGACATTTCCTAACTGGCGGAAGGTGAGGGATTCGAACCCTCGATCCCGGTTAAGAGAAACTTGCTTTCCAAGCAAGCGCCATAGGCCACTAGGCGAACCTTCCAATAATTATTCAATAGTTTAATTTTATCATAATAATCAAAAATACCAATATTTACAAGTTTGACATTTTACATATTTAATAGTAAAGTACGTATGGTTTGTTTGATGTCGTGTCTCAATCTCTAAAAGGAGGTGTTTGATGAGCGACAAAAAAATATTATTCAAGTTCAAGGGTGAAAAGAGCTGGCAAATGCAATTACCGGGCATAGAGATATTGGAAACCTATGAAGATGAATCTGTCCGCATAAAGGCAAAGTCTATAGTTGATAACATAGCCATAATAGAGGTAGATAACTACCTTATAAAAAGAGCGGACGATAAATTCTTTTTTTCCACTCTACAAAAATGCATAACCGGAGACACTATATTCTACCAACCACTCTTCTTTGAACAAAATAGCCCCGACAATCCGGATAAAATAGGAGATGTAATTATTCTCCTAAGAAAAAATCCACACACCCACAGATGGATGATCCAAATAGATCAAGAAGACCTATTTGAAACGGAATTTATTACAAGGCGTGTATGGCGAACGCTTCGTTCATTTCTTGATAACATAATTCAATCCGTGGGAAACAGAGTGGTAAATCATATCGGATGGATATACTCCAATCCTCGCCGTATTGGTGGAAAACCCATAGCAGTACATTACGTAACTGCGGGATGGGCTCCACAAGAAGAAGTGATTAACAAAATGATGGATGTATTTCAATACGTCCAGACAACAGATGCTATTGGATTGGCTGTTTTCCTAAAATCACTAACTCACATGTCAGACAAAACAGCAAAAGAAATTCTTGGTCAACTTCGTAACCCCCCAGAAGATCAAGGGTAAAAACAACCAAAACACCTAATCAAACAAACCAGAATGACTAATAGTCATGAACCTTGTAATCCCACGAGGTTCATTTTTTTGTTTAAAAAAAGCCCGATGTTTATCGGGCTTAAAAGTTTTTTTTAAAGGAGGTCTTCCTCCAATTCCATTTCTTCTCCTTCTGAAATGGAAGGGTCGGTGACACTTTCTTCAATTATGACTTCCACTGCTTGACCACTTAACTGGTGTAGCTCCATTTTTGTCCTTTTTCTTTCTTGCCTTCTCCGATATCTTTCTTTTTCTTGTTGGCTCATTAGTTTTTCTGCCATTTTTTCCTCCTATTTAGCAGTTTTTCATGTCATGAAAATATACATTAGCACACATAGCTCAATTAGTCAATATGCTGACCTCCTTCATCATGAATCTGTTTTGCTCTACGATAATCTTGTTCGGAAATTCTCACAGCATATGTACAATTATCACATCTGTGAAAATAAATCATTTGACCAGAAAAAGAATGGTAAATTCCAAATTCATGAGTGTAGACGCCCCCCATGTGATTGCATTTTTTTCTTAAAAGAAATTTACCGTCTGACAAGTCTGCATAAAAATGGATTTCTTTTCCAATTTCTGCTAATTCTTCCATTTTCAAAGCTCTTCTTTTGTCTTCTCCACACAACAAATCAATACTCATTATTCCTCCTTGATATAAATATACAAAAAATATTAAAAATAATTATAAAAGCTTATAAAAAAATCCAGACATTACATAGAAAAAGTAAATACATATTTTAGAGACCATTTAATGCAATTATTATGGCAAATGCTCCAGTTGTAGCTGATATAATAATATAGCTAAGCAAAACTTTTGTTTGTTTTGATACTTTTGTATTTACTTTTGTTGCTGTAGTTGTCAAAAATTGATTCATCATTTTTTTCTAAATTTTTATATTTAACCCATTTTTTGATATATTTTTTATCACTCATATCCTTATAAAATGCCTTAAAAATAAAAAAATAAACACATTTATTATGCCTTAATTTTAACAAAAAATCACTCTAAAATCAAAGTAATTTTAGAGCAATTTTTATTATTTATTTTTAATATAAATATTATATAAGGGATTTATGATACAATTTTATGTATAATTAAAATATATAATAAATCAAGTTATTATTTGCCAAAAAATAAGCTAAAAAACGTATTAAAACTTTAATCAATTATTTAATGCGTGCCCGGTGCAATATCTATATGCCCCGTACCACCATATCCAACTATACTAAGGCTACAATAACAAGTCCCAGCACAGTGTGCTACATTTTCATATAAAGTCAAATTACATGCACCAGCATATGTCCCTCTACAATCACAGGATATCCACCATCCACCATACTCACCCTTTATAATAGCAGTATTAGAATTATTTGGATCTTCTGAAATTGTATATTTATCGTTGGTTAGATAAAATGTATTATTATCAACATTCCCAAGAATTTCATTATTAATTTTGACAAGATCCCCGTCTTTAAGCTTGGTTGGTGTATTTTGAGATACGGTTGTATCTTGTATTTTTTTGGTCTGAGCAGTCTTATTTTTTGTACTCATTCCAAGACCCACTATTGCAAACATTCCTGCAATGCTTGCAACAATCATAAGACCAAGCAGTACTTTGGTCTGTGTGGAAACCTTGGTTCCAATACTTGTTTTTGTCTTTGATTCAAATGTGTTATTTGTCATTGTTTTCTGTGTCTTGTTTGAAAGACAAGATTAATTAGTGAATAAATTATATAAAATCTATATTTTTTGCTTTTTAAACTCTTTTAATACGCCTTCTAAATCCTTCTGTCGAATCTTTATATTATCACAATTATTAATATTATCAAGTCTTACTTTTGCACATAATTCATCCATAATGTCTATTGCTTTGTCTGGAAAAGTTCTATTTTTTATTGATACAGAGAAGTCTACAATTTTTCTAATTATATCGTCAGATATTGTTACTTTATGATAATTTTCATACTCCTTTTTAATTCCTTGTAAAATTTTTATTGTCTGCTCTTTATTGGGTTCACTTATAATGAGTCCGTCAAAGCGTCTTGCAAGGGTTGTGTCTGGTAAAATATATTTTTTGTATTCATCTGTAGTTGTTGTTCCTATCATCTGAAGTTCTCCTCTTGCAAGGGGTGGTTTTATAATGTCATCAGCGTCAACTGATCCCTCTGAACCACTTGCCTGAATAATTGTATGAATTTCATCTATAAAAACAATTATTTTTTTATCCATTGAAACTATACAATCAATAAGTGTTTTAAATCTTTGCTCAAAATCTCCTCTATATTTTGTACCTGCCAAAATTGCAGACATATCTATTTTAAGAACAATTTTGTCCAATAGTGATGTTGGCACCTTTTTTTCTACTATTGCAATTGCAAGTCCCTCTACTATTGCAGTTTTACCAATTCCCGCTTGACCCAATAATATTACATTATTTTTCTTTCTTCTAGATAAAATTTGCATTACGCGTCTAATTTCTTTTTCACGACCAATTACTGGATCTAATTTTTTATCAATTGCGAGTTGAGTTACATTTATTGTAAACTTTTCTATTATAGGATTTATAAATTTTTTGTTATTTTTAAAATTAGAAAAACTAATTTCATTTTTTTCTCCTGTGTTATTTTTATTGGATTTCAGTAAATAAAAAACCAAACCTATAATAACTAAAATTAAAATTTTTAATATTGTGCTTATTTCCATATTATAATTATACTATTATTTTATTTTTTGTAAATTATTTATTTTTTATTTTTGAGCATCAAAATTGTTTTGACTACTGAATCAGGAACTAGCGACATACTATCTATATGTTCTTTTACCAAAAATTTTGCAAATTCAGGAAAATCACTTGGCGCTTGTCCGCAAATTCCAACTTTTCTCTTGTTCTTCTTTGCAATTTTTATTACTTGAGATATAAGGGTTTTCACAGCCATATTTTGCTCATCGTAAATATGAAAAAGCATTGCTGAGTCCCTATCGACTCCGAGGGTAAGTTGCGTCAGATCATTTGAGCCAATTGAAAATCCATCAAAAATTTTTGCAAATTCGTCCGCCAATATTACATTTGATGGAATCTCACACATTACATATACTTCTAATCCATTTTTACCACGTTTTAGTCCTTCGCTTTCCATAATTTTTATAACTCTCTTTCCTTCTTCTAATGTTCTACAAAATGGAATCATAATTTTCACATTATTAAGTCCCATTTCTTCTCTAACTTTTTTAAGCGCCTGACATTCAAGCCGAAAAGCTTTTTCATATTTTACGTCATAATAACGTGATGCTCCGCGCCATCCAATCATTGGATTTCCTTCTTGTGGCTCAAAATATTTTCCGCCGAGGAGATTTGCATATTCGTTTGATTTAAAGTCTGACAATCTTACTATCACGTCTTTTGGATAAAATGCTGCTGCAATTCTAGCTATTCCTTCAGCGAGCTTACTGACAAAAAAATATGATTTTGTTTTGTAATTTATTGTTAATTTTTTAATTTCATCTTTTTCTTTCTTGTCTTTTACTTTATTAAACTCAAGAAGCGCTAACGGATGAACTTTTATATAATTTGAAATAATAAACTCCTCTCTTGCAAGACCTACTCCATCATTTGGAATCATTGAATCACGAAAAGCTTGACGAGGATTCCCCACATTCATCATTATTTTTACATTTTTTGGTAATTTCAAATTTTTTAAATTTATATCTTTTTTTTCAAATAAAACCTTTCCATCATAAACAAAACCCTCTTCGCCAAGAGAGCAGTCAACTGTTATGATTTGATTATTTTTTATTTTTGAAGTAGCTTTCGTTGTTCCTACAACACATGGAATCCCAAGCTCACGAGAAACAATTGCGGCATGACACGTCCTTCCGCCTGAATTTGTAACAATTGCACTTGCTTTTTTCATAATCGGTTCCCAATCAGGATCAGTCATCTCAGCAACAAGAACCTCGCCAGTCTTAAAATTAACAAGCTCTGAAACATTTTTTATAACATGTGAAGGACCAAAACCAATTTTTTTACCAACAGATTCACCTGTTAAAATTATTTTTCCTTTTTCTTTTATACGATATTCTGTCAAGACATTTTTGTTTTCACGAGATGTAACTGTCTCAGGACGGGCTTGAACAATATATAATTTATTTGTCTTACCATCTTTTGCCCATTCCATATCCATGGGTTTTTTGTAATGATTTTCTATTATTACTGCCCATCTTGCAAGTTCAATTATTTCACTATCTTTTAGAACAAATTTTATTCTCTCTTCAACTGGGACATCTACATTTTGAGTAGAATTTGTTCCTCCTGTTGCATAAATTAATTTTTTTGCTTTTTCTCCAACATCTTTTCCTATTATAGAATTATATTTTTGTTTCAGTGTTGGTTTATAAACATGATATTCATCTGGTGTTACAACTCCTTTTACAACATACTCTCCGAGTCCATAAGCAGCATTTATTACAACAATTCCTGCGAAACCTGATTCTGTATCAACTGAAAACATTACTCCAGATGATGCTAAATCTGATCGAACCATTTTTTGAACCACTACAGATAGTCCAATTTTAAGATGACCAATTTTTTTATCAGATCTATAAGAAATAGAACGATCTGTAAAAAGCGATGCCATACACTTTTTTATTGATTCAAGGAGCGCATATTCTCCTGTTATGTTTAAATATGATTCTTGTTGTCCTGCAAAACTAGCATCTGCTGCATCCTCTGCTGTAGCACTAGACCGCACAGCAACATCACAAGCCAACATTGATAAATTATAAAATTCTGCTAGCTTTTTGTATGATTCTATAATTTCTTTTTTCAAGTCTTCTGGAAACTCTGATTTTAAAATTAACTCTCTAATTTTTTTTGCTTTGTTTTTCAATTCAGTAATTTTGTTTACATTAAGACCTTTTAATATTTCTTGAATCTTGTTTTTTATTTTATTAAAATTTAGAAAATACCAATATGCCTCGGCCGAGACTGCAAATCCATTTGGTACCGGAACTCCGTATTTACCTAATTTCTGATACATTTCTCCAAGTGAAGCATTTTTTCCACCAACAAGCGGAACGTCTTTCATGGTAAGCTCATCAAACCAAAGAGTGTATTTTTGGGGCTGTTTTTTTGATTTCTTAGACACTGTTTTGTTTTTTTTGTTTGGCATATGTTTGTATGTTGATCCATCAAATATTAAATATTTAAAAATATTTTATTTAAGGGATTTCATATATTTTTTAAAAAATTAATAAAGTTATAATCCGTTAGATATTCTATTTATAAAATTCTAATCCATTACATCTAGATGAATTATTGTTTTATAAAATAATTCATGTCTAATAATTTTATCTAATGGATTATATTTTTTGTAATTTAACTAAATTCATATTTTCTCTGAGTCCAACTGGTTGACCACTAACAATGACGGCTAGTTGTCCTTTTTTGGCTAATTTTTTATTTTAATATTCCTGGAAAAATTGGTTTTCCTAATGTTAGCCTCGAAACTATTTTTGCCAATTATGATGGGCCTAATTATATGGTTATTTCCAAATGTGGTTACAACAAAGATTGTATTGGCCCAAATTTTTCTATGATTGGATTGTCTTTATTGATTCTATCTAAAAAAATCATACCTGGATCTCCTGTTCTATAGGCATAATTTACTGCAAGCTCCCAAATAGCTCTAGCTTTAATTGTATTTGTAACTTTTTCTTTGGTATTCTTTAAAACAGAGCAATTTC
>CAZWKI010000025.1:0-16444 GCA_964634645.1 uncultured Gammaproteobacteria bacterium | reverse complement strand
CAAAAGAACGTCATAAACTGTATTTAATCCAAGTTTTTGAAGTTTTTTATAAATTCCAGGACCAATTCCATATATTTGGTCGAGCTTTGTTTCTAGATTCATGGGTTAATTATATCACCCACCCGTCGGGTGTCCAAATTTTATAAATTGTATTAATTTGAATGTTTTGCTATAATATATAGGTATATTTTTGAAAATTTCTCCCAAAACCTCTATAAAAAGAGGATATTAGTAATCGTTTTAGTTTTGATTTTATTAATATTCGTTAATATCGAATTAATCAAAATGGAAACGGTTTAACCCTGTTTGAAAGGGTCCTACCGGATCACTCCGGTAGGAAATTCAGTATTTAATTAATATATAGCGAATATTTCGCTGTATATATTGGGGGGAGATTTTTAAAAATATGTTTGAAAGTATTATTTCTTACAAAAATTTGAAATCTGCTTATTTGGATATAGTAGAAAAATTTGAAATAGATCGTAAAAATTTTAGATATCACGGATTGGATAATTTTTTAATACAAGACATTGACTTAGACCCCAAAACAATTATTGATAAATGTCAAAAAGAATTATTAGAAAAAAAAGAAATTGATCCAGCGCTTCTCATTCGTATCCCCAAAAAGAGTAATCCCGAAAAATATCGGGAAATTTTTATTTATAATATAAAAGAGAGAATAAAAGCCCAGGCAATTTATAGAATTCTTTTGCCAGAGTTTGAAAAATTGTTTTCAGACAGATTGTTTTCTTATAGGCCTGGCAAGCCACCATATTTTGCAGGAAGAATTTTTTGTCATAGATATAGAAAACATTTTCAGACAGATTATGCTCTTATATTAGATTTAGAAAATTATTCAGATTATATTGATAAGAATATTTTATATTCTCAACTTCAGAAAGTATTTGATGATACAAAAATTTTGGATTTATTAAAATTATTTATTTTTAATAAAATTTATAAAGAAAATTCAATAGAATTGCCAGAAAGAGGTCTTGTTCAGGGTGTTCCGCTTATTGCTCTTTTTGCAAATTTATATCTTACGGATATAGATCATAAATATCAAAAAAAGTTCCCATTTTATATAAGGATAGGAGATGATATAGGTATTTTTGATAGAAATATAGAAAAACTAAGAGAAATAAAAGAAGAAATTATAATTGATTTAGTAGAAAAAAAATTATCAATAAATACGAACAAGCTTTTTATTGGTAGAGCTTCAGAGGAATTTTCTTTTTTGGGATATAATTTTAATAATGGATTTATTAGTTTAGAAGAGTCACATATAAAACGCATTACATCAGATTGGAAAAAAATATTAAAATACAAACATTTTAATAAAAAACAAAAATTATCACTTTTGAAAAAGCTAATGAGTAGAAATGATCAAAATTTTAATTATCAGTTTGAAAAAATCATAAAAGACAAACCACAAATAAATAACTCAGAGCAAATAAAGAAAATTTCAGAAAATTTTTTTCACACTCTTACAAATTTTATGTATGAAAAATATTCTCCTAGAGATAGAAGACTACTTGAAAGCGATATCAAAAACTTAGGGATAAGATCTTTGTATAATTTTTATAAAAAATTTCATCATGAAAGAAATAAAAGAACAAATTAGACTCATAAAAGACATTAGAAAAACTCGAAACAAATATAGAGATATAAGACTTTTTGATATACACTATAAATATTTGAGAGATTTTTTTAAAAAATATAAATCTTATATTATAAGACTTGTTATTTTTATTTTTATATTGGGCGTAGTAGAGGTTGTTTTAATTGTATTTGCTAGAAATCAGTTATTTAGTAGTCGAGGATTTTTGGGCCCATTTTTTTGGTATTTTTTTGGTATTTTTTTCACACTTTTTTTCGTTGGTTCATTTATTGTAATCAAACAAGAAAGAACGATTATAATATTGTTTGCCAATAGTATTAGAAGAAGAATATTGAAGTATTTCATTGAAAAACCAGTCGATTATATGGATTACGGAAGACAGGGAGATTTGATAGCAAAAGTTTCCTATCAATTACCGCTTGTTTCTATGGGGGTTTCAAATGTTTTTTTTAGCACCATTAGGTGGTTTATATATTTTGTAATTGCTATATTAATTGCATATATATCGGATTTAAATTTGGCGATAATTTTGATTGTCCTCGTACTTTTGTCTATACTTCTTGGAATTATTGCTTATAATATATCCAAAAAATATATTTCTCAAGAGGTTACTTTTTTTACAAAAATCATAAGACATATAGATATAAACTTATCAGAAAAATATTTTAATAAAAATTTCAATAAAGAGTCCGTGGTTTTAAAAAAATTTAATCGTTTGGTAAATATTGATTCCTTTTTTAGAATAAGAAGGGATTTGTGGATGAGAATGGGATATACGGTGGTATTTGTTATTGTTTTGTTTATTGTAGTTTTGAGTAATTTTTTTAGAAATAATTTTTTCTTGTGGGGTAATTTGCTCGGTACAGAAGATAAGTTTTTTTATTTATTTTTGATGTTTTATTTTCCAAGAGCGCTTAACCAAGCACTGAAAGTTGGTTTATATCTTTTTCCAGCTAGACTAGGTTTATTTTTGACAATAAACAAAAGAGGAAGGTTTTTGATAAAAAAGGATTTATTGAAAATTTACAAAGAAATATCTTTTTATTCCAAAAAATCAAAGATTTTTAAAGAAAGTAAGTATTTTCGAAATTTAAATTTTGTTTTTCAAAAAGGAGAAAGAGTTTTATTTTACGGTAAGGGTTTTTCTGGAAAAACATCTTTAGCTAAAATGTTTTCTGGTATAAACATATATAACGCTAGAGCTTTTCATGTAAAAATAGATAATAATAGGTTTGACTATTTGATGTGGCAGAGATCTTTTTGTGGGGCATATTTTTTTGATCCAAATGTGAAATCAGAAAAAAGTTTGATAGAATTTATTTTGGGAAGAAACAAAGAAGAAATAGATATCGTTGATATTGAAAAAGTTGTAAAAATAATATCAGACAATGATTTTATTTCATCAAAAATATCTTCTTTGAATAATTTCAATTCTTCGTGTGGAAAAATTTTAGAAAACACGACTCAAGCATTTGCTCTTCATGCACTTCATTGCATTGCAAATAAGCCTTCACTTGTTGTTATTGACAATATTTGGTTAGATACAAATTATGATGATATAATAAAAATATTGAATATAATAAGTGAAAATCTTCCAGATTCAATAATTGTTGTGTTTTCTAGAGAAAATAATAATTATTTAAATTATAAACAAAAATATGAGTTGGATAATGAAATCAAAAAAATCCAATAATAAATTACTTTTTTGGGGTATTCCGATTGTCTTTTTAATTGCAGTTGGATATTTTGTGTTTATTTTTTCTCGTTTTACCATAAAAGAAAAGTGGGTGCAATTTAAGCCCAATAAAATAATAGATGTTACAGAGCCGTTTTCCGGCAAAGTATATTTCAATAATGAGTTAGGACAAAATATTTTATCAAGTATTATTATAAACGCAATTGATTTTGCAAGCACTAGTATTGAAATAGCCGTCTACTCTATGGACGACGAGATTATTAGAGATGCAATTTATAATGCATCAAAAAGAGGTGTAAAAATAAACATTGCTTTTAGTGATAAACATACAGAAACCCTTAATAATTTATTTACGGATATACCAAAAAATATAAACATCAAAAGCATTTCATCCAATGATAGTTTTGAATTAATGCATCACAAATTTATGATAATTGATAGAGGAGAATCTTCTCAAAAACTATTTTTTGGCTCTTATAATTTTACTTACATTCAAGACAAATATGATCCGAGTTTTATTTTTGAAACAGATCGTAGGGAAATTATAGAAATTTATGGAGAAGAATTCGATAGAATATTTTCTGGCACTTCTGGCAAGCAAAAATTATTATCACAATATAACCCATTTGCAGCTCGCATCAATTATCCAGAAGGATTTTTGGAAATTTGGTTTGCACCACAACAAAAGCGCAATGGAATTAAAGATAGAATGATTGAACTTATAAAGCAATCAAGATATATTATTAAATCGATGATATGGATGATGACAGATTCTGACATTGCAAGCAATCTAATCTTTGAGTCAAGAAGCAAAAAAGTAATAATGTTAATTGAAGATAGTAATGTATCTGTAAAAGATTCTTTAATTCCTGCAATGCTTGATCAAAGAGAGAGGAATCATTTGAATCATTTGAATAATTTGGAAATAATTACAGATCAAAAGAGAAATGAAGAATTAAGGAACAAGTTTGCTGAAAAAGATCTAAATTCATTTTTACATCAACACTTGCTCATCGTAGATGATGAAATAGTTGTTTTTGGGACAAATAATTGGAGTTCTGGTGGATTTTTCAGAAATGATGAGTCAATAATGGTTTCAAATATAAAATCTCTTGTTTCTTTGTTTAATGAGTCTTTTGATTTTAATTATAATAAGAACAAATAAGCTATTAAGAGTGTTTTATTTTTTGTTTATCTGTTTTTATAGTATAATATATAAAGTTAATAATTAAATATTTGGCCATATAGCCAAGCGAAAATAATATGAATGAAACAATCAAAAACTTAGCAAAAGCCTTTATTGGTGAAAGCCAAGCAAGAAATAGGTACACTTATTATGCAAGTATCGCAAAAAAAGAAGGATTTGAAGAAATTTCTGCAAATTTTACCCTCACTGCAGATCAAGAAAAAGAACATGCAAAAGTGTTAATGAAATTTATTAATGATCTTAGCCAAAATAGTGGTGAAACTATAAAAGTTGACTCAGAATGCCCCACTGTTTTGGGCGACACTATTGCAAATTTGAAATCTGCAATTGCGGGTGAAAATCATGAACACACCTCAATGTATCCAGAATTTGCTGATATTGCAGAGAAGGAAGGGTTTGGTGATATAGCGATAAGACTTCGTGCAATTGCTCGTGCAGAAGCAAATCACGAATCAAAATATAAGAAATTTTTGGAACATTTAGAAAATAATTCTACATTTACAAGAACAGAAAAAGTCTATTGGGTTTGTAGAAATTGTGGATATGTTCATGAAGCAGATAGTGCACCAGAAGAATGTCCAGCTTGTAAACATCCAAAAGCATATTTTGAAGTTAAGTTATAAAGTACCAAGTTAAAAGTTATAAAGTTTAGAATTATTATATTTTTAAATTTTTATAACTTTACAGCATTTAACTTTTAACTAAATAAATTTATGACCAAGAAAAAACAAATTTATAAATGTGATATTTGTGGAAATATTGTAGAGGTTTTGAACATTGGTGCAGAATCACTTGTTTGCTGTGGAACTACTATGCGACTTGAAAATGAAAAATCAGAAGATGAGGGGAATGAAAAACATGTTCCAGTAATAGAAAAAACAGATTTCGGTTACAAAGTAAAGGTTGGTTCGATAGAGCATCCAATGGAAGAAAATCACTTTATAGAATGGATTGAGATAAATACTGATGATGGAAAATCTGGAAAAAAGTTTTTGAATCCTGGAGAAAAACCAGAAGCAGAGTTTAATACAAAAGGAGATGTGGTAGGAGCTCGTATTTATTGTAATATTCACGGACTTTGGATTTCTAAATAATATTTATATAAAAATATGTTTGAAGAAAAAAAGACAGATCCTAAAATTCAAAGTTTTAACGTGCAAGATAATTATAATTCTAGTGTAGATGATAATGTTCCTAAGCCAGGGTTTCAAGAAGAAGATTTTTTGTCAGATAAAAATAGTAAACAATTAAAAAAAAGAAAGAAATTAGGTCCAATCTTTCTTTTTTTATTCATTTTTTTGTTAATAGCAGGAGCATTTGTATTTTGGTATTATAAGGGAGAAGCAATGTATTTCACATATAAAATGAGTCTTCCATGGGGAGATACTATAAAGAATTATCAGAATACAAGTAAAATAATTATAGAATTTAAACAAAACAATAACTCTCAGGAAAATTTTCTTAATCTCATTTTTGGTGGTGGGTCTAAAATAGACGCAACAATTGATTCAAAAGTTGTAAATAAAGATTCAGAATCTTCTATAAAAGCAAGTTATGGAAATTTTGCTATTCCGGAAGTTGTTGTAAAATATTTGGACGATTCTGGAGTTTATTTTAAATTAAATATTACAGGTATTTTATCATTTCTTATGCCAATGGATTCGGATTCGTCAGAAAGCATTTCAGATAAATGGATTTATTATCCAAAAACAGGAATCAGTTCAGATTATGATCAAGATTTTTATTCCAAAATAAATGAATATTTTAATAATTTTTTTACAAAGAAAGATAATGTTTCAGAAATAAAAGAGCTCAAGGACTTTTTTGAAATAATTGATCCACATGAGAACAAAAAAGAAAATAGTATATCTTCAAAAAAATTCAATATTAAAATAAAAGAAGGAAAATCAATTAATCTGGCAATGTATATTTTAAAGAATTATGATGAAAATACATACAAAGAATTTTTGAAAAAATATGAAGATTATAAAAATGGAAAAAATCCTGATTTTGAAAAAACTATAAAGCAATTTGATTATTTGAATAATAAATTGAATTTTTCTATTTGGGTAAATAAGAAAACAGCCTCTATTAATGAAATAGAGTTTTCCCTAGAAAATTTAAATATGGACGAGGATTTTCAGGAAACAGATGTTCCAGTAAGTATATCATTTAACTCTAAATTTAGTGAATTAAAGGATTATAAAATAGAAAAACCACAGGAGCAAGATATTACATCGCTTGAAGAAATGATGAAGTCTTTTAATTATATGAACACTATTCCTACCATAGAAACTGAAGAATATACAAAATTACAAGACAGAGACAATGATGGACTTTTGGACATGTATGAAGCTGTCTATAATACAGATTTAGAAAAAGAAGATACAGATGGAGACACATATTCAGATGGCGAAGAAGTGATAAGGGGATATAATCCAAATGGTAGTGGAAAATTAGAAGATGATAAAAATATATTTTATTTTGCTTATGGACCAAGTATACTTTTTGAAAATATGCAGGGTCTTTATGGTGACAAAAATTTTGTTAGCTTCAAAAAAGCAGTTTTGGATGATTATGAATTTTATTTTTATCAAAACAATTCTTCCAACATAAAAGAATCAAAAGGAACAAAGGTCTATGGAGTTTTGTATAAAATAAATAAAGACGTTCTATCGCTCATGGATCAAAGTAGTCTATCTTTATATAACAAAACTACTCTAAAAGTGAAAAATAATTTTGGTGATTTTGATGCAATAGTTTATATTGCAAAAGATACTAAGACAACATCTGTGCCAGATGATTATTATTTGGAAAGAATTATTTCTGGAGCACAACAAAGTGATTTTCCAATAGAGTATATAAGCAGTATTGAACTAATGGATGGCATAACTACGAAGACGCAAGGAATAAACTTGAACGATTTTAATGTAGATGACTTATAGTATTGGTTTGTATATAAATATTTTCTAATAATTTAAATACAATAAAATGTTTGATGATATAAATAACATCGAAAATCAAAATAAACCCGATATTTTAGAAAAAGATATTGATAAGAATAATGCATACATAGAGAAAATTAATGAATTCAATAAAGCGTATAATACTAAAGATTCCAAAAAAAAATCAGATTCTAAAGTTGGACTTTTAGTTATTTTGATATTAATTTTATTGATTATTGCTTCTTTATTTTTCATTTTACCAAGATTTCAAGATAAGTTTTCTTGGATTTTTGACAAGATTAACAAAAGTGAAACAAAAAACCCAGTAGAAGACAAACCAGAAAATGAAAACACAGAAGAATTTATCCTTGACGAAACAATTGATGAAATACTTGATTCAACAATAGAAAATGAAATCCCAGAGACAGCAACTCAAACAGAAGAAGTGATAGAGGCAATTATAGTAGAAGAAGAAACAGAAAACATAGAATTACTAGATACAGACGGAGATGGACTCTTGGATATTTATGAAATTGTCTATGGTTCTGATCCAGAAATTTTTGATACAGACAGAGATGGTTATGGGGATGGTGAAGAAGTTGTAAATGATTATTTACCAACTGGTCCAGGTAAATTGAATGATGATAAAAATATATTTTATTTTGCTTATGGATCAAATATGAATGTTGATACAATGAACTTAAGATGTGGAGAAAATAATTTTGTCGGTTTCAAAAATTCATATCTTGAAAATTATTCTTTTTATTTTTATGGTAGAGGGTATGGAAACATCAAACCAAATTCGGGAGAAAGAGTAAATGGCGTTTTATACAAAATAAATCAAGAATGTTTTACAAAGTTAGACAAATCAGAGGGATACCCAAACATGTATCAAAGAGAGATTGTTACAATAAAAAATCCACTCAAAGATTTTCAAGCAGAAGTTTATATAGTCCTAAATGACAAAACAACAGCCATCCCAAGTGATTCATATTTTGATACTGTTATAACAGGAGCAAAACAATACGGATTGCCACTTGATTATATAGAATATATTAATTCCTTTAAACAATAATTTTTTTAATCCTTAAATTATTTCAGTAATTTTTATTACTATTTTTATTTATGCAAAAAATATCAAAACAAGTTAAATCTAAAATAAACATTGAACATATTTTAGATTTATTATCAAAACAAGTAAAAAATTTTGATATTCCTGTAATTGATTTTTTGTATAAGAAAGAATTTAATAATTTTCAGATTCTTATTTCAATTATTTTATCATCGCGTACAAATGATAAAACAACACTCAAATCCTCTCTTAAATTATTTAAAAAAGTATCAGATTGTAATGGTTTAAAAAAATTGAATTTATTACAAATTCAGAAATTGATTTATCCTGTTGGTTTTTATAAAACAAAAACAAAAAATTTAAAAAAATTGTGTAAATCTTTGAAAGATTTAAATTGTAAAATTCCAGAGACAATTGAAGAATTAATAAAACTGCCAGGAGTTGGCAGAAAAACAGCTAATTTATATGTTTCTACAGTTTTAAAAAAACCGGCAATTTGTGTTGACACTCATGTTCATAGAATATTAAATAGAATTGGGTATTTAAAAACTAAAATTCCTTATGAAACAGAAATGTATTTAAGAGAAAATTTAGAAAAAAAGTATTGGAGAAAAATAAATTTTATATTAGTATTGTTTGGGCAAAATATTTGTAGACCAATTGGACCAAAATGTAATTTGTGTAAGATTAAACATCATTGTTTATACTATTCAACCCATTAGATAAATCTATATTATGGGTAAAAATATTTAACAATATTTTGTTTTAATTATATGATAAATCAAACTAATAAAACAATATCTAACGGGTTGAAAAAATTAATTAAACAAATTGAAGAAATCAGAAATTCAAGCATAAGAAATGATATAAATAAAAGATTATCTGAATTTAAAGCCTTGAATAAAAAAGGAAACAATGAATGGTTTTTTGAACTTTGCTTTTGTTTCTTAACCGCAAATTGGAAAGCAAAAGAATCAATTGAAATTCAAAAAAAACTTATTCCAGATGGATTTTTAAATTGGAGCGAAGATAAACTCGCGCAATTTTTGAAAAAATCGGGTCATCGTTTTTGGCCACAGAGAGCAGAGTGTATTGTTTTGGCACGAAAGTATAAAAATGTAAAGGATATTCTTTTAAAAGAGAAAGATAAGAGATTATGGCTTGTAAAAAACATAAAAGGCTTGGGAATGAAAGAATCTTCGCATTTTTTGAGAAATATAGGATTTTTTGAATATGCAATTTTGGACCGCCATATTATCAATAGTTTAATTGATAATGGGGTAATAGGTGTTCATAAAACTTTAACACCCAGAAAATACCTTGAAATAGAGCAAAAAATGGGCAAAATTTGTAAAAAATTAGAAATGAGCCAAGGGGAGCTTGACATCTATATTTGGTATATAAAAACTGGTAAAATTTTGAAATAGCTTTCAGTTTTTAGGTTTCAGCTTTTGGGAAGACATTAATATTCTAATCGCAGAATTTATGTTATAATTATAATATGTTTTACATATTATTTTTCATATTTGGAGCTATTTTTGGAAGTTTTATAAACTGTTTGATTTATCGTCTAAAAAATAAAAAAACAATACTTGGCAGATCTTTTTGCCCACACTGTAAGCACAATCTTGGATTTTTAGACTTATTTCCAATTTTTAGCTATCTGTTTTTGGGTTGTCGTTGTAAGTATTGCAAAAAATTAATATCATTTCAATATTTTTTTGTTGAGTTTATCACTGGAGTTTTATTTGTTTTTGGTTATTATTTTTATTTTAGTAGCGGATTTTTTTCCGGGACTAATATTATTCTAAATCTTGTTTTTTATCTTATTTCAAGCTTATTTATACTTATGATATTTATATATGATTTGAAATATTATTTAGTAGAAGATTTGATAATATATCCAGCGATTATTTTTGTATTTATTTTTAATTTATTAACGGGTAAAAATATTTTAAATATGATATTGGCGGGATTTATCGGTTTTGCGTTTTTTGGATTGCAGTATTTTTTATCTCGTGGCAAATGGATGGGCGGAGGAGATATGTTTATAGGATTATTTATGGGATTTTTACTTGGGTTTCCAAATGTCATACTTGCAATATTTCTTTCTTATATGATAGGTGGGTTTGTAGCTCTATTTTTGCTTTTGTTTAGATTGAAGAAAGTTTCAAATAAAATTCCACTTGGTCCGTTTTTGGTTTTTGCCACATTTGTAGTGTTTCTTTTGGGAGATAAAATTTTGAATTGGTATTTGAATTTATTATATTAATTAGTCATGTTTTATATTGTGAAAAATAGAGGATTTACATTGCCAGAAGTTATGATTTCAATAGCTATTTTTCTTATTATTTCATCTATTATTATTGCAAACTATAGATTTTCTGAGAATTCAAACACCTTTAGGATGTCGGCATATGAAGTAGAAGACTCTATTGATATGACTTATAATATTGCTCTGACAGGAAAAAGAATTAATGATATAATTCCAGACAGTGGATATGGAATAAATTTTAATAAAGAAACTGATTATTATACTATTTTTGGAAATATGACAGCCAAAACTGGAGAAGAAGACTGTGAAAAAGTCTTTAATAGTGCTCCGGGCATAACTTGTTCTAATTCACAAATTGACCAAGTAAGCTTTTCTTCTGGTTTGCCAAATGGCATATCCATTGATTCGTTTGCGTGCAATGGCGTCAACGTTGCTAATAATAATTTAAATATTATTTTTTATCCACCAAGAGCAAGTATGAGGATTTTTGTTTATAAAGATGCAAGTTCCGAATATACAGATTTTACAGAATGTACCAACTCTACCATTTATTTAAAAAGTACAAAAAATAGCGGTACTTGGGAAATCAATATATCCACATCTACCGGTAGATATTTATCATCTTTTAGCGATACATAAATATGTTTAAATATGTTTAAGAATATAAATAAAAATGGGCAAGGTTTATTAGAGGTTATGGCGGCTATATATATTATTATAGTGGGGCTTTTGTCAATTTTTAATTTGTCAGTTTTCAATGGACAAATGGAGGATTATAATCATCAAATGTTTATAGCATCAAATTTGGCAAGACAGGGAATTGAAGAAATTAGAAATATAAGAGACACCAATTGGATTCTTCAAGATCCAGAAGATCCGGGATTTTATGACAACTGGTCCAATAATCTTATTGTAACAACGACTGCGGATTTTTTGTATGAACCCCCAGAAGCAAAATCATTTTTAATTAGCAATCAATCTTTTGTTTCTTCAACAGCTGTTTTTTCTTCTGTAATTTTTCCAATAGGTATGTCTTGGGAAGATTGTATAAGCGCCACCACCGAAGGACCATTTAGTACAACAAGCACATGTAAACTAAGTATAATAAAAAAAGATTTCAGTAATACGTTTTATGATTATGCCCTTGGTGTTGATTACCCGAATATAGAGCCCACAAATTTCTATCAAATGATTTTTATAAATGAAATATGTGGGACTGTTGATCATATAACAGGAGACATAATAGAAGGCATAATAACAGAACCCGATAGGAATTGTTCGAATAGAATAGGATTACAGGTAATATCAAGAGTTGGTTGGTATGGCAATGACAAAATGAATATAGTTGATATTGAAGAAAGTATTTATAATTGGAAATTTTTTGGAGAAGTAAACTAATGATAATAATTTTTTGGATAATCTAAAATAAAAATTAAAAATCTTTGCATTTAATATGGTAATAAAGACAAATAATAAAAAATTAGGTTTTACACTGCTTGAAATGGTTGTCGCAACAGCAATTTTTGCAATAGTCATGGTCGTATATGTTGGTATTTATCTTGCAACAGTGCGTGCTAATTCTCAAATTACAGTGACGCAGAAAGTTCAAAATGAGCTTCGATATATACTTGAATCAATTTCTAGGGAAGTAAGATTGGGTTCAATAGATTATGATTTTTATGAAGGAACTTGGACAAGCCAAAATACGGTTTTAGCCATTAAAGATAACTCAGATAACAATATTTATTTTAGAGGGGGGCTGAGTGGTGCTAATGGAGTGGCACAGATGAGTTATGATTATAATAGTTGGGTTGATTTATCTACAGATAATTTGATAATTGATGAATTGTTTTTTTATGTAATCCCAGAAACGGACCCATTTGTTTCTATGGCGCAAAATGCAAGACAGCCCGGTGTTTTGATTTATCTAAGCGCTCACCACAAAAAAGATACTTCGATGATTGGCTCTATAAAAATACAAACATTTATTTCGTCTCGTCAATATAAAAAATAATTATGTATAAAAAAAACGCAAAACAAGCATCAGCCCTATTATTATCCATCCTGATTGTATCTGCTCTTTTGTCTAGTGTTTTTTATATTAATACTTTTTCTACAAGACAGCTTTCCAAGGCAAATAATATTGATAATTCATTAATAGCCTTTTATTCAGCAGAGAGTGGAAATGAAAGGGCGATTTGGGATATTAGGGCATACGGTGATGAACATTTAACAGCATTAAACAATTCTTTTACAAATAACAATGCCCTCGTTACAAGAGAAGTCACCAGCACAATAGACTCTGTTTTTACGGCACTTAAAGAGGATGAGTTTTATCAATTTGATTTGTTTGATCCTCTTAATATTGAATATGGAAGTGGGCTTTCCTATTTATCAATTTCCTGGGAAGATGAGTGTGGTGGAAGTTCATGGTTAGAGCTTACAGCAAATGAATGGAGTTCAGAAAGTAATGAAGTTAAGTGGGGCCTTGATGAGTCCCAGATTCATGTAAAAAAAACACTTTTAAATTTAGACGATGATAATTTAGATCAAATTGATTCAATTGATGGTTCTCAATTTAATTCTAATAATGCCTATCAATTTAGAATAAAAGCAATGTTTTGTGATGTGAAAAATTTGACAATAAGGGCATATAATAGCAGTGACGAACAAATACCATTTAAAAATATTTATACCATAAGAAGTGTTGCACAGTATCCAGAAGATGGTCTAAGTTCAAGCAATCAAGCACTTACGGTAACTCTTAGAAGAATAAGTCCGTTATCGGGTTTGTTTGATTATGTTATTTTTTCTGAACAATCTTTGATAAAAGACACTGATTCTTTGGGTAGTGGCTGGTATTCTGATGAATTTTATATAGCAGAACCAAGCTCCATAATACTTTCTCCGGGAGAAACATATAATCATGAAATATTATTAATGAATGGAATAGGTCCATATACTTGTAAAATAATAGAAGGAATATTACCACCAGATATAATATTGGGGGATTGTATATTTTCAGGAAAAATAAATATAGAAGAGTCAAAGACATATCCGGTTACATTAGAAGCAGAAGATAAAATTGGAGCTAAAGCGTCTACAACACTGTATTTTATAATTCAAAAATAAGATGACAATTTCTGATGCAAAAAAAAGGATAGAAAAATTAAAACAAGAAATAGAACACCATCGCTATTTATATCACGTGCTTGATAAGTCAGAGATAAGTGATGGGGCGCTTGATTCGTTAAAAAAAGAATTAAGAGATTTAGAAAAAGATTTTCCAAGTTTAAAAACAAATGACTCACCAAGTGAGAGAGTTGCTGGAAAAGTTTTGGAAAAATTTGAAAAAGTGAATCATAGCTTTCCCGTTTTGTCATTACAAGATATCTTTTCAATATCTGAATTTTCAGATTGGGAAGATAGAAACAAAAAAATTGCAAATGGACATTATGATTATTTTTGCGAATTGAAATTAGATGGACTTACCGTTGTGCTAAGTTATGAAAATGGAATACTTATTCAAGCAGCAACCCGTGGAGATGGGAAAATAGGAGAAGACGTTACAAACAATATCAAAACCATAGAAAGTATCCCGTTAAAATTAAATGATGAGAAAATAAAAATTCCACAAAAGTTTACAGTAAGAGGAGAGGTTGTTCTTAAAAAATCTTATTTTGAAAAAATAAACAAAGAAAGACAAAAACAAAATTTACCATTATTTGCAAATCCAAGAAATATAGCTGCGGGAAGCATCAGACAGCTTGACTCTCGTATTACAGCAGAAAGAGAATTAATGTTTTTTGCATATTACTTTGATGAAGATATTGGTCAGAAAACACATGAAGAGGTGCACGACATATTACAAAAACTAGGATTTAAAATAAATCAATATAATTTATATTGCAAAGATATAAATGAAGTAAGTGTGTATTTGAAGAAATGGGAAGAGCAGAGAAAAAAATTAGACTATATGACAGACGGAGTTGTGATAGTTGTCAATTCTATGGCTCTAGAAAAAAAATTAGGAAGTGTAGGAAAAACTGAACGTTGGATGATTGCATACAAGTTTCCAGCAGAACAAGTTACGTCAAAAGTAAAAGATATAATAATTCAAATTGGAAGAACTGGTGTGCTTACTCCAGTTGCGGTATTAGAGCCAAGAAATTTAGCTGGATCTATCGTCTCTCGTGCGACGCTTCATAATTTTGATGAGATAAATAGATTAGATGTAAAAATTGGAGATACGGTGATTTTGCAAAAAGCAGGAGACGTTATTCCAGACATTGTCAAAGTATTAAAAGGTTTAAGAACTGGGAAAGAAAAGAAAATTTCAATTCCACAAAAATGTCCAGTTTGTAATTCTTCAATTATAAAAAAACCAAGCGAAGTAAATTATTATTGTTCTAACAAGAATTGTTATGCAACACAGAAAGAAAATATGATTCACTTTGTTTCAAAAAAAGCTTTTAATATTGATGGTTTGGGAAAAAAAATAGTAAGACAACTTATGAAAGAGGGATTATTAGAAAATCAAGCAGATATATTTAAGTTAGAAAAAGACGATTTAGTTTCCCTTGAAAGATTCGCAGACAAATCAGCAGACAATCTAATAGATGCAATTTCAAATAGTAAAAATATTAGTCTTAGTCGTTTTATTTATTCTCTTGGCATAAGACATATTGGAGAAGAAATGAGTATTATTCTAGCACGTAAATTTGGGAATTTAGATAGATTAATGAATGCAAAACTAGAAGATTTTGATAATATTTATGACATAGGTCCAGCAGTATCAATTAGTGTATTTGAATATTTTCAAGACAAAAAAAATATTAAATTAATCAACGAGATGTTAGACTTGGGAGTAAAAATTAAATCGGAAAAATTATCTAGCAATAAATTGGCAAACAAAACATTTATTTTTTCAGGAGGGCTTGAAACACTTACAAGAGATGAAGCAAAAAATTTAGTAAGAAATATGGGTGGAAAAATATTATCATCAGTAAGCAAAGATCTGGACTATTTTGTATTGGGAGATGAGCCCGGATCAAAGTATGAAAAGGCAAAAAAATTGAACATCAAAATTTTAAACGAAGATGAATTTAAAAAAATTATTGATAATTCATAAATATATGCAAATAAAAAAAGAAGAACTTAAAAAAATATCAGCACTTTGCAAAATTAATATTAATGAAAGTGAGAATAAGAAATTTTCAAATCAAATTAGTCAAGTATTTGATTGTATTAATAAGATTAAAAAGTATAAATTTTTGGATAAGAAATTTGAAAAACAAGGCAAAGAAAAAAAATTGAGAAAAGATGTTGTTTTAGAAAATGATTCAAACCAACTCATAGATCAATTCAATGAAAAAGAAGGAAATCTATTGAAAGTTAAAAAAGTTTTATAAAATTATGAATATAAAAGACACAATTTCAAGTTTAAACAAAAAAGAATTTTCTTGTGAAGAATTAATTTCAAATTGCTTTAAAAAAATAAAAGACGATAAGTTGAATGATTTTATAACTCTTTTTGAAGACGAAGCAATCTCAAAAGCAAGGGAGATTGATAAAAATATCAAATCAGGGAAAAAATTGAAATCACTGGAAGGAATTCCAATTGCAATA
>CAZWKI010000024.1:0-16844 GCA_964634645.1 uncultured Gammaproteobacteria bacterium | reverse complement strand
AAAAACACCCAGTCAAATAGTTACTAAGTGTTGCCAAGCTATTGGATAGAAAACGGATAATAAAAAATACGTCACTTTGTTGTGACGTATTAATGCTCAATTTTCAATTTATGATCTCGGGCCATTTGAATCAGTGCTTTGTAAATTTCTACAACACTATCTTCATTAACCTCAATAATTTCATTGTTTTCTTTGTTTTTTATATCTTGAATTTCAAGAAAACCATTATTATTTTCAAAATGAACAATCAAATTGTTGGCTTCTAATTCAAATGATGAAGATTCTGGTAAACAAAGATTTAATGTGCACATAGCTGGATTAAGAGACTTATTGTGAAAATGATTTTTAAAAACTCCCGTAAAAGCCTCTCTTAATCTTTCTTTGTAGTCAGCATTGTGTTCATATTCTTTTGCTGGATTGTAGTATTGTCCAAATAAATCCAATACATAAATTCTCATGTTTCCCCCCCCCTAAATAAGTTGTTATTTCTTATATCTTACTTCAAACAATACTTATGTCAAGTAAATCTAAAAAGTTCCTTTTTTAATATTTTCTCTTATTTGTTTCATGAAATCCAAGTAAAATTCAATATTATTAAGCGTTGCCAAACGAAGAGCCAATACATCGCCAACTTTAAATAAATGATGCAAATATGCTTTTGAATAAATCCTTAACTCTTCAATGTTTGAATCTTTATTTATGGCTGATTTATAATTTGCAAACTTTGCATTTGTGATATTTATTGTTTTGTAAAATTTACTTTTTAAAGTTAAATTATTGAAAAAATACATTCTTCCATGTCTTGCTTCTCTTGTCGGAATGACACAGTCAAACATATCAATTCCATTTTTTACAGCACTAATAATGTTTTCTGGATATCCTACTCCCATAAGATATCTAGGTTTATCTATGGGCATTTTGTCTTTTAGAAATTCTAAAACTTCATACATTTCTTCGTTTGTCTCTCCGACTGCAAGACCTCCAATTGCATAACCATCAAATCCAATTTTTATCAAGTCCTCTAAGCTTTTTATTCTTAAGTCTTTATTTAATCCCCCCTGAACAATTCCAAAAAGTAAATTTTTGTTTTTTTTGTCTATTTTTTTCTTTGCCTCTTTACATTTTTTTGCCCATAAAGTTGTAATTTTGAGTGCTTCTTCTATTTTTTTATTCGAAGACTTTGAATCCAAGCAAACATCCAAAACCATTTGAATATCAGAATCTAAAATATACTGAGTTTTCATAACGCTATTTGGAGTAAAAAAATGCTTTGATCCGTCATAAGTTGATTGAAATTCAACTCCGTTTTTACTAATTTTTCTTATTTTTGAAAGTGAAAAAACCTGAAAACCACCCGAATCAGTAAGAATGGACTTTTTGTAATTCATAAAATTTCCTATTGAAGAAAACTTTTGTATAACTTTTAATCCTGGTTTTAGATATAAATGATATGTATTTCCCAAAATAATTTCTGGATTTAATTTTTCTATATCTTTATAATCAAGAGATTTAATAACTCCTCTTGTTGCTATTGGCATAAAAACAGGCGTATTTATTACACCTGATTTTGTTTTTAAAATTCCCAATCTTGCAAAAGATTTTTTTGATTTTTTTATAATCTTAAACATTGTATTTATTGTATTAAAATAATTCCTAAAATCTAAAATCTGAAAACCGCCTGCCTGCCGGTAGGCAGGAAATCTAATTACAAATCTATTACCTTGCCTTTTCCAGACGCCTTCTTATCTCCAATGCACTCAGTTGTAAGTGAATCTTTGCTCAAATTAATTCTTCCATTAGAATACTCGTCTGTTGCGGAAAATAATATCGCATTATTTAGTGTCATGAACTTTCCTTCATCTTTTTTTTCTGGATTAACTGTAACGACAAACCTGACCGTAATTTCTTTGTTTTTTTCCAAATTATCAATATGCCAAATAACCTGTCTTGTGCTTTCATTGAAAGATATTTCCTGACCTGAATCCGCAAAACCCCCTCCCCAATCGACGTTCTCTGGTAAATTTGTTTTTACGTCTACATCAATTAGATTGCTTGTTTTTGATATTGCTTTCCATAAAATCTCATAACTTGTTGATTCTCCAACAATAGGAGGAATTGGACCAGAACCAACAGCATTGCCAGAATCATCATAATATCTTGAAGAAACAGAAAAATCAACAAAAGAATTAATTTTATCTACTATCATGTTAGACTCTATTTGATTTTTTGATTGTTCATTTGAAGTGTTTCCATAAGAAAGCACAATACTTGAAGTTGCAAAATAATTATTTTTGGAAATAAAACTATCTTTAAATGGTAAAAGTTTTATTTTGAAATTTATTCTTCCCTCTTGTTCTGTATTAATTTTAGCAAGAGAAGCAATAGATTCTTTGTCCCAAATTATTATCTGTTTGTTTTCATCAACAATTCCTTTATAATTGTCTTCTATTGTTTCTAAATCAAAATAATTTGAATCCAAAAACGCTTTAATTACAACGTTTTCAAGTGGCGTTTCGCTTGTATTTTTATAACTTATTTGATAGTTTAATTCATCCTCCCAATTTAACGTAGAATCTGTAATTTGATTATTGATAGATAGTTTCAAATTTGCAGACATTTTTTTCATTTTTATCTCTTTGCTTATTTCTTTGTATTTATACCAATTCAAATTTTGACCTTGAGAAAAAACATTTGACTCATCATAGGCAAGCGATCTAATTTCAAGTAAAGCTTTGAGTGTTGAGGATGTTGTAACCTCTGCATCAAAAAGCCCCGTAACAGAAACAAGGCCCTCTTCTCCCTTTTTAAGATTATCTATAATCCAAATATTTTTAAATTCTGATTCTGTATTAATATTTGTTTCTATTGGAATAAAATTTTCTGGATATTCTAATTTTATTCTAAAATTATTAATCTCCGAATCAGAAATATTCTTATATTTCATTTGATAGGTTACTCTATCGTTACCACTCACCTCATCTGGCCCTTCAAATAGAAAATCGACCATAGAGCTTTCAATTTTTAGATTCTTAGAGATTTTCGCTTCTAAAACAGAGCTAAAATTTGCCTGTTCATATGATAATACGGCATCCAAACTTATTTCATCTCCAATGTTTCCAATAATTTGTCCCACCAATTCAATTTTGGCTGATCCTCCAGCTCTTAAATCTTCTAATTTCCAAACATTCATTGATAGGGTAGAAGCACTTGGTTCTGAGGATATGTAATAAAAATCTTTCGGATAATTGATTCTTAATTCCAAATTCTTAATCTTTATATTTTGTTTATTTTGATATTTAATTGTAAATTTTACTTCTTTTCCAGACACAAATTCGTCATCTCCCCTTATTTCCAATACAACACCTTCTCCCTTCACATCTCTAGTATTATTCCAATATACAATATATATAAATATGGCAGCAAATATAGAAATAAAAATCAAAAAAGAGCTAAGATTACCGCTTCTTTTTTTAGGTGTTTTTTCAAAACTATCAAAATTTTTATTGTTTTTCCAAATATTATAAATGTCCTTAGTAAAACTTACTCTTGATCCGTCATAGTCTCTTACGCTCTCTATCTTTTTTTTGATGGGTATTCTAGGTTTCACTTCGTGATTTTTTTTCTTTTTTATTTTCTCAATTTTACTAACATTAACACCAACGCTTAAATTTGGCTTTTGTTTTGACAGTTCTAATATATTTTTTCTCTTTGGCATATTTTTATACTAAAAACTATTTAACTTTTTTTCTATCGCGCTTTCTAAATAATTTTTAAACCAAATTTTAATAATTTTTAAATCAATATCACTCATATTTAATTTTAACATGGCTTCTCTATTTTTCAAATAGGGATATTTTAATATATTTTCTAAAAAAATATTTAAATCGTTTCTCAAATTAAACCAGTTTGGCATAAATCCAAATTCTCTAACAAGATCAGAAAAATATAAAATTTGTAAAAGGCTTTTCTTGTTTGCACTTAATTCCAAATTATTAAGATCTTTCAAAAAATAAAATGTGCTATCAAATAATTCATACTCTATATTGTCTTCACTCAAAAATCCTAATAAAACCTCTGCTATCTGATTAAATAATCTATAGCAATTATAATAAGTCAAAAAATTGGCAGTTTCCAAAACCTTTACTTGAGCGATTTTATCGATAGAAGTTCTTTTTGCAAGCATAAAAATGCAATAATTTCCAGATATCAAAAAACCAGAAAGCTTACTATTTGGACTACTCACAGATTTGGCCATTGCTCGTATAAGTCCCTTTTCTTTACTAAAAATATTATAAATCTTATCCGATTCTCTAAAATTTTGAGAGCTTAGTATTATTCCATAGGATATATATTCCATAAAATAAGAATAACATTTTTTCTAATTTTATTAAAATAAAAATTTTGATAAATAATTATCAAAACTATAAAAATATCATCTCAAAAAACCTCTTTAATTTGAATAAAATCGCTAAAAAAGCAACGCTTTGACTTGATCCCAAAAACTCTTTTTTTGTTTTCTATAATTCCTTGAAATTATTCTTGTGCGGTCTTTAATTTCTTGTTTTGTCCAATCAAAATTACCATACGAGCAACAATTCAAATTTTGTCTAATAGTTTTCATATTTTTTTAAAAAAATTAATATTTATTAAAATTTTTTATCCTTTAGATACGTTTTGATCTCTTTTATCGTCCATCTTTTTTTAAGTTGTAATCTTTCTATTTCTTTTATTAACAAAAGGGTTTTCCTCTTCTCATATAAACGATATCCGCCCCTTGTAAATGAGTCCGGTTTTATAAGACCTTCTTGTGTATAAAAATGTATGGCTGAGGGGAGTCTATTAATCTCATTTGCCAATTCACCAATCTTTAAAAGCATAATTGATTTTTTCAATGTTTTTTTAGTTTTTGTTTTTGGAGGATAAAAGTTATCAACAGTCCTCTTGTATTAATTGTATAACAAAAAAATATAAGTGTAAAGTAGTGTGTGGCACTTTATACTTTATAGTTTTATATATTATAAAAAATAACAAAAAAACTCGCCAAGCTAGGCTTGACGAGTTTTATAAATAAATATCTATTTAGAAGTCTGCTTTTTTATATCCTCTTCAATTGCGGTGACAACCTTTCCGTCTTTTTTCAAATCCTCTATAAACAATATGTGATCTCTATTTATCTTCATTAAATCTACTGGACCATGTAATTCGTTTCCGAGTTTTACAAGGGCAAGTTCACCTTGTCCTTGTTCTTGCAAATTTGTAGTTCCTTCAGATTGAAGAGATTGGGTTACTTGAAGATAATATATTTTTTTCAAAATTACGGTTTTTTTGTTCTCTCCGCTTAAATGACCAAAATATACTTGTCCGTTTGATAAAAAAACCGCCTGCCACTCACTTTTTTCTAATCCTAGAATATTCCACTTTGTCATTTTAGAAACCCCGTAAAGAAGCCCAAAAATTACAAGGACCACTATTAAAATGGCTATTATCCATTTTATAATTGGTAGTTTTTTCTTTTCGGGTGTCTCTGTTTCTCCTATTTCAATTTCTTGAATTGGAGAATTGTCTAAATGTGATTTTTTATCCATATTTTTCTCTTTCTTTATATTATTAATTGATTTGATTGTAAGTATTATAACATAGCTCATAAAATTTTGAAATATTTATCATATAATTATAAAATGAAAATCTGGTATATTTTAAGGGATGTGTTAGAATAAATTTGAATTATAAAATATAAAACGAATCAAAATAATGGGCACAATTGAATACAAAAAATTAAACTATCTATACGAGGTTCACGAAAAATTTCAAGCTGGACTCATGCTTTTTGGTGATGAGGTAAAATCCATAAAAAATGCTAAATGCGATTTATCAGATGCTTATGTAAAAATACTGGCAAATAATGAGGTGTATATTTTGAATTTGAAAATTGATTTTTATAGAAAAGCCAATATAAATACTCTAAAACACAAACTAAACAGAAATATCAAAGTTTTATTAAACAAAAAAGAAATATTAAAATTAAAAAAATTTTTGGATCAAAAAAAATATACAGCAATTCCATCAAAAATATTTACAAAAAACAACTTATTAAAAGTAGAAATTGCTGTTGTTTCTGGAAAGAAAAAATTTGATAAAAAGGAAGATTTAAAAAAAAGAGATATCAAGAGACAAATTCAAAAAAAATACAAAATAAGCGTTTAATTAAAAGCCTATTAAACTTGACACAAAGAGCGATTTCCTATATATTTATACAGAGCTCTTTAACATGGGGATGTTTAAATTTGATATATAGATAATAATATTTTTTCGCAAATCAAGTCGAAAATCTTGTAAAAATTTCAAAAACAACAAATGTCAAAAACATTTTAAGCAGGGTAAAGACAGCTTTCACAAACCCGGCCTTTAGCCCAGCTATTGCTTAATCATTTTATTTGAATTAGGCCATCCTCTACCTTGATGCTTAATAGAGGTTTGAGGGTGTTATATTTATTAAGCTATATCATTTTTTTGCTTATTAAAAAATGAAGAAAACAAAATAAGCTAGAAATTGATTTTTTGCTTGTTAATTTAGTCAATTTCAAAACACAATAAACAAGCTAAGTTTGTAGACAAAAAATATATTACTATGTAGACAGGGGCGCACTACCCCTCATCTCCACCATTCGACTCGTCTCGCTTTGCGGAACTCGCTCATGGTTTTCATTCCGATTTGCGGAATTACAACCAACAAATATATTATCTAGAATCGAATGCCTTGAGCTTGTAGAAGGACATTCATGGTCTTCGAACGCAATATTAAATTAATAAAAGATATATTAATAAATAAAGAATCCTGAGTCGAAGAACAAAGAAACTATTAAAAAATGGCTAAAAAATAATATTTTTGTTATAATATACATTATAAAAAGCCATTATTTAAAAATTAACCTAGAAACATATATATAAAAAGAAGCTTGATAACAAAAAAAAGTATTGGATTAACAATCAAATAAGGGCAAATGAAGTATTTGTAATAGACGAAAAAGGTGAAAAACTCGGAGTAATGAGTGTTTATAACGCAATTAAACGCGCTCAAGACGTAGAACTAGATCTTATTGAAGTATCCCCAAATACGAATCCACCTGTGTGCAAAATATCAGACTATGGACAATTTCAGTATAATGCCTCAAAAAAACAAAAAACAAATAAGCCAAAAAAGGTTGAACTAAAATGTATCAGATTATCTTTTAAAATAGGCAAACACGACCTAGGATTTAAAGCAAAACAAGCTGAAAAATTTTTAAAACAAGGAGACAGAGTTAGGCTTGAAATGCCCTTAAGGGGCAGAGAAAGAGAACATAAAGATATTGCTTTTAAAATTTGTAATGAATTTATATCACTACTTGGAAACTTGGTTGCAATAGAACAAGAAGCAAAATTCCAGGAAGGCAAGGTTTCTGCAATAATAAAAAGTAAATAAAATATATGCCAAAATTAAAAACATTTAAATCTCTATCAAAAAGAATAAAAATGACCAAAAAAGGCAAAGCAATAAATAGGGCAAAAGGTCAGGATCATTTTAATTCAAGGGAAACTGGTAAGACAAAAAGAAACAAAAGAAGAGATCAATCTACAAATGCTAGAATGGTAAAATCACTAAAAAAATATCTATAAGTGATGATTTTATAGATTTTATACAATTTCGAAATTGCCTGCCTACCGGCAGGCTGGAAAACTAAAAATTGAAAATTAAATAAACATATGGCTAGAATAAAAAGAGCTATTTTACATGCAAAAAGAAGAAAAAACATTCTAAAAAAAGCAAAGGGCTATAAGTGGGGTAGAAAATCAAAGATAACTCAAGCTCAAACAGCTATTAAAAGAGCTGGGGTAAAGGCTTTGGCTGATAGACGCAAAAAAAAGGGTCAAATGAGAAGAAATTGGTCTGTTAATATAAACGCCGAACTTAAAAAATACAATTTGTCTTATAGTAGATTTATAGATGCTTTGAAAAAGGCAAATATTGAATTAGACAGAAAAGTATTGGCTGATTTAGCTACAAACAACAAGAAAATCTTTGAAAATATTGTAAAAAATATCCAAAAATAAAGTTTATATTGGGTTTTTCTGAAGGGGTGGTAGTTCAGTTGGTTAGAACGTCTGCCTGTCACGCAGAAGGTCGAGGGTTCGAGTCCCTTCCATCCCGCCAGAAAAACCCAAATAACATAATAAAAAGGTGGGCAAAACCCTCTTTTTTATTATCTAAATATATTATATAATGAAATATATAAAAATATCTAATCCTTAATTTTTTAATATGACAAAAAAGAAAAAAATAATATTAATAATCTCCTCCATCATCGTAATAGCTATTGTCCTTAGCTTTGTTTTCAAAAAATCAGATGCTATATATACGACTGAAAAGGTTGAAAGAAAAAATCTTAAACAAACAGTAAGTGAAACTGGGACTATTAAGTCGGCAGAAGAAATTGATTTAAATTTCCAAAATAATGGAAAAATAAAAAAAATCCTTGTATCTGTCGGTCAAAGGGTTAGTTCTAGTCAAATACTTGCAGAATTAAACTACAGAGACCTATCAATAAGAGCAAAAGATTCTCAAGCAAGTCTTGATATTGCAAGGGCTAATTTAAATAAATTAATGTCTGGAGCAACTTCATATGAAATAGCTATAAAAGAAGCTAGCGTTAAAAAAGCAGAAATAGAATACAACTCGTCTCTTAATGAATTAGAAGAAGTGAAAAGGAGTGTACTAGAAGACGCACAAGACGCAGAAACAAATGCTATTATATCAAGTGATACCAATTTATCAAAAGCCCAAATATCGATAGACAATATTAATACAATTCTTACAAATGAAGATATTAAAAATTTGCTTGGAGTAAGAAACAGCTCTATTTTGAATTTAACCAAAACATCTTTTGAAATTGCAAAAAATTCTATACTACAGGCAAAAACAAGTTTAAACACAGCAAGACAAAGTAACTTAAGATCAGATATTCAAACAAGCCTTTATGATACAAGCAATGCTTTAAACAAAACATATGATGCCCTTACAAATTGTTATCAAACACTTGAAAACTCAATAACATCTTCTAATTTTAGTCAGAGCGAACTTGATGCTTACAAAACTATTATTAGTGGTCAAGAAACAATAATAAGCGCATCAATATCCTCTATTCAAGGAGCCCTTACAAATCTTACAAACACAAATATAACTCAAATAAACGGAGTCGTTTCTGGAAGTCAATCAATCACAAATGCTCAATCAAAAGTAAGTTCATACTATGAGGCGTGGCAACTTGCAAAATTACAGCTTGAACAATTGAAGGCTCCAGCAAGAAATCAAGATGTCACACTGTATGAGGCACAGGTAAGACAAGCAGAAGCATCACTTGAATCAATTAGAAATCAAATAGAAAATAGTATTATAAGAGCTCCTATTGATGGAATAATCACTCAAATAGAATATAAAAGAGGTGAATTAACTTCTATTTCAAAACCAGCAATAAAAATGTTATCAGAAAATAAACTAGAAATAAGCGTTGATATTTCTGAATCAGATATTACAAAAGTGAAATTAGATGACCCCGCCGAAATAACCCTTGGCGCTCTATCTTCTGAACAAAAAATATATGGAAAAGTTTATGATATAAATCCTGCTGAAACAATAATTCAGGACGTTATTTATTATAAAATAAAAATAAGCTTTGATATTCCAAAAGAATTAGAATCTGAAATAAAACCAGGAATGACTGCGGACGTAATAATTACAACAAAAAACAAAGCCGATACATTGGTAATTCCGTCTAGATCAATAACGGAGAAAAATGGAGATGGAAAATTTGTAAAAATACTTGAAGATAAAAACGTCAAAGAAATTTCTATAAAAACTGGTATATATGGAGATGATGGAATGGTTGAGGTATTATCAGGATTACAAGAAGGTCAAGATTTAATAACTTCAATAAATACAAAAAAATAATGCTCATAAAATTAGAAAACATAACAAAGGAATACTGTAATGACGAAATTGCAACCGAAATATTACACGGATTATCTTTTGAAATAAAAAAGGGTGAATTTGTTTCTATTATGGGGCCATCAGGAAGCGGAAAATCAACTCTTATGCATATTTTGGGACTCTTAGACAGACCTTCAACTGGAACATACTTATTTGAAGATGAAGACGTATCAAAGCTTAGTGATGATGAACTTGCAAATTTAAGAAACAAAAAAATAGGTTTTGTTTTCCAAGCATTTCATTTACTACCCAAAACACAAGTAATAGACAATGTTATTCTTCCTCTCATATATTCGTCTAACAAAACAAATCACAGTGAAATAGCAAAAAAAGTTTTGGAAAGTGTTGGGCTTTCACATAGAGTTCACCACTTTACAAATCAAATCTCGGGAGGTGAAAAACAAAGAGTAGCTATTGCTCGTGCACTTGTAAATAACCCTGAAGTAATTTTTGCAGATGAACCAACTGGAAACCTAGACTCAAAGTCCGGAAAACAAGTAATGGAAATACTACAAGACCTAAATCACAAGGGACACACAATAATTCTTGTTACTCATGAAACTTATACAGCGGAACACGCTGATAGAATTATAAAAATTGTAGACGGACTCATAACAGAAGACTATCAAGTGGCAAGCAGGCGCTTAGCAAAAAATGAAGATGGAATAAAATAACTCCGCATCAAGCTAAGCTTGACGGGATAAAAATATGTATGATTTTCTAAAACAATGCGCCAAACTAGCAATTAACTCACTTCTAGCCAATAAGACCAGAAGTTTTTTGACTATGCTTGGAATTATTATTGGAGTTTCTGCTGTAATAATTATTACTTCAATAGGAAGTGGTGCTCAAGATTTGATTCTGTCTGAAATTAAAACATTGGGTACTGATACAATAAGCATAATGCCCGGTAAATCAGAAGAAAATGGACCACCTGCAAGTGTTATGGGAATAGTCATTACAACTTTGACTTATGAAGATGCAAAAGCGCTTCTTGAGAAAAAAAACTCTCAGTACATAATAGATGTTGCAGCTTACTCAAATACGAATGCAAATGTTTCTTGGGGTTCTAATAATTCTAGCTTTGATATTAGTGGAACAAATGTTGGACATTTAACAATGAATAATTTCAAAGTAGAAAATGGAAGATTTTTTACAACCGACGAAGAAACTAATTTGTCAAAAGTAGCGGTTTTGGGTAGTCAGGCAAGGGAAGATTTATTTGGAAGCTCTGATGCCTTAGGACAAAAAATAAAAATAAAAAAACAAGTGTTTGAGGTAATAGGAGTTCTAGAAAAAAAAGGAACTGTTGCTTTTCAAAATTATGATGACAAAATTTTTATTCCCATAAAAACAATGCAAAAATTAATTGTTCCATCAGACGCAGTTGGAATTATAAGAGTAAAGGTTGATAGTGAAGAAAACGTTCCTCTTGCTATAAAAGATGCCGAAATGACTCTAAGAGAAAGACACGGTATACAAGATCAATCGGGAGAAAATGATGATTTCACCGTTAGAAGTCCTGCGGAAGCCCTCGAAGCAGTAGAAACTGTAACAGATGCTTTGAAATTTTTTCTAGCAGCAATGGCAGCAATATCGCTTGTAGTCGGTGGAATTGGAATTATGAATATAATGCTTGTAAATGTTACTGAACGTACAAATGAAATAGGCCTAAGGAAAGCAATCGGAGCAAAAAATAATAATGTTTTAGTACAATTTTTAATAGAATCAACAATAATAACGCTTTTTGGAGGAATTATAGGAATAATTTTAGGAATATTTGTCTCTCTTCTTGTAAGCGTAGTAGCACAAGCACTTGATTACAATTGGGGATTCCATGTTTCAATATTATCAATAATCGTTGGAATATTAGTTTCAAGTTCTATTGGAATAATTTTTGGACTATACCCTGCTAAAAAAGCTTCTCGCCTCGATCCAATAGAAGCGCTAAGATACGAATAATATGATAGAAATAAAAAATTCAATACGCTTAGCATTTCAATCAATGAAAGCAAACAAAGGAAGAACATTCTTAACTGTTTTGGGTATGGTAATTGGTGTAGCAAGCATTGTTGTTGTTTTTTCAGCGGGAGAAGGAATAAAAGATTTAATTGTAAAACAAATTGAAGCATTTGGAACGGATGTTATTGAAACTGAAATAAGGGTACCAGTTGGCAAAAACAAAACCGAAGTCCAAGCCAATACTCAATCAGCAATGAGTATGGCTCAAGGTGTTCAAATAACAACACTGACACTGAAAGACGTAAAAGATATAAACAAATTATCAAATATAGCTGACGGATATGGATCACTAATGGGTCAAGAACTTGCAACTTATGGCAATAAGAGAAAAAAAGCACCTCTCTGGGGGGTTGGCGCATCTTTTATAAATATAGATAAAAGCGAAATAAATGAAGGAAGGTTTTTTACAGACGAAGAAGATGAATCACTTGCAAAAGTAGTAGTGATTGGATCAAAAATGAAAGAAACTTTATTTGGTGATTCAGATGCAATAGGAAATTATATAAATTTGGGGAAATCAAAATACAGAGTAATAGGTACAATGAAAGAAAAAGGAGCTGTTATGGGAATGGATTTTGACAATTATATATATCTTCCTGTACAAACTCTTCAGAAAAAAATCATGGGAATAGACTACTTGATGTATGCAATACACAAATTAAAAAATCCAGAAATTGCAGATACTACAGCAAAAGAAATGAAAGTACTTTTAAGAGAAAATCATGATATAGATAATCCCAATGATATAGCTGGCGTAGATGATTTTGCAGTTGTAACTATGGAAGAGATGATGAAAACAGCAAATGACATTACAAAATATATTACCGCTCTACTTCTTGCAATTGTAATGGTTTCTCTTCTTGTTGGTGGGGTTGGAATTATGAATATAATGTATGTTGTTGTAAGTGAGCGAACTTTTGAAATTGGGCTTAGAAAAGCGATAGGAGCAAAATACAAAGATATTATGTGGCAATTTCTTATGGAAGCGGTTATAATATCAATTCTAGGGGCAATTTTGGGTATTATATTGGGTATTTTACTATCTCTACTTATAACTTTCGGGGCAAACGCTTATGGGCTCTCGTGGAGCTTTAAAATGCCAATTTATGCATTTGTAACAGCCATAGTATTCGCTGTTTCATCTGGACTTCTATTTGGAGTTTTTCCCGCAAAAAAAGCTGCTGAACTTGATCCAATAGTGGCTCTTAGAAACAAAAATTAACCACGAAATTAATCGCGCTTAGCTCGATTCATTAGAAACAAAAAAATAATCACCGCGATGATTATTTTTTATTTTATAAAATTTATTTATACATTTCATCAACCCATTTTGCAATTATAGAAATCATTTCTTCTGATTCTGATCTTGTTTTTACTGATAAAATTGCAAGGCAAATCTTTCTTCCTGATGGCGTAATATATCCTGCAGTAACATGATAATTTGTTTCATACAAAAATCCTGTTTTTGCACCAAAATAATTATTTGAATTGTTTCTTAAATCATATACAGTGTGCTTGATATTTTTTTCTGTACCGTTTGAAGTTGTAAAACTGTATGCTGGTAATTTAGAAAATTGTGATATTTCACTTTCTTTAAATGCATGACAAGCGGCAAGAGCCATATCATGAGCTGTTGTAAGATTTTCAAGAGAAAGACCAGACATCTCATCTATTTTTGTTCTTGTCATACCCCACTCTTTTGCAGTTATTTTCATAAGTTCAACAAAATCCTCTTTTGTAAAATAAATACATTTTGGTAAAATATTTGCCGCATTGTTTGCAGAACCAATAAGCATAGAAGCAAAAATTTGCCTGGTTGTAACCTTGTCATTATAAGGAACTCTAAGGAGAACAAAACTATCTTTGGGTCCAACATAAGGACGAAGATCTCCTTCATCATCAGCATAAGAAAAACTAAATAGTTTATCCCAATTTTTCACATATTTTATAAAAGTTCCCGCTGTAACAAGTTTTATAAGACTTGCGCTTGGCATAGCCCTATTTTCTCCATGATAATAAATTGGCTCAAGTGTTTCATAGTCAAATACAGCAGCTGACTGAAATGGTACGTCTTTTTGATAATTTGTTTTATACCACTTAGTGAAATCAATATAATTTTTTATTGAAACAAGTTTTGGAGTTATCGTAGCTCCAAATGATATATTTGCTACAAATATTAAACAAACTATAATTAATAAATATTTTTTCATAATTTTTGTTTTAGTATATATATGATAGCTTATTTTTGATAAAAATAAAAATCCCCGCATTTTTGTGCGGGGACGTTTTGATCCAAATTATTAAACTGAAACACCAAGCCTTTTGGCGTCTACATGAAGTTTATTGAATGTTTTGTCATCCATTGGACAATCATCTGGCCCCACCAATATTACTTCTGCTTCAGGAATTTCTTCTTTTAATTCGTGAATTAGCTTTTCCGCTATTAAAAGAATTTTAATCGCTGAAATACCTCTTTCTTCAAAATTAGCTAGTCCAAAAACTTGTTCAAAAAGAGGTTTTTTGTAGACTATTTTACGGCCCTTGGATGTCTTAGAGATTACCATTATCTCATATTTAACTTCTTCAAGGGTAAAATCTCTATCAGAATTCTTCTGTCCATAAACATAAATCTGACTACAGTTATTTTCTTTTACCATCTTAATAAAAATTTTCTTGCTCTTTGTTTTAAGTGGAAAAAGATTTGTAATAAAATTAAACATATATCCTCCTTGGAATTTATTGATTTATCTTGTTTAGATAATCATAATATATTATAATATATTCAATATTTTGTCAATATTGGGTTATTATATAAAAATCCCCACATTTTTATGCGGGGATATTGTGTTATTTTAAATAAATAATTTTTACAAAAAAATGTCTTACCCAAATAATAAAAACACATTGTTAGTGTGTTTTTTGTAACTATATGTTGTGCTTATTCAATATTATTTCCAATAGTATAATCACTAAAAAATATGCTATTTATATCATGAATTATTTTGTTCCATAGATTACCAAATAATCTTTGGGCAACATTTTCAGAAACAATCCAATTTAAAATCTTGTTATCAGATACTTTATATACTTTTGAATCATCGGATGTTTTTATCAAAGAACCCTCTTTGTATGAAACAATACCTCCGTAAGAATAATCGCTTAATTCTTGTTTAGATATTATTTTAACATTTGAAAAATCTTTACCATAATATGATTCCCACGTGCCTTGATCTGGATACATATATTTTATATTGTTGCTATCTACAAAATACACCGTCTTATCATCGCTTGTTTTTACCCAAATTCCGCTAATCCAAGAACTTGATACAGTGGAATTGTCTATTATGTTTAAATTATTTTCTAATTCTGTGTTATTAGAAGAATTGTTCAACATATACACTGGTATTCCTCCTCCTGGACGGTTTATTACGTTTACTGTTCTTGTTGAAGTAGAAGTATTACCAGCAGAATCTGATACTACATAAGTAACGGTATATGATCCTATTGTATTTGTATTTACATTACTTGTTGTTTGTATACTATTTGTTATATCACCATCTATATTGTCATTTGCTGTTGCGCCATCATCTGAATAAGCGCTATTTCTATATACTGATACTGGATTAGACCCTAGAATGGTAATGATTGGTTCTGTATTATCATTTATTGATGTTGCATTTATCATTATATTAGTATCATAATCAGTGTAATAATAATATGAACCATATAACCATAATAAATCATCATCGCTTGTAGATCCATATGGCAAAAATGGCCTGACATTTTTATAACTAGAATTAGTAGTTATATTCTCTGATGACCAATTTTCTCCATGATCTGATGTGCTCCATTTCTGAATTTCAAATTGTCCACTTGAGTATTTTGATAAATACACAATTGAAGGATCACTATGATTAAGTATTATACCGCCTGAATAAACTATTCCAGTTGGATGTTCAGCCATAGATCCTCCGGCAGGAGTAATTTCATTATCTATCCACGCAGTTCCATTCCAATACGCATATCTGTATCTATGATCATTTTCAACTGCACCAGGAAATGTTGTATAAACAATAACTGGCCTATCTAAACTATCAAGAGCAATATCCCAAATCCATGATTTTATATTAGTAGTCGTCCCATCATAAACCAAATCTAAATCTTGCTTAACGAGCGGTAAATTACTAATATCTTTTATTGGTGTATCGTCTGCTTTATAGAAATTACCATTTTTATAATAAGCATAATAAATACTAGAAGTTGCAGAAAGATTTGGGGCATTGTCTGTATAAGTAAAATGAATTTCATCAGCATCATTTGAGACATATTTTATATATGGGGCATAACCTTCAGGGTATGTACCGTCGGCACTAATTAATTTTCTCGCATTATTCCATGAAGTACCATTTGTAGAAGTTGCAAATGCTGGTTGCATATCTCCTCCTCTCCAAAATAAATACATTAAATTACTTTCGTTATCTAATTGAATTGGAACTGGATATGTATAACCATATATTCCAGGAGTATTAACTCCAATAGTTTGTTGACTTTCCCAACTTGAAATATCTTCTGGATTTGTTGATATCCTATAGTACATAGCATTTCCGGTTGCAGAATGTTTTGAATAAAAAACTTGTAATCTACCATCATCTTTAATAAATATTGTTGGGTTATCATGATCATCTATTTGAAAATTTGGATTAAGCGTAAAACTATCAAATTCGCCCAAATCATAATCATAGCTAGTAATTCCAACATTACCGTCTTTATCTACCCATCCAATATAGAGTTTATCATA
>CAZWKI010000023.1:6384-17050 GCA_964634645.1 uncultured Gammaproteobacteria bacterium | reverse complement strand
CGCGGCTAAAAATCTTACATTGGATAAAGGAGTGGAGGAGAAAATAAAGAAAAAAGAGATAATGTTTTTGTAAAAATGGAAGAGAGAGTCCTAGATTTTTGGGAAAAATCAGATATTTTTCAAAAAACTATTTCAAAAGATGCACCAAAGGGCAATTTTGTGTTTTTTGAAGGACCGCCAACAGCAAACGGAGTGCCAGGAATTCATCATATTTTGGCTCGCGCCTTCAAAGATGTAATTCCAAGATTCAAGACAATGAACGGATTTAAAGTTTTGAGAAAGGCTGGTTGGGATACACACGGACTTCCAGTAGAACTTCAAGTTGAAAAAGAATTAAATATTTCTGGAAAAGGTGATATAGAAAAATATGGAATTGCTGAGTTTAATAAAAAATGCAAAGAAAGTGTCTGGAAATTCAAAGATGAATGGGAACGACTTACAAAAAGAATTGCTTTTTGGCTCGACCTCAAAAATCCATATGTTACTTATGAAAATTCTTACATTGAATCGCTTTGGTATATTATAGGAGAAGTTAATAAAAAAGGATTATTGTATAAAGGACACAAAGTTGTTCCACATTGTCCAAGTTGTGGCACAGCTCTTTCAAGTCATGAAGTTGCTCAGGGATATAAAAGTGTAAAGGAAAATTCTGTTTATATTAATTTCAAAGTTACAAAAGGAAATGAATTTGTGGGTAGTGATGATATTGTTCTTGCTTGGACAACAACTCCTTGGACATTGCCAGGAAATGTAGCCCTTGCTATTGGAGAAAATATTACTTATACAAAGATAAAATATAATAATAAAAATTATATTCTAGCAAAGGATAGATTAGAACATGTTTTCAAAAACAAAGAATTTGCAATTGCAAAAGAATTTAAAGGTAAAGAATTGCTAGACATTGAATACGAGCCATTATTTAAAATACAAAGAACATTAAGTAGTGGAAAAAAAGCATATTATATTACTTCAGCTGATTTTGTTACAACTTCAGACGGAACAGGAGTGGTTCATACAGCAGTGATGTATGGAGAAGATGATTATAATCTTGGTGATAAAATTGATTTACCAAAAATTCATGTTGTTGATGAAGCGGGGAAATTTACAGATGACTTAAAAGAATATAATCTGTCGGGAAAATTTGTAAAAAATTCTGAAACAGAAAAAATTATTATTGATCATTTGAAAAATAATGAACTTTTGTTTGATGAAGAAATTTATGAACATGATTATCCATTTTGTTGGAGATGTGAAAGTCCACTTTTATATTATGCAAAGGATTCTTGGTTTATAGAAATGAGCGCTATAAAAGATGAACTGATAAAAAACAGTAAAGAAATTAATTGGATTCCAGAATATATAAAAACAGGTAGATTTGGTGAATGGCTAGAAAATGTAAAAGATTGGGCAATATCAAGAGAAAGATATTGGGGAACACCAATTCCAATTTGGGAATGTGAAAAATGTAATAATATTAAAGTTGTAGGTAGTGTAAAAGAATTATCAGAATTCACAGGAGAAAAAATAACAATAGAAGATGATATTCACAAACCAGAAATAGATAAATATGAAATAATTTGCTCATGTGGAGAAAAAATGAAAAGAGTAAAAGAAGTTTTTGATTGCTGGTTTGATTCAGGTGCAATGCCATTTGCACAATATCATTATCCTTTTGAAAACAAAGAATTGATTGATAATAACAAGCAATATCCAGCCGACTATATTTGTGAAGCAATTGATCAAACAAGAGGATGGTTTTATACACTTCTTGCTATTTCAACATTACTTGGAAAAGGAACATCATACAAAAATGTAATTTGTCTTGGTCATATAAATGACAAATTTGGAAAGAAAATGTCCAAGTCAAAAAATAATATTATAAACCCAAATGACGTGATAGAACAATTCGGTGTTGATGCAGTAAGACTTCACATGTATACAATAAATCAGCCAGGCGAAGGAAAAAATTATGATATTGATGATGTAAGAGATGTTTTTAGAAAAAATATAATGCTTTTGTGGAATGTATATAAGTTTTATGAAATGTATACAAGTGAAAGCATCAAAGCTGATGATAAAAGCAAAAATATTTTGGACAAATGGATACTTATAAAATTGAATAATTTGTGCAATACAATTACAAAAGAACTTGAAAATTATCATATATATGAAGCTGCTCGTGAAATTCCTATTTTTATTGATGAATTATCAACTTGGTATTTAAGAAGATCAAGAGACAGATTCAAGGGTGATGATGCAAATGACAAAAGAATGGCTTTAAACACTCTAAAATTCACTTTTGGAGAACTTTCAAAGCTCATTGCACCATTTATGCCATTTGTATCAGAAACACTATATCAAAAGATTTCTGATAACAATTTTGATAGTGATAAAAGTGTTCATCTTGAAAAATGGCCTGAATTTACAGAGCTAAATGATGAACAAAAAACAATTTTAGAAAAAATGAATCTAACAAAAAAAATAGTTGAATTAGGCCTTGCAGAGCGTGATAAAGCCGGAATAAAAATAAGACAAATGTTAAACAAAATTACTATTAATTTTAAATCAAGCTTAGAAGATGAATACCTGGGGCTTATAAAAGATGAATTAAATATCAAGAGAATTGAATTATTGAATGATTCTAGTGAAATTCAAGTTGTTCTTGATACAGAAATTACTGAAGAATTGAAAAACGAAGGAATAAAAAGAGAGCTTATTAGATATATAAATCTTACGAGAAAAGAAATGAATTTGAATATTAATGACAGAGCTATAATAAATTACAAAACAGATAGTGTTGAATTAAAAAATATTATAGATAACATGAAGCAAGAAATATTAAAAGAAACACTAAGCGATGATATTGTTTTAAAAGATAATTTAGATGGAAAAGTAATAAAAATAAATGACATTGATATTATTCTGGAGCTAAATAAAAAATAATTTTAAAAAACTATGTTTGGGGCGTCCCGAGCAATGTCGAGGGGCGCCCTTATTCTAAAAATCAAAAAAAGCAAATTAATGACAAAACAAATCAAAGTAAAATTTGAGTCCATTGAACCAGAGGGAAAAGCAGTTGGGCACCTTGAAGGAAAAGTTGTGTTTTGTTATGGAGTTTTGCCTGAAGAAGAAGCTATTATTAGTATTAAAAAACAAAAAAAAGATTATATTCTAGGAGAACTTGTTGAAGTTACAAAAAAATCATCAATAAGAGTAAAAGAAAAAGAAGAACATTATTTATCGTGTTCTCCCTGGCAAATAATGAATTACGATTTGCAATGTAAATACAAAAAAGAAAATATTATAAATGTATTTAAGCGATTTGGAAAAGAAGAAATAGTATTAAATGATTTTTTTTATGATGAAAAAAATATATTTTCTTATAGAACAAAAATAGAATATAGTTTATACAAAGATGATGATGGATATTTTTTTGCATTTCATAAACGCGGAAGCGTAAGAGGACTAATAAAATCTGCAAAAGGATGTGTTTTAGCAAGTGATAATATGAATAGGGCTGGAGAATATATTTTGGAAAAATTAAATGAACTTAATTTTGAAAGAAATATTTGCAAAACCCTTACTCTTAGAGAATCAAAATTAAATAATAAAGTAATTGCAATTCTCACTGTAAAAACAGAAAACTTTCCTGAAATAGAAATTGACGAGAGTATTCTTGATGGACTTATAGTGGGATACTCAAATCCACTTACACCAAGCTCTCAAATTCACAAAATTTTATATAAAAAAGGAAATGATTTTCTTGAAAACAAAATAAGGGATTACAAAATTAAATATGGATATGATTGTTTTTTTCAAAATAATATAAATTTGTTTGAAAAAGCTTTGGAAAAAATTCAAGAATTTATAGATAAAAATGATACCATTACAGAATTATATAGTGGGGTTGGAACAATAGGAATAATATTATCTAATAAAGTAAAAAATATTTTTGCAATAGAATCAGAAAAAAATTCTGTAAATTATGCTCTTGAAAATGTAAAAATAAATAATTTAAAAAATTATAAAATATTTCATAATTTAGCAGAAAATGATAATAATTTAAGTGAATATTTACAAAAATCAGAGATTTTAATACTTGATCCACCAAGAACGGGCTTACATAAAAATATAATTGAGCTTATTTTAAAAAACAAAATTCAAAAAATAATATATTTATCCTGCAATCCCATTACACAAGCAAGGGATTTTGCATTGTTAAAAGAAATATGCAGAATAAAATATATTGCTGGATTTGATTTTTATCCAAATACACCACACGTTGAATCATTGTTAATACTTGAAAAAAGCTTTTAGCAATAAATAATTTGTATTATAATTAATAAAACAATAATATAATTACATGCAAAATATTATAATCGCATCAGGACCTGTAATAGTGGAAAATAATAAAGTACTTCTTGTAAAACACGGTGATAGTTTTTATAAATTTTGTGGTGGAAAAACAGAAAAAACAGAAAATCTTTTTAGGGCTGCAAAAAGAGAAGCAAAAGAAGAGCTTGGCATTACGATAAAAGCGATTAATAACATTCCTTTTATAACTTATTCAAAAAAGGAAATAGATAAAAAAGAATTCGATATAATACTTGTGCATTATTTATGTGAAATAGTTGGGAAAAATTATCAAATAATACCTGGAAAAGATATCAAGGAATACGCATGGATAGATATAAATGAATTATATAAATATGAATTAGCTACAAATATTATTCCAGCTCTAAAACATTTTAATTTTATAAAATAAATACAAAAAATATGAAAACATTAATAGTGTATTACTCAAGAACAGGACTTACAAAAAAAATAGCTGAGAATATGAAAAATAAAATTCTAGAATCTGAAATAGAGGAAGTTGAAAGTGTGAAAAATAGATCAGGAATACTAGGATACTTATTATCTGGAAAAGAAGCAGTAAAAGGAACATTGGCTGACATAAAAGAAACAAAATTTGATCTTAATAATTATGATTTAACAATACTTGGAACTCCTGTTTGGGGCGGAAATATTTCTTCACCAATTAGAGCATACATTGAAAAAAACAAAGATGAACTAAAAAACATAGCGATATTTTTTACTCAAGGTAGTTCTGGTGCAGAACGTGCAAAACAAAAATTAGAAAAATTTTTAAATAAAAATATAGAAAATTATGTAATATTTACTTCAAAAGAAATAGTTCAAAATAAATTTGATGAAAAATTAAATATTTTTGTAAATAATTTAATTAAATAATATGGAAAATAAAATTTCATACGAAACAGCAAAGAACATTGGTGAAAAACTTAATATTGACTGGTTAAAATTTGATGTAGAACAATTTAGAATTGGAATGAACGTGGAATTAGAGCATGGTTTAAGAGATGAGCAAACAAATGTTACAAGTGATGATGAACTTATGACAGGAAAAATAGCGCTGGCTCATCTAAATGAGTTTCCAGACTACTATACAAGATTAGAAAAAATGGAATTTGAAGCAGAGGAATATTGGAAAAACAAAAACATTGACAAGTAATCATTTATTCTATAATATATTTTCAGAGCCTTTGAGTCGGGTTCTTTATCATAAAGCGCAGGTCGATCATCTCCCTGATGATCATATTCATTCTCCCGTCTATTTGACCTGCGCTTTTATTTCAAAATGCCAAAAATATTTGGTGAAGCTCAAGAATCGTATAATAAAATACGGTTTTTAATTTTAAAAAAATACCACAAATTTTCTATTGACTTTTTTTTGAATTTATGGTAATGTCTCTTATTAATTCAATAAACTGTGATAGAATTATAATATAGTAATAATTAACCAAAAATAATGAAAATTTTAAAAATAAAAAATCTAATTATTTTAATAATTTGCCTTACAATTATATATTGTATTTGGCTTCTTATTGTACCTGCAAAAAATATTTATGCAGCAGGAAATGATATCCCACAACTTATAAAAAATATAAATCGGGATATAGATAAAAACGATTTTATATCTGTTAATAAAGAAGTCTATGAATTACAGGATAGAGCAGAAACGATACAAGCAAATCTAAAATTTTTTAAGTTTGTCAAAATGGTTCCATACACAAAGGAAAAGTATAATCAAGTTAATAATTCTTTGACTGATATTATAGTGATTTGTGAAAATTTGAATCCAATAATTGAGTCATCTCTTTATAATGAACAAATAAGCAAGAATGATATACTAATAAGCTTTTTAAATAATCCAGAAGCTTTTCAAAAAATTAGTGAAAGTTTTGATAATTTATCTAATAATATAAGCATGCTAAGTTCTTGGCTAAAAATAGAAAATTATTCAGGCATCTCTGACATTAAATTAATTGCAAAAATTTTGAAAATTTCACAACCAATAAGCAAAAATTTACTTGAACTAGCTGGACGTCAAAGAGACAAAAGATATTTGATATTATTACAAAACAATACAGAGCTTCGTCCAACTGGTGGCTTTATTGGAACATATGGAATAGCAACTATCTCAGATGGAAAATTAAAAAATATATTTATTGATGATATTTATCATCTTGACAGTCAATCCATAGGCAAACTCAATAATCAAATGCCTGATCCAATCAGAAAATATATTCAAACGGAGGAGTGGTATATGAGAGATTGTAATTGGCAAGTCGATTTTCCTTCTGCAATGATAGATTGTCTAAATATTTATAATTTAGAAAAAAATAATCTCGATGCAGAAAATCCAGATAATAGAGGTATTTATGAAAATAATCTTGGCAATATTGACGGAATAATAGCTATCAATCCTGATATTGCTGGAAAACTTTTAGAAATAGTTGGCACACAGGAGATAAGTGGAATTCTCTTTGAAGGAAAAAATTTTACTGATGACCTACAAAAAGCAGTAGAGCTTTATTACAAAGAAAGAGGAGTCAGTCATTGGGATAGAAAGAATATTATTGCTGACCTCGCTAAAAATATATTGAAAGATTTAAAAAATATAGAAAAATATGATTATGAAAAAATAATTGATCTTATTGTAAGTGGTCTTGAGACAAAAGATGTTTTGCTCTATAGCACAAACCCAGAAATACAAAATAATTTTGTATCAGCTGGCTGGGCTGGTGAAGTAAGACAATTCGATAATGATTATTTGATGATAGTTGACTCAAATTTAGCAAGTTTTAAATCAGATCAGTTCATAAAAAGAACAATTAACTATTCTTTGGAAAAAACAGATAATAACGAACTCATTGCAACCCTAAAAATAAACTATAAACATGATGGAGGATTTTCATGGAACTCAACAAGATATAGAACCTATACAAGAATACTTGTTCCAAGTGGGTCAAAGTTTATAGAATCAAACGGTGCAATGATTGACGAAAAAACAAACAATTCTGAAGCTATTGACAAATATGAAATATATGGTAAAATGATATATGGTCTTTTTACGGTAACAGAACCTAAGCAAGAAAAAGACATTATTGTCAAGTATAAATTACCTCAGTATATTGCTGATCAAATCAATAAAAAAGACTATAAATTATTAATACAAAAGCAACCAGGCGTGAAAAATGCTCAGTTTATAATAAACGCTAACTTTAAAGAAGATTTTAGAAATGTAAAAATTAATATTCCAAATATTATAAACAGTAATTTATCAAGTATTAGTGCAAAACAAGATTTAAATAAGGATCAAATAATTCAAATAAATTGGTAATAATATGAATGAAAATTTAACAAAAACTGAAAATGTGATAGATAAAATGATTGAAAACAAATTTTTTGTTTTGATAACTATATTTGTATTTCTTCTTTTATCAATAATTTTTACAGGTTTTCAAAAAAGAGAATATTCTTCTGAAGCCAAAGTGCTTATAATTCAAGAACAAAGTCAGACTATTGATGCCTATGTTGCATCAAAAGCATCTGAAAGTATTGCAAAAGACTTTAAAAAAGCAGTTGAAAGTTCTTCTTTTAGAAATACTGTTTTAGAAAATTCGTTTGGTGTAGATTTTGGTCTTTCAAGCAATGATGAAAAAACTAGAAGAAAGCAATGGCAAAAAACTGTTGATGTAAAACTCTTACCAAATACAGCAATAATACAAATTACGACTTACAGTGTATCTCAAACTGAAGCAGAAAAATTATTGAATACAATTATGACTTCTTTGTTTCAAAATCACAAAGAATATCATGGTGGTGGAGATACAATTCAATTACAAATTATTGATTATCCACTTACATCAAAATATCCTACAAGACCAAATTGGTTATTAAATATTTCTTTGACTTTGGCGCTTGCATTGTTTTTGACAGGAAGTATTTGTTCGCTTTTCCCAAACAAAATAGAAAAAATGAGTGACTTATTTGACTCAAAAAAATATAGTAAAAACAAACCTGAAATAAAAAAAGTTTTTGAAGAAGCAAGACATGGGGATAGAAATAACACAATAAACATAAATCAATATTTGAATGATACAAAAAATGAAATAAAAGAATTAGAAAAAAATCAAATAAATAAGCACGACAAATTTCAGTCAAAAGAAGACCCTATTCAAAACATAATGGGTTCTGATCATTATTTAAGAAGAAAAGAATAATTCAATAGATAATTGTGTTTAAATATTTAAACACAATAGTGTATTGAAGTGAGGAAATTGTCGGCAACGAAAGCTCCTTAAAAAATAAAAAAACAGAAAAAATAAAAAATGATGGAGGAATACCATGAAAAAGTTTTTTTTAATCGCACTGATAGCACTTTTGTGCTCAATGGGTTTTGCTCGTGGTACATGGAGTATCATGAACGCAGACCCTAATGGCATTATTGGCTTTGAGGACAACATGAACTCATCATTCATGAAAGTCAAGATGCCCTCACATCTGCGTACTCAAGCCATTGAAAAGTGGCAAAACAAAGAATACGAAGTCGTCAGCTTCCCCTATGGTTATCATGTCAAGGGCATGATGATTTCAGGGGGACTTATTCAAGGAACCCAGCCCTACACGTGGGACGGTAATTTTGATATCAAAATCAGCAAAGTGTGGCGTCCTAGTGATGCTGTACGCAATGAATTGGCCAATTTTAAAACGGGCCAAAAAATTTCAAGAACTCGTTATAAATCCAACGGCGGAAGATATGTAATTGTAGGCACTGACTACAAGGTGTATGCAAAACAAGTCCAAGTCAAATGGCACTATGAGGACATGACCTCAGATGCCAGAGTGCGTTGGGGAACATCTTCTGACGAGGATTGCCTGTTTAAAATATCCATCTGTGGAGATGGTTATTATGGGCAGTATCAATGTGGAAATTTTTTATTCGAACAAGTTAATGTAGAAAAAGAAGTGGATTTTGTTCCGACAACTGGTATATTTGTGCCGGAACCACCCCCACCCACACCCCCTGTCGTTATTATTCCACCCAAACCTGTTTCGCCGATTGTAATCGTTCCGCCAACTCCAAAGCCTGCTGATCCAATTGTTATTGTTCCGTCAGCTCCAAAACCTGAACCTTATAAGAAGTGGTTTACTCCAAAATTGGAGTACTGGGGATGGGTGAGTCACTCTCAGGATCATTTTCTTGAGAGTTCTCCAGATTCGTTGTATAACCCGGAAACGGGAACAAATATAACGATCATTCAAAGGTCCAGCAATCCCATTTTTGGGAATATTCCTTGGACTCTAATTGGAGGTGGTGGTGTCAGGTTTAGACCCTCAGACTCTTTTGGTCTTGCTGCAGAAGTTTATGCCGAAGATCAAGAGGATATTCTTGCTTCAAAGTTGAACTTCCAGGTTGAAAAATACTTTGGAAGTCTCAAGAGCGAGACAAGATTATTTATGGGTCCCGAATGGAGGAACAGACAATATCCATACTGGAAGCGCACCGTATTGACATACGGTGCAGACACCGAAACAGAAGTTTCTGTCATTCGGTATGATTTATCTCCCCTCACAACGGTTGAATCCGGTCTTCAGGGTGGGTTACACCATTTCTGGGATCGTGAGAAATACAATTTCGCTTCTCTCTACCTCGCCCAAATGTTTCGGGAAGAAGACGAGAAATTCAAGAGCGGAAGTCGAGAAATAAAGGCCCAGGTAAAATGGGAAGATGATTTTCTCGTTCGCAATTCATACATTCGCGGCGAAGTAAGTCACTTTAGCTTTCCCAAAAGCCTGGAAAACAATGGTCTTTATGTTCCTACTCAGGACAAAACCGTTGTAGAATTTCAAGCAGGCGCACGCCTGTCGGACAATTCTCCAATGAGATTGACCCTAGGTATAAGGGACATCAGAATCAATAACGGAAGAGTTAAAACTGAGATCCAAGACTCAGATGGCAATAAGTATAAACGTTTCGACGTTTTTGCCGCTCTCCACATTAACCCATTTTTGAATTCAAGGCGTCTTTGGTTTGAGGCAAGGATAAGTCATAGCTCAACTGAACAAAAATATGACACCTACACCTTCCTCAATACGGAAGACAAACACTTCCTTGGATTCATAATGAAATTCGGTTTTTACGTTTCAAAGTAAAAAGGAGGAAACATGAAACACTTATTTATTATCCTAGCGGTGACGCTAATGTTGTTTATGTCAGCCTGTTCTGATCATTCAATCACGCAGGTTGAAGAAACCAAAAAACCCACAATCGTCTTCGTGGCTGACACCCAGGCCAAAAGCC
>CAZWKI010000023.1:0-6374 GCA_964634645.1 uncultured Gammaproteobacteria bacterium | reverse complement strand
GGTATTCACCTACAATTGGCGACAGCATATGGGCTGCCGGATCATTTGAGGCCTACAATCCTCTCACGCAAGAGTGGGACGAATTCTGGTCCAACGACAGAAAGAAACTATTTATCACTGTCTGGGGAACTAGCACCACAATGTCCTCAATAACGATTTCGGTAAAAGCAAGGTACAATGTCAATACCGACATTACGCTATATGCCGGTCATAGAAACACAGGTGTCAAGTTCGTTGCCAAGTTGTATGCCGATGGCAATTTCGGTCCCGAAGTACCGATACGACACTCGGTACAAAGGGCTGGAATAGCGGGTGTGGATAGTTTAGCCCCACACTTTGGACTCGTAAAAACCTGCATAATCAATAATTCAAACGTAAACGGTTATACAGACAACGAATCCGAAATCATGCATGTCCAGGTCAAATATACCGGCCATGCCCTGACTACAATTTATTTTAATGGTCAGGGACAACCATACATTGGCAATATTTTGCCCGACGACCCCAACTTTCAAAACGATGAGCTTGTTACTCCCGGAATGAATCTGGTGGTCAAAAGTTCGTCAAACCTATTCGATGGGATTCCGATGACATGGAATACCGGAGGATGGTACGAAGCCTGGTATTATGCTCTGAAGAACGAGTGTTTCGAAGAGTATGAGATCGTCGATCAGGCGACTGGAATCAGAAAGTGTTTGGGGGTGTTCACTATAACACCTTACGGCAGCACTGAGCATTATTATTTTGCGAACTATGCCGACAGCTCAAATATTAACTGGATTCTTACCAGGACATGGTTCACAAATGGGGTGCCAAATGTGGACCTGATTGAAACCAGAGGTACAACTTACCTCCATTTTAACGGCATCAACGAATAAATTTCAAGGAGAAACAATAATGAAAAGATTCACACTCGTAATCATACTGATGATTCTCGCCTGCAGCGTTTTCGCCCAAATCAAAGGTGATCGCATTTCTGCGGCAATTGTCCAATCCGAAGGAGTGAAATACCTCCAAATTCAAGTTCAGATTAACCCCTGGTATGAGGACTTCTGGGACGCCCAAAATCCTAGTGAAGGCGCGTTCAAGGAGGATGTAGACTCCTTGCAATTCCTACTTCACAAGATCAAAGGCGATCTGAAACCCGGAGAGATCTACTCCTGCTACTGGGAAGACGACAAGTTGATAGTAAATATACCAGAAAGTGCCTTCAAAACACCAACTGGAACTTTATTCTTCACTTTCAAAAGCCTGGACCAAAGGTTTTGGCTTTATACTTCCAGTTCAGAAGCTTCTCACCAAGAGGGGCCAAATTACGGCTTCCTGATAAACTTCGATTTCCCAGTCGGAACAGTCGTGCCTGCCGGGAACAAACTGAATTACTAATCTAAATGAATGAGGGCCAAGGACCCTCGATAAATATAAGGGGACGGTAACAAAACCGCCCCCTTTTTCTTTTTATAAATTTTAACTAAGAATATAAGCAATATAAACCCACAACACCCATTGCAAAGAAGTAAATGAAAGAGTGTTATCTACGGCACTTATTGCAAATATTATAAATATTCCAATAAAAGAAATAAGAAATTTGTTATCATGTGATAATTTGTATTTTATATATATTTTTCTTAAAACATTGAAAATTAAATTTAAATAAAGTAATAATCCGATAAATCCCAATTCAATTAAAATCATAAAAAAATCATTATGAGCTCTTGTACTTTCATAATAATCTCTTGATGCTTTTGATTTCAAAAATGAGTATGTGTTTATTCCGTGTCCATATATGGGGGACTCATAAATATAAGGCGTCATTTCTTTCCAAGACTTAAGACGCCAATCCCAAGATGATAAGAACATGTCTGCGCTTGTCATTCTTTTTACAAAAACAATATTATCTAAATTATAATATTTGAGTGGCGTATAATTTACAAGAATCAAAAAGCTAAAAATAATAGAAAATATAATAAATACATAGTTTATAATTTTGTTTCTTCTGTATAAAAATATCAAAAACAAAATCATGAGTCCATATCCAATCCATACACTTCTAGTAAGCGTGAAAAATATAAGTATTGATATTAATACAAGATAAAAAAATAAAGATTTTTTGCTTGTCTGATTTTTTATTCCTGTATAAATACTTGCTCCAAAAATAAAAAGAAATAACAAATTGAAAGCAAATGCATTTGGATGTACGTATGTTCCATTTACCCTACTCATATTTTCAGGGCCTACAAATCCGCTATTATTGATTATCTGAACCAATCCAAAAATACAAGGAATTATATAACTTGCAAAAAGAGCAATTACAAAATACTTAACTTTGTTGGAATATTTGTGAAAGAAATAATAAGAAATAACAAACAAGAAGTAAAAAGAAATTAATCTTATTATCATTTTTAGAGATTCTGATAAGTCCACTGAATATATAAAACTTATAAAAGACAATCCCAAAAATAGCATCCATGGCCAAAATAGAGGAATTTTACGAAGATTTATCTTTTCTTTCAATATGAGAAAAAATGACCACGAAATGAATAAAATGCTTAGAATTGATGAGAAGTTCAAACTAAAATTAAAAACACCAATAAAGGCGTTTTCTGCATAAATATCGGTAATATTTCTTATCATTATGAGAAATAATAGAGAATAATAAGGAAAAATTACAAAAAGAGGAATAAGAATAGTGATCATAATAAGAGCAATTGCGCTAATTGCATTTACCTTATTGAAAATGATATAAGACAAAACCCCTATTGATAAAAGGGCTTCTACTAATACTAATATTGTAATATTTCTCTTGTTTTTAATAATTGACATATATGTAATAATATGATATATTAAAGTATAATATATTAGTTAACCATATTTATATGAAAAAATCAAGTATAAAAAGCATTGTAATTGCAACTACATATAAGTGTAATGCAAAATGCAAAATGTGCAATATATGGCAAAACCAAGATAAAATGGACCTTCCCCTGGAGTCTTTTTCTAATATTAAGAACATTAGATATATAAACATTTCTGGTGGGGAACCATTTTTGAGAAATGATCTCGAAGATCTTATCAAAATCTTGAAATCAAATAATCCAGAAGCTGAATTTATAATTTCAAGCAATGGTTATGCCACAAATCTTATTTTGGAAAAGACAAAAAAAATATTAAAAATTGATCCAAAAATAGGAATAAGAATTTCAATAGATGGACTAGAGAACACTCATAACAAAATAAGAAATGTTTCTAATATTTTTCAAAATGCGATTAACACCGTAAAAGAATTAAAAAAACTTGGAATAGAAAATCTTGGAATTGCTTTTACCATAATGAATGATAACACAAATGAACTGATAAATGTATATGAACTGTCTCGCAAATTAAATGTAGATTTTTCTATGTCCTCTGTAGTAAGCTCTGATATTTACTTTCAAAAACAAGATAATTCAATAAACCCATCGCAGTTATTGAAAAATCAAATAAATAGCATTATAAAATCTCAACTTAAAACCTTTAATCCAAAAAAATGGTTCAAGGCATATTTTAACTATGGAATATTATATTATTTATTAAAAGGAAAAAGAATATTGTGTAGTGATTCTGGAATCAATTCTTTATTTATTGATATCGATGGAAATGTATATATAAGCAATATGTCTAATTTTTGTGTTGGTAATTTATCAAATATTGATCTAGAAAATATAAACTTAGATGAAATATTGAAATACAAAGAAGAAAATCAAGAACCTTGGAGTATATGTACATCAAGAATGGCAATAAGAAAAAATTTTCACAAAATTATCCCGTGGATAATTATAAACAAAATAAAAGCTCATTTATTATGAATATATTACAGATAAACAATTTTTATTACAAAAGAGGTGGCTCTGAGGCACATTTTTTGGGTTTAATAAAACTTCTTGAGTCAAATGGCCACAATGTAATTGTTTTTAGTACAAAAAACGAAAAAACATTAGAAAGTAAATACTCCAAATACTTTCCAAAATATTCTGATTTATCTCAAAAAATGAATTTTATAAAAAAAATAAATAGAATGTTTAGCTTTTTTATAAACTTCAAAGCATTAAAAAATCTAAGAAAATTAATAAAAGAAAATAAAATTGATATTGCTCACATTCACAATATTTATCATCATCTTACTCCAGCAATATTAAAAATCCTCAAAAAAAACAATATAAAAATAGCAATGACTCTTCATGACTATAAAGTGATTTGTCCAAACTATAAATTATTTAATCGTGGAAAAACTTGTGAAGAATGCAAAAATAAAAAATATTTTAATTGTTATAAAAATTCATGTATAGAAAATTCTAGAGCTAAGAGTCTTCTTGGAACTCTTGAAATGTATTTTCAAAGAATTTTCTATCCTTATTCAAAACTAGTGGATGTTTTTATAGCACCAAGTGAATTTATGAAAAATGAATTATTGAAATTTGATTTTGAAAATAAAAACATAGAGGTGCTTCATAATTTTGTAAATATTAATACAGAAAACAAAGAACCAGAAACAGGTGATTACTTTTTGTATTTTGGAAGACTTGCAAAAGAAAAAGGATTAAAAGAATTCATAGAAATACTTAGTGAAATAAAAAGTGGTTTCAAGTTTCTTATTGCTGGTTCGGGTCCAGAAGAAACAAATCTAAAAAATTTAGTAAATAATTTTGGCTTAGAATCAAAAATACAATTTCTTGGAAATTTTGGAGATGATAGACAAGATGAACTGAAAAAATTAATAAATAATTCTAAATTTATTGTAATTCCAAATATTTGGTATGAAAATTGTTCAATTGCAATACTTGAAACAATGACAATTGGAAAGGCGATTCTTGCATCAAATCTTGGAGGAAATGCCGAATTAGTAGAGGATGGTAATACGGGAATATTATTTGATATAAGCAATAAAAAAGAAACTATTGACAAAATAAACGAAATACTGTATAATCAGGAGTTAGCAATAAATATGGGTAAAAATGCTAAAATAAAGGCAAATAATGAATTTAATAAGGAAATTTACTATAAAAAATTAATAGAAATATATCAAAACCTTAAACCCTAACTCTTAATCCTTATCCCTTAATTCTTATTCCTTATCCCTTACCCCTAACTACTATATCTAACTAAGCATATGAAAATCGCCTACATAGGACAAAAAGGTATTCCAATGACACAAGGTGGCATAGAAGCACACGTTGAAAATCTTGCAGTTGAAATGGCAAAACGTGGTCACGAGGTATATGTTTATGCAAGGCCAAATTATACTGACAAAAACCTAAAAGAATATAAAGGGGTTCATATAATAAATTTACCAAGCATCTCTACAAAGCACTTTGATGCAATAAGTCATACTTTTATTTCTTCTATTCATGCTTGTTTTCAAAACTACGATATTATTCATTATCATGGAGTTGGTCCATCACTTATGAGCTTTATTCCAAGAATTTTTTCTCGTGCCAAAGTTATTGGCACATTTCACTGCATGGATAGATTTCATCAAAAATGGAATCGAATTGCAAAATCATTCTTATTGTTAGGAGAATATACTGTTTGTAAGTTTCCACACAAAACAATTGCTGTTTCTCCAATAATAAAAGATTATGCCAAAAAACATTTTAAAAAAGAAATTGTTGAAATATCAAACGGATTTAGTGTTACTAAAAATCAAAACACAGATAAACTTGAAGAATTAAATATAAAACCAAAAAAATATTTCTTAGCAATATCAAGAATCATTGCACACAAAGGATTACAATATCTTATAGAAGCTTTTAATAAATTAGAAAATAATGAATATCAACTAGTTATAGTTGGTGACACTTTTCACAACGCGGAGTATTCTGAATATATAAAAAAATTATCTGATTCAAACAAAAACATTATACTTACTGGTCAACAACAAGGCGAGGCTTTGAATCAAATTTTTACTCATGCATTTTGTTTTGTAATTCCATCAGAGGGTGAAGGATTATCAATCACACTTCTTGAAGCAATGGCACACGGACTTCCAACTATTGCAAGCATTATTGATGGAAACCAATGTTTTATAGACAAAGATCTTGTTTATTCTTTTGAAAATAAAAATGTAAATGAATTACAGAATAGAATGCAATATATTATTTCAAATCAACAACAAGCTATAGAAAAAGCAAAAAATACAGAAAAATATATAAGAGAACATTATTCTTGGGATGTTGTTGCAAATGAAATAGAAAAATTATATAAATCTTTTTAAATTATTTTTTTATTAAATTCAGTAAAAAATCAAGTGATAAGCTTGATTTTTTATTTATAATCATTTATCATATTCATATTATTAATATAATTTGCGACTTCATTATTAATTATGGATTGTTCAT
>CAZWKI010000022.1:0-17641 GCA_964634645.1 uncultured Gammaproteobacteria bacterium | reverse complement strand
TTAAAAATATGGAATTATTTAACGTTTTAGGTTTAAATTTAAAAATTCTTATAGCGCAATTTATAAATTTTGCAATATTCTTTTTTGTTTTGTATAAATTTGCCTACAAACCCATTTTGAAATTTCTAGATGATAGAAAAGATAAAATTGAAAAAGGAATTGAAAATGCTCAAAGAGCAGAAGAAAAATTAATAAACATTGAAAAACAAGAAAAAGAAACAATAGAAAAAGCAACAAATGAGGCCAAAAAAACGGCAAAAGAAATTATAGAACATGCTACAAAAACAGCCGAAGACAAAAGAGTTTCTATGATTATAAAAACAAAAGAAGAAATAAAAGATATAGTAAAAAAAGAAAAAGAAGGAATTGAGCTTGCCAAATCAAATGCTATAAAGGAAATAAAAAAAGAAACCGCAGAATTAATAACAATTTCCTTAAAAAAAATTCTTGAGGAAAATATAGATGTTAAAAAAGACATGGAAATAATAAAAAAATCTATAGCCAAAAAATAATATGAAAATAAATTCAAAAAAATACGCTCAACTATTATTCGAAATAACAAAGAATAAAAATGCTAATGATACAAAGTTGGAAATAAAAAAATTTCTAAAAATCCTAGTTAAAAAACATCAATTAAAAAATCAAAATAAAATAATAAAAAACTTTGTAGAAATATGGGATAAAGAAAATGGTCTTTTAAAAGTAGAGGTAACAACAAAATATCCTATTAACAAAGAAATGGCCATAGAAATAGAAAATTTTATCAAAGAAAGAAGTGGATCCAAAAAAATAGAACTTGAAAATAAAATAAACGAAAGTTTAATATCTGGGACAATAATAAAATATGGAGATAGAATATTAGACACTAGTCTAAAAACCAAAATTAATAATTTAAAAATAGCACTTGAAAAATAACATAGCTGTGTTTTATAAGCCATCAGCTTGGAAAAAAATCCTTGTCTGAAAGCTAAAAAACTAAAAGCTGCCTGCCTGGCCGGTAGGCGGGAAAGTAAATTATATGCAAATAAATAAAGATTTTATTGTAGAACAACTTAAAAAACAAATATCTGATTATAAATCTGACAACAAAGAACAAATAGTTGGACAAGTTATTGAAATTGGTGATGGAATTGCAAAAATATCAGGACTGGATGATGCCATGATGTCTGAAATGTTGGAATTTGAAAATGAAGACGGAAAAAAAGTAAATGGAGTTGTCCTAAACCTAGAAGAAGGAGAGGTGGGTTCAATAATATTAGGTGATTACAAAAAAATAAAAGAAGGTGACAAGGTAAAGTGTACAAGAAAAATATTATCAATACCGGTAAGTGAAAAAATTATAGGTAGAGTTGTAAATTCTCTAGGAGAAGCAATTGATGGAAAAGGAAACATAGAAATAGACAAATATTATTCTATAGAAAAAATAGCACCAGGTGTTATAGCAAGAGAATCTGTAAATCAACCATTACAAACAGGCATAAAGGCAATTGACTCTATTATTCCAATTGGGCGTGGTCAAAGAGAATTAATAATTGGGGATAGACAAACCGGAAAAACAGCCATTGCAATTGATACAATAATAAATCAAAAAGGTGAAAATATAAAATGTATCTATGTGGCTATTGGTCAAAAAGAATCAAAGGTTGCTGGAATTTTGGAAAAACTAGAACAAGCTGGAGCAATGGAATATACAACAGTGGTTTTGGCAAGCGCATCTGACCCCGCTCCACTACTGTATATAGCTCCATATTCTGGTTGTGCTATGGCTGAATATTTCTTAGATAAAGGTGAAGATGTTTTGGTAATATATGATGATTTATCAAAACACGCTGTTTCATATCGTGAAATATCCTTGCTTTTAAGAAGACCGCCCGGAAGAGAGGCTTATCCGGGAGATGTTTTTTATCTACATTCAAGATTGCTTGAAAGAGCTTGTAAATTAAATAAAGAAAATGGTGGCGGATCAATTACAGCTCTTCCAATAATAGAAACTCAGGCCGGGGATGTTTCCGCATATATTCCTACAAACGTTATATCAATTACCGATGGGCAAATTTTCTTGGAAACTGATTTATTCAATCAAGGACAAAGACCAGCTATAAATTCTGGACTTTCTGTTTCTCGTGTTGGATCAAGTGCTCAAATAAAATCAATGAAAAAGGTTGCCGGAAAATTGAAACTTGAAGCAGCCCAATTTAGAGAACTTGCCGCTTTTGCACAATTTGGATCTGATTTAGATGAAGACACAAAAACAAAATTAGAAAGAGGCAAAAGATTAATGGAAATATTCAAGCAAGAACAATACTCCCCTATTTCTGTTTCTAAACAAGTAGTATCTTTTTTTGCACTTACAAATGGATTGCTTGACGATATAAGTGTTGAAAAAATAAAAGATTTTGAAAAAGGACTTTATGAATATTTAGAATTCAATGCAAAAGATTTAATAACGAAAATAAAAGATATAAAAGATTTTAATGATGAAATACAAAATAAAATTACAAAAACACTAGAAGAATACAAAAAAACAATATAATATTTCTACAAGATAATAGCTAAAAGCTAAAACAATGGCAAAAACGAAAGAAATAAAAAGTAGAATTAAGTCAGTAAAAAATACCGGCAAAATCACCAAGGCCATGGAAATGGTTTCTGCGTCTAAAATGAGAAAATCCACAGAAGCCGTACTTAAAACAAGAACATATGCAAATTTAAGTTGGCTAACTGTTTTAAACATAGCTGGATCAAAGAATAATGAATACTTGAAACATCCACTACTAACAAACAGAGAAAAAATAGAAAATATATGTATACTGCTTATAACAAGTAACCGCGGTTTGTGCGGAAGCTTGAATACAAATATAATAAAAAAATCTGTAGATTTAATAAAAAATAGTGAGGACTTAAAATCAAAAAATTTAAAGTTTATATTGCTTGGCAAAAAAGGAGCAAGGGTTCATAAGCTTGGATATGAAATAATTGCAGAATTTGAAAAACAAGACGTAGTAATACAAGCGACAGATGTTAGACCAATAGCAAAAATGATAATCGATGATTATAAAAATAAAAAATATGACAAAATTTTTGTTGCATATACTGATTTTATAAGTGCTGTAAACCAAATACCAAGAATAAAACAAATAATACCAATTGATATAAATGCCTCTGATGGATATTTGGGCATAGTTGGAGAAAACCCAAAATTAAAAACAGAAAAAGAATACTTGAAAGAAAAAGAAGAAAAATATTTAGAAGTTCATTCAAGCGACCCATTTCTAAAAAACACAAAATTTGACTATACTTTTGAGCCAGATGAAGAAACGGTTTTAAATGAAATGATTCCAAGATTAATTGAAATACAATTATTCCAAGCATTACTTGAATCAAATGCATCAGAACATAGCTCTAGAATGAGTGCAATGCACAATGCAACTGTAGCTGCAAATGATTTAATAAACGAATTAACATTGTTTTACAACAAAGAAAGACAGGCAAGCATTACCTCTGAAATTGCAGAAATTAGTGCTGGAGCAAACGCTTTAAATTAACAATAAGCTTTCAGATTTTAGCTTTCAGGAAAATAAGACGCCAAACCTGAGAACTGAAACCTAAAAACTAACTAGCTAAAATTATGGACAAGGAAAATAAAAAAGGAATAATAAAACAAATCATTGGAGCTGTGATAGATGTTTATTTTGAAAATGATTTGCCGGATATTTACACAGCTCTAGAAATTGAAAAAAATGATAAAAAAATAGTTTTGGAAGTACAGCAACACATTGGTTCTGGAATGGTAAGAACCATTGCAATGACCTCAACCGATGGTTTAAAAAGGGGTGATGAAATTATAAATACGGGCTCTCCAATATCTACTCCGGTTGGCGAAGAAACTCTTGGAAGAATATTTAATGTAACGGGAGATCCAGTAGATGGCAAGCCAGCCCCAAAAACAGATAAAAAATATCCAATACATAGACACGCTCCGGAATTTGTCGAACAATCCACAAGAGCAGAAATATTAGAAACGGGAATAAAAGTTATTGATTTAATTTGTCCAATTATAAAGGGCGGAAAGGTGGGAATGTTTGGTGGCGCTGGAGTTGGAAAAACAGTCGTTATTATGGAGCTTATTCATAACATAGCATCAGAACATGGTGGATATTCTGTATTTGCTGGAGTTGGAGAAAGAAGCCGTGAAGGAAGCGATCTATATAAAGAAATGCAAGAAAGCGGTGTTATTAATAAAGTATCAATGGTTTTCGGACAAATGAATGAACCACCTGGAGCTCGTGCAAGAGTTGCTCTTACAGGACTTTCTATCGCTGAATATTTTAGAGATGAAAAAAATCAAGATGTATTACTTTTTATAGATAATATTTTTAGATTTACTCAAGCTGGATCAGAAGTATCTACTTTACTTGGTCGTATGCCTAGCGCTGTTGGATATCAACCAACACTTGCAACAGAAATGGGAGAGCTTCAAGAAAGAATTACCTCTACAAACAAAGGCTCTATAACATCAATTCAAGCTGTTTATGTTCCAGCTGATGATCTAACAGATCCAGCACCGGCTACAACTTTTTCTCATTTAGATTCGACAGTAGTTCTATCTCGTAATTTATCAGAACTTGCAATATATCCAGCCGTTGACCCACTTGACTCCTCCTCTACCATACTTGATCCTCAAATTATTGGGGATTTACACTATGAAGTTGCTCGTGGAGTTCAAAAGGTTTTACAAAGATACAAAGATCTGCAAGACATAATTGCAATCTTGGGTATGGATGAATTGTCTGATGAAGATAAATTGACAGTGCTCCGTGCAAGAAAAATACAAAAATTTCTTTCTCAACCATGTTTTGTAGCTGAAGTATTTACTGGACACAAAGGACAGTACGTAAAATTAGCAGACACAATAAAAGGTTTTAAAGAAATTTTGGATGGAAAGCATGACAATATAAACGAAAATGATTTTTATATGAAAGGAAATATAGAACACGTATTAGAGAGTCAAAAAAAACAATAACTTATTTATTATAAATTCAATATATGTCTGTAATTAAATTTGAAATAGTAACACCCGAGAAAGTCATTTTAAAGGAAGTGATAAAAAGTATTACAGTCCCAACAAAAGACGGGATTATTACTGTTTTACCAAAACACATTCCATTGGTCGGAATTTTGGTCCCTGGTGTTGCTGAAATAAAAACAGAATCCGATGAAACTCAATTATTTGCAGTATCAAGTGGCTTCATAGAGGTTCAAAGAGATAAAGTTGTAATACTTGCTGACACAGCAGAACGAGCAGAAGAAATAGACTTAGATCGTGCTGAAGAAGCAAGACGTAGGGCTGAAGAAGCAAAGCTTAGGGCTGAAAATGAGGCTGATGTTGATTTTGTTGCAATACAAGCAAATTTAGAAAAAGAGCTTGCAAGAGTAAAAGCCGCTAATAAATGGAAACGGGGTAAAATTTAAAAAAATATAAAAATAAAATATCTTAAAATCGAACCCGCTAGTTCGATTTTATTTATTGACAAATTGGTTCAAAGGGCTAATATTATAAAAAGACAATAAAATTTATGGAGGAAAAATGAAAGCTAGAAACACAAATGATGAGTTCCAAAAATTAGGAGCAAAACAAGAGGTTATTGTTTATCACACTTATATTCAAGAGAATGGCATAGAAAGAGATCTTACAAAGGAAGACGTAATTACCTTTGCAGAAAAAAATAGCGCATTTTTTATAAAAGATGGCATAAAATATTTTTTACTTTTATTTGCTATGCCGGGAAATACAAGAATAGCTCTTGTAGAAGAAGAAATTGAATTGGCAATCAAAGATTCTTATTATGGAAAATGTGGAAAAGACTGTAAAAGAAAACACATTTGTCATAAAAAAGATAAATGTGGATATTAAACCTCAAACACAAAAAGCGTTGATTTTGTTCAACGCTTTTTATTTGTATCGTTTTACAAATTATATAAAAAGCTATAATATATAAATATAATTATAAATTTAAAAATATGCTAGAAAGACCACTTATAAAATGTGATGAAAAATGCGAGGAATGTGAAGACAAAAACTGTGAAATAAGACAACGTCCAAACAAACAAGAACAACATCTAAAATTTGAAGAGCATTAAAACAATTACGTCTTTTAAATAATAATAGCGTAATAGATAGCATAAAAACTGGAATAAGTTCTTTTGAAGAAGATTCTGACCCAGAAAAACTTCATTTTATTAAAAAATGTTCAAAAAAATACATTGCGGACATGGTTAAAAAAAACATAACAGATGTAGATACAGTTAATTTCATAAATCAAAATCTCAAAGAATTTATTGACTACACCGCTAATAAAATATTAGAAAGTCCAAGATAAAAATATAAAACAAAAAACACTAAAGAAAATTCAGTGTTTTTTGTTTATAAAAAATTATTTAATCTTCAGTTGTTTTTGGTTTATCAATTAAATTTGCATCTATTTTTGTTTCTTTGCCTGTAATTTTTATAACGTCTTTATCAATTTTAGCAAATTCTTTATAAGCACTATTATACATATTTACAGTTGTGCCTAAGTTACTTCCAAGTTTTTTCAAATAATCTTCATAACTTATAATATGGTTTTGCAAATTTGAGACATGTTTTAATATGTCTTTCACAGACTCCTCTATTTTTAAAGCACGAAGCCCCTGTAAAACTGTTTGTAAATATGCTAAGAAGGTAGTTGGTGAAACAATTATTACTTTTCTTTCTCTAAATGCGTATTCAATTAAATCTCTTGTATTTACTTTTACTGCGCCGACTTTATTTACAAGTAAATCATAATAAATTGCCTCCGATGGAATAAACATAAAAGCAAATTCCATTGTCTTTTCTTTTGGTCTTATATATTTACTTGTTTCGTCAATTCTATTTTTCAAATCCTGTTTAAATTGTTTTTCCAACGATTCTTTCTCTAGCGTCTCACGGGCATCTAAAATTTTATTATAATTTTCTAGTGAAAATTTTGAATCTACTGGGATAATTCCTTCTTTTGTAAAAACAACTGCATCAACTATTTCTCCATTATTAAATTTGTATTGCATCTGATATGCGTCGGGTGGTAAAACGTTTTTCAAAACTGTTTCTAAATAATATTCGCCCAATATTCCACGCTGTTTAGGATTTTTTAAAATATTTTCAAGTGATTGTAATTGCCCAGCAAATCCCATAACCTGTTTATTTGTTTCATCAAGTTTAGTTAAGCTTTGTGTAACATTTTTTACAATATTTAAACTTTCTGTCATCTTCGAATGAATCATTTGATTTGAATCATTTAGTTTTGAATCCAGTGTTTTACTCATTTCATTTATCTGATTTTGAATCATTAAAAAAGATTGGTCATCTTTTTTCTCGTTTTTCTTTTTCATTAACAAAAATATCATTACGATAAGAATGACAAGTAAAATCAAAATTAAATAATTTATAAACATAGATTTGTATTAAATTTTACTTTTATTTATTAAATTATCTAAAATTCTTTTCAAATTATATGGATTATCTATGTGTGATAAAACAACTTCAGTATTAGAACTTCCCGCTGTATTTATATATAGATTCCCAGTTTGTGTAAATATTTTATAAATAAATGGCTCTTCAATTTTTATATCTGTTATTTTTGAATATTCTATACTTACTGTATTTGTAGACAACCAACCCCTATGTATTAAAATTCTTTTGTCTGTAAGAGCATAGGCGTTTGCAATCTTTAAATAAAATAAAAAATAAAAAGATGGAAAAATAAAAATCAAAACGCCCAAATAAATTATTTTACTAAAAATTAAAATAGTGGCTAAAATAAATGATGTTATCACACCCAAAACAATGTATCCCTGACCTATGGAAAACTCGTGTTCAATTTTTTCATTATCAGACAAGATTTTTTCCCAAATTTTTTTATAATTCATAACTCTTATGTTTTAAATAATTTTCTAATATCTTACCTGGGAATAACAAAACAAAGCGCGCATTAAATTAAAGCTACCGACAAATATTCAATTATTCAGTTTCAGATATTTCAAAACTTCCAGATGGTCGAAAACCTTGTTGACTAAAAGAGTGGGATGGCTCATAACAACCAACTCCAAGCTTAAAGTCGACTTCATAAAAAAGACTATAAGGAACACACGAAGAAATTTCCATTTTACTGTTTAATAGATATGTCCAGCTTGCTTGGTCTAAATGTTTACGCGTTCTAAGAAAATACTCTCTTTGATATATAAGATATTCTGACAATGAAAGAGATTGCAATCCCAATTCATCTATAAATTCCTTTTTCAATGCATCTGGTTTTTTACCCATAGTTTGCTTAAAAAATTTATCATCATCTAATTCTTTTACATCTTTTGTTAAAACCAATCTCAATTTTGTTGAATTATCCCTTACCCCATCAAATGAATTATTTGGTTTTTTAGGTAATGGTTTAATGTCTTCATGGAATACATTATCCCCCTTTTTTGGTTCGTCTTTTTCATAAATAAGTTTGTATTTACCATATATAGGTTCTTCAAAAACTCGACCAACCTGAGTAGCTAGGTCAATAGTAATGTCACCATATTTAAAATTGTCGGTTTCAAATGTTTTATTGTAGCCTTTTGTCATAAGTTCGTGCAGCTTTGAATAATTTTCTGCTTTTTTTATTAACTCGTGATTTTCCCCACTTGGAAGTCCCACAATATTTTCTGGAATTATTAATACTTTATCAAAACCATATTCTTTTATTAGGCGCTTCATTTCTGCAACTTGCTCTTCTTTCAATTGTATTGATTCTGGAAGAGAAACCCAGTCAACTTTATTTTCTCTGTAAAATGAATTCCAGTATTCTAATTCTTTTTCTATGTTTATTTCTATTTCCCTTTCTTGTTTTGTTTCTGGGTCTACATATGTTTCTTTAATTATCTGATCTGGCTTTATTTTTCTATCTGCATTATATTCATTTCGATCGTCTTCCTTTTTGTTAATTGTTATATCTGAATTTTGTTTATTTTGACCATCTTCCCTTTCACTCCAAAATTTTTCTGCGTTTTGTTTATTTTGATAATCTTGATTTTTACTCCAAAATTTTTCGAACATATCTTTATTATTAATTTATTAATGTTTATATTTTAAATAATTTTCTTGCATTATCCCAAGCAAATTCAATGACCTTACTTGGCTTCAAATTTTTGATTTTTGCTATTTCATTAGCAATTTCTATGACATAAGATGGCTCATTTCTTGTCCCCCTGTAATTTTGTGGTGCTAAATAAGGACAATCTGTTTCTATAAGTATTCTATCAAGTGGTGCATATTTTACAACTTCACGCAAATCTGAAGCATTTTTGTATGTAATAATACCAGTAAAACCAATATATAATCCAAAATTTAATACTTTTTTTGCATCTTTTAAATCACCACCAAAACAATGTACAACGCCCTTGTTATAATTTTCTTTTTTCAAAATTTTTAACATATCGCTATAACAAGTTTTCATTTCTGATGAATTTCTACCATGTAGGACGAGTGGCAGATTATTTTTCTTTGCTAAGTTTATATGATTTTGGAAAACCTGTTTTTGTTTTTTTATTACTTCTGATATGGGTTTATTTTTTTCTTTTATATGAAAATAGTCTAGGCCCGTTTCTCCTATCGCCACAACTCTATTTGTAATTAACTTCTGATATTCGTCCAAAACGAAATCTTCATCAAATACGTGTATGGGATGAAGACCAAGTGATGCATAAAAATTTTTGTGTTTTGTAAGCTCCACAGCACTCTTTGATGTTTCAAATTGTGCCCCAATGTTTATAACAGACATTTTTAAACCCTGACATCTTTTTATAACGTCTTCTAAATCGATATTGTAAGCTTCAAAATTCAAATGTGCATGTGTGTCTATTAACATAACTTTTTTTAATAATCAATAATCAAATTCCAACAATCAAATAATGATCAAGCTCCAATAATCAATAATCAAAGTCTGGTAATTAGTTATTAGTAATTATTTGAAGCTTATTATTTGATCATTGCTTATTATTAAGATATTCTTCCAATTTAATTTTTATTTCATCAATATCTATAATACTAACATTTGTAAATTTTGTTTCTTTTATATCATTTATAATATCTTCCGATAAATTTGTATTAGAATTTAGATAACTCATGAGTTCATCAACACTTCCAATGTTTTGTGGTAAATTTTGTATAACATTTTTTAAATTATTTATCCAATTGCTTTCTAAAAATGATAAATCCAAGCTCTTTGGTATAAGTGGTTTGATAAATTCAATTATTTTTTGTGTGTTTGTTGATATTTTTGAATTTTTAAAAGCCAAAATTTTTCCCTCATAAAAACTTGAAATTGCGAGAACTATTATTCCTACAATTAATAATCCTGCTAAAAATCCAAATATTCCCCCTAGTAATTTGTTAAAAATTCCTACTATTGGTACACTGAAAACCTTATCAAGCAAATAAACCAAAAACATTACCAATCTGTTTATTATAATAAATACAACTATAAAGCTTATTATATTTGCAATTGTATTTGAAAAAATACCAGATACTCCCTGAAGCCACAAAGAAAAACTTATATAAAAAATAGATGCTCCGTAAAATCCAATAATTATGGCAATTATTCCTCCGATACTTTTTATTAATCCTTTCCTAAGTCCCGTAATAGTAAAAAAAAGTATTGTGATGAGAAAAATAATGTCGATGTAATTCATAAATTTATTTATAATTTACTATTTTTAATTTTCTATTGATTTACTATTTTATTATTTTGATTTATTTACTATTTGTTTATTTTGTTATTTAAATAATGAAACTATAAATTGAAAATTAATTGAAAATTGTAAATAAAAAATTGTAAATTACTTGCGTTCTACTATTACCACAAATTCTCCTTTGGCTATGCCATTTTTTAATTCGTGTAAAATTTTTCCTAACGATCCTCTATAAATTGTTTCAAATTTTTTTGTAAGTTCACGTGCTACAAATATTTTTCTATTATTTTGAAATCCCAATTCTTTTAATTTTTCTAAAGTTTTTATAATTCTGTGAGTAGACTCAAAAAACATAGTAGTTCTATTGCTTTCTATAATTTCTTTGAGCAGTGTTTCTTTTCCTTTTTTATGTGGCAAAAATCCTAAAAAATTAAATCTATCACAATTAAATCCAGAAATAGAAAGCGCTGTAATAAGAGATGATGCTCCTGGAATACTTTCTATAATATTTTCTGAAAATGAATCTGTAACTATTTTTACTAATTCTTCCCCTGGATCACTTATACCTGGGGTTCCAGCATCACTTACGTATGCAACGCTTTTCCCGTCTTTTAATAACTCTACAACTCTATCTTCTTTACTCTTGTCTGAAAATTTATGATAACTTTCTAGTTTTGTTTTTATATTATAATGATTTAATAAATTTTTTGTAACTCTAGTGTCTTCACAAAAAACAAAATCAACATATTTCAAAACTTCAATTGCACGAAAGGTTATGTCAGATAAATTTCCTATTGGAGTTCCTACTATATATAACTTTCCCATAATGTTAACCAATTACTTCTTCAATGTCTTTTTTGTTAAAAAGATCCCCTAGTAAAACAGAGAGAGCTGCAATAAGGGGCACTGATATAAATGCTCCAACTGCTCCGCCCAATTTAAAACCAACGAGTATTGATATTATTACAATAATTGGATTAAGTCCAACGGATTTACCTATTACCCTAGGGACAATTACTGAATTTTCGGCTTGTTGTATGACTAAATATAAAATTGCCACAAAAAGAGCCTTTCCTGGAGATTGAGTAAATGTTAAAAGTACGGCTATGATTCCAGATGCCCAAGGACCAAAAAATGGAATTACCTCAAATATTCCCGCAACGACAGCGAGCATCAAAGCGTATTTAATACCACCCATGAACATTCCGCCCACAAATAATCCGAACCAAGTAACTGCAAAAATTATGAAACATAAAAACATCTGCCCCCTAAACCAAAAACCAAGCTTTGTTTGTATTCTTGAAAATAAATCAATAATGTAATTTCTATATTTCTCTGGAATTGCTTCTTGAGAAAATTTCTTAATAGCGTTTTCTTGACTAGCAAAATAAAAAGCAATTACAAGTATTGATATAAGCGCAAAAAATCCACTAAAAACCTGAACTGTTTTACTGAATATAGATGTGACTGTTTGAGATAAACCATCGCTTAGCGTATTAAGACTAGATTGCATTTGATAAGCAAAATTTGGATTGTTGCTTCCATTAAATTTATCCAGCATAACAGTAAGCTTTTCATAGTACTGAGGAAATGACTTTGCAAGATTTCCAATTTCTTTTGACACTGGAGGAACTATCAAAACCATAAATACAGAAAATATTCCAATAAAAATTAAATATATAATAATTATACTCAACACTTTTGGGATTTTTATTTTTTCAAGCCAAGCTATCCATGGTTTCATAGTTGAAGCAAATACAAAAGCCAAAAATATTATTGCCAAAACATCTTTGACCAAAAATAGAAGCAACAAAACAAGACCAATAATAATAACCTTTAAAAATGTGAGCGTTGAAATATTTACCGTTTTTGTTTCCATATGATTTTTATCCAGTTAGATAACTGAATGAATTAATTTTTAAAATTTGTATTTTGAAATAAGTTTTCTAATTTTTTTATTCCAGTCTTTATTAAATGAACCGATAACTGCTAAGTTCAATTTTTCTTGCTTTAAAATTCTATTTGCGACTCTTTTTATATCGTTTTGATTTACTTTTTTTATTTTTTTGAGAACTTCTTCTGGAGTTTCTAATTTATTTTCAAACAATAATTGTCCCAGATACCAATCAACAACATGTGCACTATCTTCCAAATTCAAAATAAGCTTCCCAGCAATAAACTCCTTTGCCATTTCAAGTTCTTTTTTTGAAACCAATTTTGTTTTAACATCTTTGATTTCCAATAAAATATTTTGTATTGCGCTTTCAATTCGGAATTTATCAAGTCCTGATATAATAGAAAACATTCCCGTATCTTCATAATTATCACAATGCACCCTTATATAGTAACATAATCCCAATTTTTCTCTAATTCTCAAAAATAATCTTGAGCTCATATTTCCACCCATTATAAGAGAAAGCAATTTGAGTGGATAATAATCTTTGTCATCGTAAGAAACTCCTGTAAATCCAATGGCTGTATGAACTTGATCTGTTTTTCTATTTCTTATTATTATCTCTCTGTTTTTCTGATTTGATTTAAATTTATGAAAATTGTCTTTTTTGTCAAACTCTGTTACTTTGAAATACTTTTTTATGAGTTTTTTTGTTTTATTTTCTTCAAAATTACCAGAAATACCAATAAGCATATTCTCCGGTCTATAATATTTTTTATAAAAATCCAATATTTTGTTTCTTGAAATATTCTTTATAACATTTTTATCTCCGAGTATAAGTTCGCCTAATTCATGCCCCTTAAAAACGGAGCACTCGAGTAGTGTATCAATAAACATGACAGGGTTGTCGTAATACATATTAAACTCCTCTATTATTACACCCCTTTCTCTATCAATTTCTTTTTTATTGAAAGTTGAGTTAAATATCATATCTGAGAGAATATCAAGCGCTAATTCAAGATGGTTCTTGGGTGCTTTTATATAAAAACCAGTTTTGTCTTTTGATGTAAATGCATTAAACTCAGCTCCTATTCCATCAAGCTCTTTTGTTATTGCAAGAGAGTTTGGTCTTTTTTTTGTTCCCTTAAAAAGCAAGTGCTCTATAAAATGAGCAACACCAAGATTGCTCTTGTCTTCATAGCGAGCTCCTGTTTTTATCAAAACCAAAACAGTAATTGCCTGAGTTTCTTTGAGTTTTTTTAAAAATATATTTTGCATAATATTATAAATCAATATCATCACATTTGTTTGCACCAAGGCCCAAAAATCCATCGTGACAACTTACGGTAGCATCGGTATATTCAAAGCCACAACCATCTACATCAAGAGCTTCATAATTATGATCATAATTTACACATTGTAATGAGTCAACACATTCCTGTCCCAAATCAATACATTTAATACATCTCTTATCTGAACCACAATATCCTGGATCCCCAGCATCTGCGTATAAACCATCGCCCCTATCTAAGGTACACGATGAATACATAGGCTCTGTATCACATTCGGAATCAGTAAGATCTGGTCCAGGACAGTCACTACAATCACAACAAGTACCATAAGAAAAATATTCTTCGCCCATGACTGGACCCGTACAACCAAGATCAGCACATATTTTTTGGCAATTTCCTGTTGCTGAAAATTGTCTGTCTTTTGAACATTGTTTACAAACACAACAATATGCTGGTTGACCAGCCCAACCATCGGAAATCAAATAAAAATCTTCAACACCGGCGCTATCACAATAACAATTTGAAGGATTATTTTCGCTACAATTGGTACATATTCTTCCTCTATCATCAGCACACGTTTCTTTTGTTTTAGATTCTAAAGGAACGGAATTTATATCACAAATCTTTGGCATTACTGGATTTACTAATACCGGATTTATTGTATACAAAATAATATAAACACCAAATACAAGAAAAAGGCCTATCAGAGCACTTGTTATACGAGATTTTGCTTCTCCTATTTTACTTGAATTTCCACCAGCTGAAACCCATTGAAAACCAGCTATCATTATCATAATAACAGCAACAATTCCTGATAAATAAATAAGGTATTTATAAAGAAGCAAAACATATTCAGTAAAATCTTCAACGCTACCAACACCCTTTTTCGTAACGTTCATTCCTGGAAAAGGAGATTCTAGATAAATTGGAGTGGTGGTAGGGGTTTTACACTTTATTTTTGCCGCTGTTACAAAATCAAAAGACAATGGAAATAAATATACCATCGTAATAATTATAATAAATATTTTTGTTTTTTTGTTCAATTTATTAGATATTTTAATCATATTATTTTTTGCTTTTATATAAATATTATTTATTTAATAATTCCGAAAGATACTGCAAAATATTATCTAACGGATTTCATTTTATTTTTAATCAATTTAAAATATTTTAATAAATTGAAAATTATGTTTACTTTATTTTATTTATAAAATATTGCGTTAAATCATCTATATTTATTCTTTCCTGTTTCATTGTGTCTCTATCTCTTATTGTCACATCATTTTTTTCTAGAGTGTCAAAATCAATTGTTATACAATATGGCGTTCCTATTTCATCTTGTCTTCTATATCTTTTTCCAATATTTCCATTATCGTCGAATTCACATCTATAAAATGTACTCAAGTCCTTAAATATTTCATGTGCTTTGTCTACTAATTCTTTTTTGTTTTTGAGCAGTGGAAATACTGCAATTTTTATTGGCGCAAGAGATGGTTTTAATTTCAAAACAACTCTTTTTTCTTGAGAAGAAATTACTTCTTCATTATAGGCCTCGCAAAGAATTGCCAAGAAAGTACGATTTACACCCGCTGATGACTCAACAACATGCGGAATATATTTTTCATTTGTAGTTTGATCTAAATAAGACAAATCTTGACCAGAAAATTTCATGTGTTGAGACAAATCATAATCTCCTCTTGCATGAAGTCCTTCAAGTTCCTTAAATCCAAAAGGATAATTATATTCTATGTCATAAGCGCGCTTTGCATAAAAAACTAAATTTTCATGCTTATGCCATTTCAAATTTTTTTCATTTATTCCAAGAGAAATATAAAATTTCCATCTATATTCTTTTAGTTTTTCATATTCTTTCATTTCTGACTTGGGGCTCACGAAATATTGCATCTCCATTTGTTCAAATTCACGAGTCCTGAAAATAAATTGACGAGCTGTAATTTCATTTCGAAAAGCTTTTCCAATTTGAGCGATTCCAAACGGAATTTTTACCCGGGTGGAATCCAAGACATTTTTATAATTTACATAAATGCCCTGGCAAGTTTCTCCTCTTAGATAGACTGGATCACTATCATTTGATGTAAAATTTCCTAAATTTGATTTTACAAGAAGATTAAATTTTTTTATATCTGTAAACTCTGAACTAGCACATTTTGGGCATTTTATTTTTTTTATATTTTTTTCAAAAATTTTGCCGACCTCTAACTCTGTCATTTTCTCATCTGCTTTCACTCCAATTTCTTCTAGTGCTGTATCAACCCTAAATCGAAAATGACATTTTTTGCATTCTGTGAGCGGATCTGAAAATCCAGAAACATGTCCACTTGCTTCCCATATTTTCGGATGCATAAAAATAGCGCTATCAAGCCCAACAATATCTTCTCTTGTCTGGACCATGTATTTCCACCAAGCATTTTTTATATTATTAATAAGCTCTACGCCATATGGACCATAGTCATATACAGCAGCAAATCCTCCATAAATTTCTGATGACGGATAGACAAAACCCCTTCTTTTACAAAGTGATATTATTTTGTCTATTTTTTCATTGTTTTGAGTTCCTATATTGACTTTTTTTTCTTTTTTTGACATAAAATTAAGTATTTTATATTTGCCGTCTATCTGACGGCTATCAGGACTGGCAATCTACTTATGATTACTATATTAGTCTATTAAATTATGGTGAATTATGCAATTATACTTAAATTTAATTAAAATCTTCTTGCTTTTTCTATTCTAATATTTAATCCTTTTTCTAATATAACCTTGTCTCTTCTTCCAATTTTTCCAGAAAGTAAATAATTAGCGAGCGCATCATCAACACTTGATTCAATTGTACGCTTAAGTGGTCTTGCACCAAAATCCTTACTAAAACCTTGTTTTGCAAGCTCTTTTACGGCTTCTTTTTCTGCCATAAAATCTATTCCTTTTTCTTGTAATCTCTTTGCTACTCTTTTCAACAATAATTGTGTAATTTGTTCAATTTCAATTTGGGTAAGTGGTTTGAACAAAACTATTCCGTTAAATCTATTTAAAAATTCTGGTTTAAAATGTGGCCTCAACTCACTTTCTAATAAATTTCTTTTTATTGTATCTATGTCTATTCCTTTTTGAATTTGATCTTGCAAATAAAATGCTGCTGCATTAGATGTTCCAATAATAATACAATTTGAAAAATCAATTACTGCACCAATTGAACTTGTAAGTCTTCCTTCATCCATAATTTGCAAAAATACATTTAAGATGTCTGGGTGTGCTTTTTCTATTTCATCTAACAAAAGCAAAGAAAAGGGATTTTTTTTAATTGCTTCGTTTAGTATACCTCCCTCTCCTGAACCTTCCATGCCTATAAGTCTCATAATACTTGAAGAGTCTTGATATTCACTCATATCAAGTCTTATCATATTGTTTTCGTTACCAAAAAATGCTTCTGCAACTGCTTTTGCAAGCTCTGTTTTACCAACACCTGTCGGTCCCAAAAATAATAAATTTGTTATTGGTTTTTTTTCGTCTCTTATTTCAGCTCTTGCACGTCTTAGTGCTGATGAAACCATTTTAACGGCCTCATCTTGACCAACAATTCTTTGGTGTAAAATTTCTTCCATGCGCAATAATTTTTCACTTTCAGAAATAGAAACCTGAGATAATGGTATATGAATTTTGTCAGAAACAAGCCTAGAGACATGTTCACTTG